>WHTP01000009.1 GCA_009377695.1 Hyphomicrobiales bacterium | reverse complement strand
GGACAGACCGAAGGTCAGATCACACGCCTCAAGCTCGTCAGACGTCAAATGTACGGCCGAGGCAAAATCGATTTGCTTCAGGCCAGACTGATAGGCGCTGAATGAATAAGCTGCACCAAAACTGCGTCAGAGCCAAATTTGAACGCCGATTGACAGCGGGCATCCCCGCCCGCCAAAGTTGAGGATATTTCCGACGTTTGGAATCGGGCTTGGCTTGGTCGTGGGACGCACGAAGGCACCAACCGAAAGCAGACGGGCGCTGCCAATTCGCGGGACAACTTGCTGGCGAGGCCGCCCGCTTGGTCGAGACTAGTCAACTCGTCGGACGATGTTATTGCTGCCGCGCTGCTGGACGATATGCGCCCTCGGCCCCGTCTTTAGCCGCGCCGTCGCGCGTACTCGGTAAGCCTCTGGTGCCGATAATCTTTTCGTAAACCCGGTTCCGCTTGCGCAATGGCTTCCAGGCATTGCCCCAGTTCTCGGGGTACCCAAGGCTGATCATTCACTATAGCGTCGAGCAAACGTAACGCCGCGTCAGGGAACCGGTCACTTAATCCGGACTCATGTAACTGGTGCACAATGTAGTTGGGATGCTCAATCGGCTTCAGCCAGTCCAACACAGTAGCAAGGGCCGAAGGAAATTCACCGCCTGCTGCGATACACAGAAGAGCCAGCGATTCGGCAATACCGTTTGATGCAAGCTCGCGGGATTTGGGCCAGACCTGTTGCCAGAACGGTTGAACGCGATTTTTCCAATAGTCCTCTCGTTGTTCACCGGCACTTTGGAGCGCTTGCGAGAGTGCCTGTGCTACTTCATCCAGTCCCTCCTGCGGTAGTGCGCCAATGGCGCCTTGGAAGTCCGCCGGTGCATAACTTTCCGGAGGGTCCAAAGCGGCGTAGGTCAGGAATGCTGCGAATTGACGGCCATGCTCACCCAGGTCCACGTAATGGCGCGCTGTGGAAAGGAATTGCGATTTGAAAGCGATCAAGAGCGGACGGTACAGCCTTGGAGACCACAGGAATCCTTCCCACGCCGCCTTGGCTTCAACCGAACTGCGTGTCCAGTCGAACAAAGGCAGCAGATGCTTTTCCGTCCAGGGGGGATCTACCCGAAATAAAGCAATCAGTCGCGATGCCAGCAACACACGTCCATGCCGAAATTTCTCGATTCCGACATCACATATTGTACTGAAAATGGGTTCGATATCACCGGGCAGTAAATCGTTGTCATTGGGGTTGCGTTTGACCCAAAGGTTCAGCAGCGCTTGCGCAACATGGCCAATCGGGTGGTTGATGGCCTCGTCCACTGGCTCGTAGGTCTTGTCTCCGTTTTGACCGGTTTCGGGATCACGGGACAACACCAGCATGCGGGTGCAAAGATCGAGTAGGATCGCCTCATGTCGATCAATCACCTTGGAGGCCGCCTCCATCCACCAGGAGGTGCTGTGCTCGTTTTCCTGCATAACCTCATCAGGCATGTCCCGCACCAAGGGTGCCGCATAGCGCCATGACCGCAGCACCCGACTTTGCTCGCTCCACGCTTGCAGGGCTTCTCTCCAGCGCTCTGCGGGCCAGAACCCTTCCTCGGCCAAGTCACACAACGCCAAGAAACTGTGGAAGAAGCGATCGCGACACACCTCAAGCCAGGTGTCTTCATAAAAGGGATGGCGCTCACGTGGTGGCTGCTTCAGCCAAATGACCAAGTCGGCGCGCTTCCGCGGCGCGATGTCGATATGGCGACTGTCTTCATAGTCAGGGTCGCCAGTGCCGCTCATCCAATGAGAGAATTCGTCTCGCTCGTGGCTGTTCAATTGCCAGGCGGGATATTCCCCCGACAGGTCGTCGAAGCGCTGTGAAGCAGCGTGACCAAGCTCAACTCCACTTTCGCGCAATTTGGCGAGACGCAGCCAGACCGAGCGATCCACTATCGATTGCCAACGCTCGGGTTCAAGGTCATTCCTGAACATTTGCCGTGGCGGACCGGCCAGGATCGCTGTTTCCAGGGTGGCACGAGCGGATGGCGAGAGCTTCGCTCCTTGCTGCACCAGCAATCGCATCGTCTCCCGCTGCGTTCCGACGGACCACAACCACCAGGCGTCGTCCACCACCAACCACTTGACCCACTGCGCGCAATCGATGCCGTCGTCCTGACTGGCCGCGAACAAAGCCAATCGCTTGAACGTCGGATACGGCACAGCGAACCAACCCTCTGCAATCCGCCGCGCGCCTTCGCGATCGCTTTCACGCGTTATCAGCCACGCATCGCGGAGCAGCTCGATCAGAGTCACCCAGTCGTGGAAACCCCGATTCTGCCAATGGGGGCTGATTGACGGTAAATCCCAATGCGAACGGTCGCTTCGATCATCTGCTTCGCCCAGCTCGCGAAGCAAGTCCAACGCGTCTCGCAGCAATTGCTGAAGGTCGTCCAACAGCAACGGCAACATTGCTCGCCAGCGCTCGTCCGCCAAATCGGGAAGCGAGGAGCGCACATGATCGGTGGTCAGCACCAGGTCCCATCCCACCAATTTCCGGATACGCGTCGGTTCGTCGGTGGTGCTTTCCTCTCCTTCGCCTAAGCGAAATGGCTTTTTCAACAACAATCTGGGCGACAGCAACTCTCGCAAGTCCAGACGCAGTGTAGCCGTCAGCCCACCGCGATTTAGACGATCCTTCCAACGGTAGAGGCCTAGCCCATCATCAAATGATTTCACCCGGCCGGTGAGCAGCATGCGCCATAGCGTTTGCATCAGCGGCCCGGGGATAGCGTTTGGCGAGTGGGTGCGGATACTGTCGAGCTCGGTCGTCTTTCCTTCTCGTGCTAAGCGCGCGAGGTGGTCCAACGCCTGCTCAACCAGCCACACCCAACGATCGTGCAGCGATCCTCCACGCTGCGCCAACCAAATGATCAATGCAGGGTCATTCAAATGGCGAACCAGCCAGCGGGCCAGATGGAACATAACGTCATCCCATTGGCTGCCGCCAAGGCTGGGAGTCACTAGTGCCATCCACGGCGCATGCTTGTATGGCGCGGGTCGCCGGATCAGGCTGAACTGCAGTTTTTTGTCCACCTCTGCGCGCGGTGGAACGCCGAAGCGATTCAAGTCGCCGTGCCGATAGCGTTCCTCCGAGAGCGCCTCCAGCCATTCGAGCGCGGGTGCAGGGTTGAAGTCCGCGAATCGCTTGGCGGGCAATCCCGATTCGTCGGACAGAGCCCAAAGCATTCGGCCTACGAAGTCATCCTGCTGAGTGCTGGCGGAAGGCCGCGCTCGAGCGTAATCAAGGACGATACGCTCTTTGCCAAGCGTACCATCCAGATAAGTTTCGGCCCAAACCTTCAAGGTCTTGTGCAGCGCCGAATGATCGTGGCTGCCAGTGGGCACCTCGTAGAGAATTGGGTTGACGCCCTTGGCCTCCCACTCAATTGTCTTGGCCTGTTCCTGTCCGGGGTTACAGTCAGCCAGCGCGTAAGCCTGCGGAGTGAATTCGCCCAACATCCGGTCGGCGGCCAACGCATCCATCATGTAGCGCAGCACCGGGTCGTTGATGCTGTAACCGACGAAGCAAACTAGGTAGTTCCGGAACAGCTCGCTGACGAAGCGTGCGGCCCAGCGTTCGGTTAGGTAAGCAAGGCCGAAGTCGCCGCTGGTGAGCACCAACCGGTGGAGCGCACTATCGTCTGCCTTATCGGGCAAGAGGCCGTGCAGATAGACCAGCCCATTCCAACGGCTGTTCTTAGGTATGGGTAGCATCGGTGCGGCATGAGCCTGGAAGGCCTTTCCGGGGCGCTTTCTCACCCGCTCGAACACGCGGTCGAAGTTGGTGGTCACTAACCTAATAGACCCCTCGCGACAGCGAGCGAGTTGCAGCAAAGCTTCATGGGTATCAATGGCGCCTTTGCGACGCCACTTAGGTTGCAGTGCTTGCGCGAGCCTTTGACGCACGGCGATACGTTGTCCCGGCACGCGCCGTTCCAGCAAATCGAGCGTGGCATCGAATTGATCGCGATCATAAGCCGATTGCTCAATCGGAGAACGCGTCGTGCCAACGAGCTTATAAATCTCATCCACTAGTCCCTTAAAGCCTGGTAGGCCCGCGGGATAGGAAATACCCGCGCCACAGAAGAACACCACACGGCCTTCTTCGTGTGCTTCCAAGAGCGGATCGGGAATATCGGGACCGTTGGCTACAAATTGCATCAGTGCTAGCGGTCCGACCTGGAAGACATTCTCAATGAAGCGTCGAACTCATCGAATGCGTTGCGAGTGGCTTTACCAAAGGCGTGCTTCCGACGAAATTCTGGATCGATCCACCCAAGGCCTTTCGTAATGTAGTCCGCGCCGCCTTCGAAACGCTCTGGCGCACGTTGCGAATACCAAATCAGAAAAGGTTTGGCAGCGTTTACGGCCCGATCAACGTCTGCAATTGTACCGTATCGTTTGCGGTTGATATCCGCGAGGATAAACGCCTGAATGTGCCGCTTGATTGATTTGCCCGGGAATTTTACTTCTATATAGGCTTGCAATGTTTCCATGTTGACGGGCATAGCCGCATATTGCACTTCGTTCGATGCCAGATCCGTTTTTATCTTTGCTTGGAGCGACAAGAGCCTGTCGGCGTACGAATCGGCCAAATCGTCCAGCATTTCTGACGCTGCCGACATGATTTGAATCTTTCGAAGCAATTCCGGCGGGATGCTACTTTCTTCTGTGTAGGCAAATGCATGGGAGAATTTCGCCCACGCATCCATGAACACAAACCTGATCTGCACCTCGAAAGGGATGCGGCGAATTCGCTCATAAGTTCTATCCGGATAATTTTTGCCAAAGGCCAAGATCAGTTTCTCGTCGAGATATCCCATGCTGTATGGGTCGCTTGTGCGAGGCTCGTACTCGATGACCTCAAATTGCTTTTTCAATTGCTTGGCTACATGCTCCTTTTGCCGACTTGTCATGCAGACAATTCGTACTCCGGAGATGTCCTTCATTTGAGTTTGGAAATCGTCGTAATTCTTTAGATCAATCTTGTCATTGATGCTCTTGATCGATTTCGTTCTGGAAGAGATATCGGGTGGGATTTCAATATCAGATAACACACGCCGGATTTCTTCCTCTGCCGCCCGCGTGAGGGCTTGATATATTTCATATCTAGTTTTCTCGAATACCGCGTCCGCAAAAACCATTTTATGCTCGCTAGTATTGCTCGTGTCGAGGTTGCATTGCTGAGCGAACACGACAGCCGATCACGAGCCATCAGAATCGGCGCAGAGATCAAAGGTCGCCTTACTCAGAAAGCCGTGCTTTAGGTCAACCTCGGCGGCCGACAACGCGAATGCCTGCATCGTCCCCGAGACGCATCCGTGCTGTTGAAGATCGGTTCCAGGCTGCTTCGATGCTAGTTGCACGACCCAATTTGCTTTGTCTCGAAACCATCCACGGCGACCAACCTTATGAACGTCAAACACAACTAGCGAACCATCTCGACTTACAGGGTTCTCAAGGACTATCCGGACAACACCGGCCGCCTTGTCCGTGATGTCATAATCAGCCCGAAGTCCGGCGGACTTATACCGAGTAATGGCATTCGTAATTCCGGCGATGTCATAGTCATTGAAGCCAAGATGCTTGGCCATCTCGCCCTCCCAATTTGTCTTTCATCCTCTGCGGCGTCGAGGGCACCAATCCATTTTCGGACCACTGCCGCGATAACGCACCGCCAATCCCTCGCTGATCAAAATCTTTCCCACATCGCGTCCATCAAGCGAGAGACGCCCCAGAAGGCGATTGTAGCGGTCGCGGTGCTTCCTAAATCTGATGTCGATTGCGCGTGCGGTGTCGAGAATTTCCTCCAGGCGCTTCTTGGCGACCAGGCCGCGCTCGCGCTCCACATCGCACCGGTAAAAGCCGACTTGTGTTTCCGGTGTATCGAAGCCGAGCAGGCGAACACTTTCGCCATCGATCCAAACGGTGTCTCCATCGCTCACCCTGATTTGCTGGCGCTCGATTGGGGCTGCGGTCGCGGCACCAACAACGACGAAAATCAAACCGGTTGCAGATATAAGCCAGTGCATGCCGCAATTTGTAGCACGCGGAAGTCGTGGGCTCGGGCAGGTTGGGATAATTCGCCGCGCGTAATGAAATACAGCAATAAGTTCAATCCCTTATGGTTGTGGACGGTGGAGTGCCGATCCGCAACGGAACGGCACGATCGCCGCCTCGCGCGCGCGGCGAAGATCGCTGGCCTCCACGCTCAAGGCCAACCGGGTCGAAGAACTGGCGATACCCGGTTCAAGGTCGCGTGATCGTTGGAAAACTGCCACGGCAATCTACAACGCAATTGTAAACGTCCGACGCGACAGCTGAGCGTTCATGTGCTGTCGTGGTGCGTCCACCAACTTACAACTCGGAGAAGCACTGTGACCGCGATCACCGACGTCATCGACGACATCGCTTTCGCTCGTCGCCTCAAAGAGAAGGCGATCGATGAGCTGGAGCGCATGGAGGCGTATGGTCCGACCTGTGACGCCGCAAGTGCGCTCAACACGGCCGAGCTCGCCGAGCGCTACGCCTTCCGCGAGTTGGCTTCTGTACCTGCGACCAGTGCCGAAGACATCATCGCCAAGTGCATATTGCTGATTAACGCCACGACGGGCGATAACTTGGGTGAGCCGATTTGGGAAGCTGAGCTACAGGCGCTCAAGGGGTCGATCGATAGCGACATTGCATCCCTGGGGGCGCGCTAGTGCCCGGCAAGCATTTCGTCGTCATCAACGGCCGCAAGACCTCTGTCTCCATCGGGGACGTATTTTGGAAGGGTGCGAAAGAACTCGCGATCAGCCGCCTTACGACGCTGACCGATCTGATCAGCACGATCGATCGAAGACGCGGCGACTCGAATCTGTCGTCGGCAATTCGCGTCGAGGTCATGACCTACTTTTCCGGTGTTACCGGGAGAAAGCCTATGGCGAGTCTGTGGAGGCGCCGTAAGTACGTACCGAAGGATAGCAAAAGGGGGCCTGTGCCCCAGGCGTGCCCCCAATAGATTTCGCGCAACGCGTAATGATTATTGTTGTTATCTATTTGATATTGCGGGTAAAAATTGGCGAGCCCGGATGGGATCGAACCATCGACCTACTGATTAAAAGTCAGTAGACCGACTCTCAGTCTCACCCCTTTATTGCTGGCCTAGGCCACTCGACGCATGGCCTGTGCTGGCCCGTTTCCGTCCAGCAGAACACGTATGTGCTCGTCCCAAAGGAGCATCGCTTCCTTTCTCTCCGCCATAAAGTCGTGACGCTGATAGACCGCCGCTACGCCAGAAATTGTCCCAGCTTGGTGGTTCAACACCTTGTCGGCAACGTGCGGTGCGATTCCTAGTCTGGCCATCCCAGATACGCACGTCCTGCGAAGATCATGGAGGCGCCAGCCTCTCACTTTTGACATTGCGTCGAGCTTACGTTTTTCAGCGGAGAACCGGCTGAACGGCTTTCTGCCGTTGATCGTGAACGCCCATGCACTTCTTTCCGGCAAGCGCCGAAGGACCGCGACGGCGGACGGAGAGAGATGGACGCTGTGAGACTTCGCGTTCTTTGTTCGCTCGCCGGGTATGGTCCAAATGGATGCTTCGAGATCAAACTCTTTCCAAGTCGCCCCTGCTACCTCCTCGCGTCGCTGCCCTGTCAGCGCGAGGAATTCGACCAATGCTCCGTAGGGGCCCGTCATTGTTCTAGCGCCGCCGATAATCGCGGTTAGTTCAGCGTCGGTCAGAACTCGATCTCGCGCGACGGTCGACGACGGAAGCGGGATGCCTTGGGCAGGTGATTTCTCGAGGATCGCCCGGCCGATGCACCAATTGAAGAACGTCTTGACCGTCTTGAGCAGCTTGTTGGCTGCGATCGGCGCACCCCGACTTTCGATCGTTGATACCAAGTCGACAACGTCGCGCTTGCTGATGTCGTGAACGCTCCGCTGCTTCCAAACTGTCCCGACTTCTCGCCACAGCAACCGCGAGATTTCGGCGGCGGATCTGTTCTTGGACACATGCTGTGCGATGAATGCCTCCAACACATCTTCGACGCGATCGGTCACGTCTCGAATACGAGCTTCTCGCTTTTCCCGCGCGGGATCGCGCCCTTCGAGCTTGGCCGAGAACACCTTCTGGGCCGCAACCCGCGCCTGGTGGAGAGTGACGCGCCCGTAGGGACCAATCGTGTATTTACGAAGTGCGGATCCAGCTCCGGCGGTTCGGTACAAAACGATAAAGACCTTGCGCCCCTTCGGCGTGACCTTGAGGCCGAAGCCAGGACAGCCTGCGTCCCAGTACACGACATCGGTTGGCGGGGCCGGCAACGCGTCGATCGCACTCTTAGTAAGCTTGATGCGGGGCACGACAAACCTGTTCTGCGATGCTACCTTCATCTCGAATAGGTAGCGGTTTGAATGAAACGGCGGCCACGAGCGTGAGCCGCCGTCCGCAGTCACGCAAGCAAAATCAAACGGTTATGAACCGTGAGCCATCAACTTCCATCTCGGGCTATGATGCGCCCGAGAACTCAAGGGGAGAGGGCGCAATAATGACCAGCATCATGCGCTGCTTCGATGAAGCAATCGCCCACTACTCCACCGGCTGAATCTTTGCGGTGCGTCCGATCTCGCTCCATTGCCGCATCTCGGATTTGACGAAGGCCGTGAAGTCGGTCGGCGTGCTGTTGATCGGTTGAGCGCCCTCGTTGGCCAGGCGCCGCTTCATTTCGGGCATGGTCAGCATCGCCTTCGCTTCCGCATGCATGCGCGTGATGATCGGGACCGGAGTGCCTGCCGGTGCGAACATGCCGAACCAGTTCAGCACCTCGTAGCCCTTCACGCCCGCCTCATCGATCGAAGGGACATCGGACAACGCCGCCGCCCGCGCGCGCGACGTCACGCCGAGCGCGCGCAGCTTGCCGGAATCGACATGCGGCTTGGCCGACGCAATGTTGGACATCATCGAGGCCACATGCCCACCCAGAAGGTCGGACATCGCCGGACCGACGCCCTTGTACGGCACGTGCACCACATCGATGCCGGTCATGGCTTTGAAGAGCTCCATCGACAAATGTAAGTTGCTGCCGACGCCGGCCGATGCGTAGTTGATCTGGCCGGGCTTCTGCTTCGCCGCGGCGATGAACTCCGCAATCGTGTTGATCTTCTGCGACGGATGCACCACGAGCACGTTCGGCAGCGAGACGAGCTGCGTGATCGGCGCGAGGTCGCGCAATACGTCGTAAGGCATCTTCTTGTACATGATGTGGTTGATGGTGATCGTTCCCGCGCAGACCAGGAGCGTGTAACCGTCGGGCGGCGACTTGGCTACGGCGTCGATGCCGATGATGTTGCCGGCGCCACCGCGGTTCTCGACGTAGAACTGCTGGCCCATCGCCTGGGTCAGGTGCGACGCCAAGAGGCGTCCCAGCGTATCCGCCATTCCGCCGGGCGCGGTCGAGACGAGAATCCGCACCGGTTTGGCAGGGTATTCCTGCGCCCATACAGGAGTTGTGCCGGAGCCGGCGAATGCAGCAGCCGCGCCGCCCGCGAGAAAATCCCGTCGCTTGATCATGCCGTCCTCCCGAAGTGTTCTTCGTCACCAACGTGACATCATTGATAGCCGTAGTGTACGAGCGTCCGCACGTCCTCGTCACCGCCGATTACGCCCCGGCGGTAAGATGACGCTTGAAGAAATCGACGGTCAGCGCCAGCGCCCGGTCCGCTTCCGGCTTGCTGTAGGTCTTGCCGCCATGGCGCGCGAAGGCGTGGTCCGCATTCGGATACTTGTGAATCGTCACCAGCGGATTGGGCGAGAGGCGACGCTTCAGGAGATCGTTGACTTCGGCTTGCACCCAGCGATCCTTCATCGCCATGTGCAGCACGAACGGGCGGTGCAGATTCTTCGCCTCGCGAATGCGGTGCTCGATATAGGTGCCGTAATAGGCGACCGCGCAGTCGATGTCGGTGCGGCAGCACATGAGGTAGCAGAGCTTGCCGCCGAGACAGTATCCCACCGCGCCGACCTTGCCGTTGCATTCCTTCATACCTGCAAGGACGTGCCAGGTGTCCTCCATATCGCGGACTGCGAGGTCGTAGTCGAAGTCATAATAGAGATCGAACGCCTTCTTCACGTGCTCGGGGTTGTGATCGCTGAGCTCCACGCCAGGCTCCTGTCGCCAAAACAGGTCCGGCACCAGACAGACGAACCCCGCTTCGGCAAACTCATGCGCGTGATGCCGCATCGTGTCGTTGACGCCCCAAATCTCCATGATGGCGATGATGGCACCGGCCGGCGTGCGATCGGGGTACGCGACATATGCGCCCATCTCCCCGTCGCGCAGTTTCACTGTGATGATTTCAGTTCGCATTGCTCCTCCTCAACGGCGCAACTTACTCCGACCTCATCCTGAGGAGCCCGAGTGAAACGAGGGCATCTCGAAGGATGGCCGCGCATTCGAACTTCCGTCCATGGTTCGAGACGGCGCGCTGTCGCGCGCCTCCTCACCATGAGGTCCAGTACGTTGCACGATTACAACCTCAACAATCTCTTCGCATTGCCCGAAAAGATTTGCTCATGTTCCGTCCGCGAAATCTCCAGCGCCTCCACTGCGCGCAACGAATTCGCAATCAGCCCGCGTCCCTGCTCGGCGTCGAACGGCGCGTCAGTCGCGAACAGACATGAGCCGGTCCCGAAGAACGCATGCCCGCAGCGCGTGGGCGCCTCTTCACCCAGCGCCGTGTCGGCATAAAGCATCTTGAAATACTCGATCGGTGGCTTCTTCAGACCGCACTCCTGCGCGATCGGGTTCTGCTCCGGTGTCCCGAAGAAAATCTGGCGGAAGCCGAGTTTGATCTTGCCGCCGAAGTAAGGGATCATGCCGCCCATGTGATGGCTGATGATCTTCAACGTCGGCATCTCGTCGAAGATGCCGGAATAGATCAGGCGCGTCATGCACGCCGTCGTTTCGTAGGGCCATCCGAAGCTGAACCAGATCTCGTTCTCTGACGCCTTCTCGACGGCATAGTCCGCAAACTGCGGGCCGCGCATGGGATGCACGAAGACCGGCAGATCGTGCGCCACCATCTTTTCGAAAATCGGGCGGAATTCTCCCGCGCTGAGCGGCTTGCCCGCGACATTGGTAAAGACCTGGATGCCGCGCGCGCCGAGTTGCGTCACTGCCCGGTCGATCTCGGTGAGGCAGGCATCGACATTGTTCATCGGCAGCGAGGCTATGAACGCGGGAAAACGATCGGGATGGCTGCCGCAGACCTCGGCCAACGTGTCATTGGCGAGGCGCGCCAGTTCCGGCGACTGCGCTGGCGTTGCGACCAGTTCGAGCGGCGGGTTGGCGAGGCAGATCACCTGGCGCAGATCGCCGAACTGATCGAGCAGCCGAAGCCGCGCATCGACATCGACCAACGGCTTCAATCTTGGAAAAGCCGTCACCGCGATATGGTCGGGCGCGAGTTTTGCCAGGCGATCAAGATACGCCTTCGGCATGAAGTGATTGAAGACATCGATGATCACGGTCCGGCGCCCTCCCCGGCAAACGGACTGATGACGGCACGACCTGCATTCAAGATCGCTGTGTTTGCGTGCCGAACCAGCCCCTCCATCACAAGTCAATATCACATTTCCGCCAAATGAGGTGGCGAGACGTCGCGCATTGCGCGGCGGGATCGTCATTGTATCATTGCGCATCAACGCGACCCGCAAGGCCAGGAATCGTAGAGCCAGGAATCGCAAGGCCGGGAATCGCAAAGCCAGGAATCGCAAGGCCAGGATCAAGGCCGGCGCGTCGGACGGGAGGACGCTGAATGAGGCAAGTGCGCTTCGCGCTGGTAATGGCCATGGCTGTGGCCGTCTGCATGGCTGCTCATTCACCAGTCCTGGCCCAGCCCTACCCCTCCAAGCCGATCCGCGTCGTGGTGCCGTTTGCGGCCGGCGGCGCGGTCGATCAGCTCGCGCGGATCATGAGCGCCAGGCTTCAGGAGTCGTTCGGCCAGCCGGTGGTCGTTGAGAACCGGGCTGGCGCGGGTGGCACCACCGGCGCCAACGACGTCGCGAAAGCGGCGCCCGACGGCTACACTATCCTGCAGCACACCAACGGACAGGCGATCAGCCCGGCGATCTACAAGTCGTTGCCGTTCGACCCGACGCGCGATTTCATCCCGGTGACGCAGCTCGTCGCAACGTCGACGGTGCTGGTGGCCAGTCCGAAATTTCCGGCACGCTCGGCGAAGGAGATGATCGCGCTCGCCAAGACGAAACCTGGCGGCCTCAACTACGGCATGACCGGTGTCGGCAACTCGCTGCACCTGACCATGGAGATGTTCAAGCGCGCGGCGGGAATCGACCTGCAGGCGATCCCCTATCGCGGCGATGCGCCGCTCAACACCGCGCTGATCGCGGGCGAGATCGACGTCGCGGTCGTGCCGCTGGCGGCGATCCTGCCGCATGTGAAGTCGGGCGCGCTGCGGGCGCTGGCGGTCAACAGCGCCGAGCGCTCGGCGCTTCTCCCCGACGTGCCGACCGTATCCGAAAATGCCATTCCCGGCTTCGAGGCGTCCGGCTGGCAAGGCTGGTTCGTGCCCGCGAAGACGCCGCCCGAGGTCGTCGCCGCGATCCATCGCGAGACCGCGAAGATCATCGGCGAACTCGCGATCGCGAAGCGCCTGATCGCCATGGGCAATGAGCCGGTCGGCTCGACGACTGAGGTCTTCACGGCCAAATTCCGCGACGACGTCGCACGCTTTGCCAAGGTCATCAAGGAGGCGGGCATTCCGCTGCAATGATCGAGACACGCTCCAGCGTCATTCCGGAAGCCGCATCGCAGGCAAGTTTACGGAGCCTGCGTACACTGGCTGCATTGCGGCTGTCCGGAACCGTAGATCGGCACGGTAGGATAGAGAGAAGAATGGATTCCGGGCTCTCGCCTGTCGGCGCGACCCGGAATGACGAAGGAGAGGGAGGAGAAAACGCCATGAGACGGTTCGCAATCCTGGTTGCGTGCGCCATCGTCTTGCTCGGCACGGTCTCCGCGCAAGCGGAAACCTATCCGTCGAAACCGATCCGTATCGTCGTTCCATTCGTCGCCGGCGGCGCTGTCGACCTCCTCGCTCGCATCATGGGCCAGAAGCTCACGGAAACGCTCGGCCAGCCTGTCATCGTTGAGAACCGTCCAGGTGCGGGCGGTAACACGGCGGCAGACATGGTCGCGAAGTCGCCGCCCGACGGCTACACCATCTTCCAAACAACCAACGGGCTCGCGATCAGCCCGGCGCTCTATCGCAAGCTCCCGTTCGATCCGGTGGAGGATCTCGTGCCGGTCACGCAGCTCGTCGCCTCGCAGCTTCTGCTGGTGGCGACGCCGTCACTGCCAGCCAAGACCACAGCCGAGCTGATCACGCTCGCGAAAGCAAAGCCCGGCACGCTCAATTACGGCATGACGGGCGTCGGCAATCCGCTGCACCTGACCATGGAAATGCTGATGCATGCCGCCGGCGTCAAATTCCAGGCCATTCCTTACCGCGGCGACGCGCCGCTCAACACCGCGCTGATTGCCGGCGAGGTGCAGCTCGCGGTGGTGCCTTTCGCGACCGCCAAGCCGAATATCGAATCCGGGCGGCTGCGGGCGCTCGGCATCGCCGGCGCGAAGCGCTCGCCATCGCTGCCTGATGTGCCGACCATCGCGGAAAGCGGCGTGCCGGGCTTCGATTCCACAAGCTGGCAGGGCTGGTTCGTGCCGGCCGGAACGCCGCGCAAGGTGATCGCGTTGATCCAGCGCGAGGCCGCCAAGGCGCTCAAGATGCCGGATGTCCGCGCCCGCATGGACGCCCTCGCCAACGAAGTGGTCGGTTCAACGCCGGACGAATTCGCGGTAAGATACAAGGCGGATTTGGCTCGGTTCGCCAAGATCGTGAAGGACGCCGGCATTCCGCAGCAGAACTGAGCATGATCCCGAAAAGTGGGAACCGGTTTTCGGATAAGATCATGCGCAAACACAAGGCTAAGACGCCATGACGATCCAAGCACTGGGCTACGTCGGCGTACGCGCGAAATCGCTCGAGGACTGGGCGGGTTTCGGCGAGAAATTCCTAGGCCTGCAGCTCGTGGACAAGAGCCGCGCCGGGCTTGCGTTCCGCATGGACGACCGCAAGCAGCGCGTGGTGGTCAGCCAGGACGGCGGCGAGGGTGTCGGTTTCTTCGGCTGGGAGGTCGCGGATGCCGCGACGCTTGACGCTTACGCCGCACGCCTGGAACACGCCGGCGTCGCCGTGACCCGCGGAACGCGTGCGCTCGCGGATGAGCGGCGCGTCGCCGATCTCATCGCCTTTGACGATCCCATCGGCAACCGGCTGGAGATCTTCCACGGCGCCGAGACCGCCAGCGAGCCGTTCAAGCCCGGCCGCAACATCTCCGGCTTCCGCACCGGAACGCTCGGCATGGGTCATGCGGTGCTGCACGTCAAGAGCATCCACGACGTGATCCCGTTCTATCGCGACCTGCTCGGCTTCCGTCTCTCCGATTTCATGACCAAGCCGTTCAACGCTTATTTCTTCCACGCCAACCCGCGCCACCATTCCGTTGCGTTCATCGAGACCGGCCGCAACGCCACGCACCACCTGATGATGGAGCTCTACAATCTCGACGATGTCGGACAGTGCTACGACCTCGCGCTCGGCGAGGAAGGCCGAATCGGCGTCACGCTCGGCCGGCATATCAATGACGAGGTGACGTCGTTCTATTCCAACACGCCGTCGGGCTTCATGGTGGAGTACGGCTGGGGCGGGCGCGTCATCGACGTCGAAAGCTGGCAGCCTGAGGAAGTCAATTGGGGCCCGAGCATGTGGGGCCACGACCGGATGTGGATGCCGCCGGAAGGCCGCGTCGAGGCCCGCAAGCTGCGCGTCGCCGCCGCGGCGTCAGGACTACGCAAGCCGGTCAATGTGATCGACGGCAATTACGAGCGCATGGCCGGCGTGTGCCCTTGGTGGGACAACGCGCGCAAGGCCGAAGCAGCGGAGTAGAGTAATCCGACGCGCGCGGCACGACCTGTCGATCGCGCTAGATCGTGCCGTGCGAAACGAGCAACAGGATCACACCAAAGGCCGTCATGCCGAACGCGATCGCAGCGACCGGCAGAAGGATTTCTGCCGCGGCATGTCCGCACTTCAGCCGATACTGCCAGGTAGCGAATTCGCAGGATGCCCATCCACGAAACGTTCGCTGTGGACCCGCGGAATCAGCGTCTGTGTCGTCATCGCGAGAGACCAGCGACAGCACGAACGGCAGCGCGACAAAGATCAGCAGGAACCCGCTCACCACCGCAAGCAGGTAGTCAGTATAGGCCTCGCCGGCGAAGGTGCTCCACACCGACACGATGAACCACAGCACGAGGGCGGCGATCACCGCGTAAACATAAGGGTGCAGCCCGCTCAAAGCTGCACGATCGCCGGCCGGCTGGTCGCGAGGAACGATGTCCTTGCCCATAGTTCCTTCCCTCCTTTTTGCTCAGAGGGTTCTGCGTTATCGCCCGTGTTGACGACGTAGGAATGAGGATGGTGCGCCGCAAGCGTCCGCGCAGAATGGCCTTGCGATCGTCACGCAAAGGCCAAACGGCAGGAACAACCGCGCGTGCTTCCCTCGCACTTCGCAGCAATTCCGCGATATCGAACGATCCGTCGAGTTCCTATCTTACGGCTGCGGGCGGCTACTCAAGCGGAGGTCCTCATGCGTGTGTTTGTTGCCAGTCTCATTGCCGTCGCTGTGCTGGCGACGACATGGTCGTACACGCTGAATGTCTTTCAAGAGACGGCAGCGCAGGCCATGACGACCGGGTCCGCCCGCCTCGATCAACAAGAGGCCGTGAACATGCTCGGCCGCGAGGGATAGCTCGCGCGCGTGTCCCGGATGGACACGAAACTGAGTCTCTACGCCGCGATCTTCACGTATTCGAAGTCGCCGGGCTTGTTATCGATGCCGACCCGCGGCGGCGCGATCCAGCTTGCGAATTTTCCAGGCTCGGTGACCGGCGTCATCAGGCTCTTGATGAATTCGCCATCGTCGCTCGACGGCAGCCATTTATCCTTCTCGCGATTCCAGCCGGCCTCGTCGATTATCCGCCCGTCCGGGGTGACAAGGACGTCCTTGAACTCGCCGATATGGCGGTGGAAAGCGACGTTCGGCAGCTCGAACTTGTAGGCCACCCCCGTCCGTTCGATGATCTTGTTCCAGCGGTCGAGCCCGCGCTGGCAGTCGGCGGTGTAGTCATCGCGCAGCCGCATGTTGATGGCGGTGAGCGCCGGCTCGTCGACGCGCTTGATCGCGCCATCGACCAGCTTCAGCACCGGATAGGTTGCGTTCTCGAGCTTGTGGTCGTCCTGGATCTTGCTCTCCTGAAAACGGCCCTTCAGACCGGCATTGAAGGCGTTGGCGGCATTGGTCGAAACCTCGGAACCAAAGAGATCGAGGGACAGCGAATAATGCAGGTTGAGCTTCTTCTTCATCGTCGGCAGGTCGATGACACCGAGCGCGCGCACGCGTTCGATGTCCTCGACGTCCTCGATGCCGGCCGCCTTCATCGCCTCGCAGGTGCGCTGCAAGGTGCGCCCGATGCCGGTCTCGCCCACGAACATGTGATGCGCTTCTTCCGTCAGCATGAATCGGCAGGTACGCGAAAGCGGGTCGAATCCTGATTGCGCGAGGCTTTCGAGCTGCATCTTGCCGTCGCGATCGGTGAAGAAGGTGAACATATGGAATGATAACCAGTCCGGCGTCGCCTCGTTGAAGGCGCCGAGCATGCGCGGCTTGTCCGCATCGCCAGAGCGGCGCTGCAACAGCTCGGCCGCTTCTTCGCGACCGTCGCGGCCAAAATATTTCTGCAGCAGGTAGACCATCGCCCAGAGATGGCGGCCCTCCTCGACATTGACCTGGAACACGTTGCGCATGTCGTAAAGCGACGGCGCAGTCTTGCCGAGATGGCGCTGCTGCTCGACGGACGCGGGCTCAGTGTCGCCCTGGATCGTGATCAGGCGGCGCAGCATGGCGCGGTATTCGCCCGGCACCTCCTGCCACGCAGGCTCGCCGAGATGTCGCCCAAATGGAATCTTCCGGCCGTCTTCGCCCGGTGCAAGGAGGATGCCCCAGCGATAGTCTGGCATCTTCACGTAGTCGAATTTCGCCCAGCCCTTGGGGTCAACCGAGACCGCGGTGCGCAGATAGACCAGCGCGTCCTGGAATCCCTCCGGGCCCATGGTCTTCCACCACTCGATATAGCCGGGATGCCAGCTCTCGAGCGCGCGCAGCACGGCGCGATCCTCGGCGAGATTCACGTTGTTCGGGATCTTGGTCGAATAATCGACGCTCTGGATGGTCATGGCACTCTCCTATTTGTTCCGCTCTCGCTCCGTCACCCTGAGGTGCGAGCGAAGCGAGCCTCGAAGGGCGACGGTCCGAGACGTTGCAGCATGTTGGCCGCCGTCCTTCGGGGCTCGCCGCAGCGCGTCGAAGACGCGCGTGAACGCGCTTGTGGCGGCTCGCACCTCAGGATGACGGGGCAACAGCGGTGCATGGTCACACTCTCTTCGTGTCGAACACCGGCCGCTGACCGGTGCCGTATCGCTTCAGCGCGCCATCCTCACCGACCGCGTTCGAGCGTTGGAAGATCCAGTTCTGCCAGGCGGTGAGCCGCGCGAAGATTTTCGATTCCATCGTCTCGGGGCCGCCGAAGCGCAGGTTCGCTTCGAGGCCGGTGAGTCCATCGGGCGAGAAGCTCGCGCGCTCTTCAAGGAACACGCGCACCTCGTCCTCCCAGTCGATGTCGTCGCGCGCGAAGGTGACGAGGCCCGTGTCTTCCGCCGTTTCCGCATCGAGCGCACGGCCGACTTCGGCCCTCGCGACCTCGACCAGCGCCGGATTGGCGAGGAAGCGGCTCGCCAGTCGCGTGAGCCCGTTCGACATCGGGTAGGCGCCGAAGTTCAGTTCCGACAACGCCATCATGGCTGCCGGCTTGTTATCGCCGTCGCGCTGCCCAATGAGCATGTAGGAGCGGTCTGACGCGAAAACCAATTCGGCCAGCGTCCCGGCGAAGCATGAGCCCGGCTCGACCAGAGCGACCAGCGAGCGCGAGGTGAGATCGACGCGCTTGAGCACGCGCTTCCAGTAATGCGTGATCTCGCGCGCGAGCCAGTGGTTCTTGCTGGCGTCGAGGAAGGCGTCATAGGCAAGCACCTGCCCGAGATCGCCCGCCGACTTGAACACGATCGCAGCGATGTCGAACTCGTTGATGCGGATGTCGAGGATGGCGTCGTCGAGATCGCGAGCGACGCGCAGCGGCCAGAACTCGGGGCCGAGCGCGACCATCTCCTCCGCTGTCGTCGGCGGCGCGTTCTCCGGCCCGCGGATCGTAATCGTCGCAAGCCGTTCGGGGCGCTGCAACGTCACTGACACCGCGCTGTATTCGACGGCGTCGGCCGAGCGTTCGCGCTTGAGCGGCGTGAGTGCGATGCCTTTTGGACCGCCGCCACGCGGCGACGTCGCGGCGAACTCCCGCGCGCGCTGCTTCACGGTGTCGTCGAATTTCGAGCCGGGGACCAATTCGTCGACCAGCCGCCATTCGACCGCGCGCTTGCCTTTGACACCCTCTTCGGTGGTGCAGAAATAATCGGCGTGGTCGCGCCGGACTTTACGTTTGTCCGTAACGCGCGTGAGGCCGCCGGTGCCGGGCAACACGGCGAGCAGTGGCAATTCCGGCAGCGACACCGCCGACGAGCCGTCGTCGACCAGCATGATGTGGTCGGCGGCGAGCGCGAGCTCGTAGCCGCCGCCGGCGGCGGTGCCGTTGATCACGCAGATGGTCTTGAGGCCCGAGGATTCACTCGCGTCCTCGATGCCGTTGCGGGTCTCGTTGGTGAACTTGCAGAAGTTGACCTTGTGGGCGTGCGTCGCGCCGGCCAGCATCCGGATGTTGGCGCCGGCGCAGAACACCCGCGGCTTGGCGGAGCGCAGCAGCACGACCTTCACCTGCGGATGCTCGAAGCGCAGCCGCTCGATCGCGTCGGCGAGCTCGATGTCGACGCCGAGATCGTAGGAATTGAGCTTCAGCTCGTAGCCCTCGTAGAGCCCGCCCTTCTCGTCCACGTCCATGATGAGCGTCGCGACGTCGCCGTCGACTGCAAGCTTCCAATGCCGGTAGCGCGAGGGGTCGGTCTGGAAATCGATCCGGGTCTTGCCGTTGGCGAGCTTTCGGTCGGTGTCAGTCATGCTATGCCTCAAATCCAGTCGCCGTCATTCCGGGACCCGAGCGCAGCTCGCGGGCCCGGAATCCATACTCCGCAGCCGTGGTTATGGATTCCGGGCTCGGCCCTTCGGGCCGCCCCGGAATGACGGTGGCGAAAGTCGTCACGCCGCATGGATTGCTCCTTCTTGGTGGTCGCGCAGGAGCCGATTGGCGAACTCGGATGTCATGGTCAGCAGGGCGTCGGGTGCCTCACGATGCGGCGCGTGGCGCACGCCCGACAGCAGCGAAACCTCGACCGGGCAATAGCACTCGCGCTCCGCCGTCTCGATCTGCTTGACGGTGCCGTACTGGTCGTCCGCGCCCTGCACGATCAGGATCGGCACGCGGATATAGGCCAGCTCCGTGGTGATATCCCATGTGCGGAAATCGGGATCGAGCCAGGCATCGTTCCATCCGTGGAAGGCGTTGTCCACGTCGACATGCCAGCGCGCGAGCTTTACGCGAAGGTCGGTTGTTTCGTACGCGTCTTTCGCGCGCGCGATTTCGGCGATGCCCACTTCCTCCGTGAAGAAATGCGGCGCGATCAGGATGAGCCCGCGCACGCGATGGTCCTGCACCGACCCGGCGTAAATCGTCGCGATCGAGGCGCCGTCGCTGTGCCCGAGCAGCAGCCCGCGGCGGAAGCCGATCGCATCAAGCAGCCGTGGCAGCACGTCCCTCGCCTCGTCGTGCATGAAGGTCAGCGGCCGCGGCATGCTGACGGGCGAGGACTGGCCGTAGCCGGCGCGCGAATAGAGGAACACGCCGGCGCCGGTCGCGGCCGCGAGCTGGTTTGGAAACGCGTTCCACAATCCAACGCAGCCGAGCCCTTCGTGCAGCATCACGATGGTCGGCACGTCCGCCGGACGCGGGCCGCTCATGCGGTATTCGAGCTGCATGTCGCCGAGATCGAGAAAGCCCTGGTCGGCGAGCGTCATGGCGTCACCTCCTGGCCGAGATAACGCTGCACGATCTCAATCAGTTTCCGGAAGCTCTCCTGTTCGGCGTCGCCCGAGGTGTCGAGCGCGGCTTCGGCGCGGGCGTAGTCAGGACTGCGCGCATCGAGGATCGCCACCAGGTCGGACATCGCTTCGCGGTTGTGCGCCATCGGACGAAAGTCGCCCTGTGCCATGACGCGACGCATGTGCTCCTCCGGCCGCGCCTTGATCCACACCGTGTGGGTGCGCCGAAGCAGCAGCCCATAGGTCTCGGGGCTCGACACGATGCCGCCGGCGGTGGCGATGACGGCCGCGTCGTGCGTGGCGATCACGCGCTCGAGACACGTGCGCTCGCATCTTCGAAACGTCGCGAGCCCCGCGATTTCGACCAGATCGGAAATGCGCGCGCCGGAGTCCTGCTCGATCAATCGGTCGAGCTCGATAAAGGGGGCGCCGAGTTTCTGCGCGAGCATCTTGCCGAGCGTCGTCTTGCCGGCGCCGCGCAGGCCGATGAGCGCGATCCGCTGCGCCCGCTCGGCGGCAAGATCGGCCATGGTCCGGCCTTCGATCAGATCGGCGAGCGCCGGCAGCTCGGACGGCGGCACGCTCGCGAGCATCGTGAGAATGCGGTCGAAGGCTTCGTTGCCTCTGCCGGTGCGGGGCAAAAGCTCGCTGACCGGCACATCAAGCGCGTCGGCAATATCCTTCAGGATGGTGACCGAGGGATTGCCCTGCCCGCTTTCGATCTGCGCGAGATAGCGCTCGGACGCGCCGGATTGCTCGGCCAATTGGCGGCGGGTGATACCGCGCTTGGCGCGAGCGGAGCGCACCAGGCCGCCGACCACGGCGGCAAAGGCGTCGGCGCCGGCCGGCGCCACGTCCGATTTTTCGCGCGGTTTTGGCCTGGTTTTCGGGCCGGCCACGGGCGAGTCCATTACCTGCATTATAATACATGCATTATAATGCAGGCGACTGGCTCGGCGCAAGCGAAAGAATCGGGTCCTTCCAGAAATCGAGGCTTCGTTTAATTCAGCTCACTCAGTCCTTACTCCCCCTGACATGCGGACATCGCGGCAGGTCCGAGTCGGCGAGAGCTGCAGGCGCACGGGCAGCAAAAATAAGGCCCTCACAGTGCCTTTGTCAGGAGCATCCACTCCCGGCCCTCGCTGATCCAATTCTCCTTGACCATTCCTCGCCGGGCTGTCTCGCGGTAACCCAGCCTTTCGTAGAGTCGCCGCGCGCCGACGTTGGCGTCGGACACGATGACACTCATGCCTGGCTTGCCGAGCTTGTACCCCGTCTCGTCCGCGAGACGGAGAAGTTGGCTGCCAAGCCCAAGGCTTCGATACTTGGGCAGGACTGCAAGGACGTTTACATACCAAGTTCCAGGGGCCAAGTTCTCCAACTCCTGAAGCGGCACGAACATAGCCGGGAAATCGGCGGAAACGGGCTCCGGATCGTCTGAAATCGCATACCCAATGAGGCCACCCGCGGCATATCCTTCGTGCTCGACGATTGTCGCATTCCGATAAGAGAAAGCGCCCTCTTCGCGCGCAGCGCGCCTGCGCCCTACATCCCATGCGGTCTCTCCGGAATCGGCCAGCTTGCTCCAGAGATAGAGTGGCATGCCCTCGCCTGCATAGTTTACCAGCTCAGCCAGAACTTCCGCGTCCTCACGACGGGCGGGGCGATAACTGTCTCGCTCAGCGATCATGACTAGCTCCATACCCACTCGATTGTGACCGGCACAAGTCAGCAAGCGGTACCGCGCACCGGAAGTGCTGTTGAACAAGCAAACAGGATGTTCAAGTCTTTGTCCGGGCACTCCGCCTTGACGTCGAGGCAAAATTTCGCCCTAGGGCACGCTGAAATCCGTGGCCCACAGCTTTTCGAGCTTGTCGACCGCCTCGTCCGGCAACGGGCCGGCCTCGACCGCCTTCAGGGCCTCGTCGAGGTCGCGCACATCGCCGACACCGATGATGTGAGTTGCGAAATCATGGTTGCCGAGCACGAACCGCAGCGCGAGCTGCGCCGGCGGGCCGTAGTCGTCGCCGAGCGCGGCACGCACCGCGGCGGCGCAGCGCATCTCGTTGTCGAGATCGGTGCCGGAGGTCAGCACCGCCAGCCGTTCCGGCCGCGCGACCTTGGCGAGCGGGCCACCCGCAAAGATGCGGATGTTGAGCACGCCCATGTTCTGGCGAAAGCACGCGGCCATAATCCCGGAGAAGTCCTGCGCCCGCCAGTTCTTGTGCGCGCGCGACCAGCCGGCGCTCGGATTGATGGCGTTGTAATAGACTTGCGCGCAGTCGAAGCGCCCGCTCTCGATCACGTCGAGGATAGCCTTGGTCTCGCCGGCGGCGGTCATGCCTGATGCATAGAACAGCTTCTGTTCCTTGAGCCGGTCGAAGGTGTCGGCGACGCCGCCCGGACCAAGCACCTGCTCGGCCGTGAGGTTCGGCCGGTCGCCGACCGCGTCACCGAGCTGATTATGGAGCTGGAACAGCGCGATCCGCTCGAGGTTCAGGCGCTTGAGGCTCTCCGTGAGACCACGCTCGATCGCGCCCGGAATATCCTTCATCTGGTCGCGCTCGATCCGCACCTTGGTGGACACATAGGGCTGCGGGTTGATCGAATTGATGTGGCGCCCGATGGTCGCTTCCGATGCGCCGTCGCCATAGAGGGCGGCGGTGTCGACCCAGTTGATGCCGAGGGCGAGCGCACGATTGAGCGCGCGCACCGCGCCGGCTTCGTCGCCCTTGATCAGGATGCCGCCGGTCACGCCGGCGCCGAATGCGATCTCGGAGATCAGAAAGCCGGTGCGGCCGAGGAGGTTTTTTCGCATGGTTGTTCTTGACGTTTTCGTTGCTTGAGAGTGCGCTATCGCGACTCTGCTGATTGAATGAACTTGTGGCGGCTGAAATCAACGGCCTGTGATCTCCGCCCGCAGCCTGAAGCGCTGGATTTTCCCGGTTGCGGTCTTGGGAAGATCAGCCCGAAATTCGATCCAACGCGGATATTTGTAGGGTGCGAGCTTCTGCTTGCAGTGCTCCTGCAGCGCAAGCGCCAGCGTGTCGCAGGCGGCGCCGGTGGATTTCAACACCACGAACGCCTTCGGTTTGATCAGGTCGTCGTTATCGGGCCAGGCGACGACGGCGGCTTCAAGCACATCCGGATGGGTCTGCAACGCACCTTCCACCTCGAAAGGCGAGACATAGATGCCGCCCACCTTCAGCATGTCATCGCGCCGGCCGCAGTAGACGTAATAGCCCTCCTCGTCCCGGATATATTTATCGCCGGAGCGCGTCCATTCGCCGAGAAACGTCGAACGCGACTGCTCGCGGTTGTTCCAATACATGACAGCGCTGGTCGGGCCGCGCACCTGCAATTCGCCCATCTCGCCCGATGTCTCGATCACGCGCCCGTCGTCGTCGACCAGACGGATGTCGTAGCCTGGCACCGGCTTGCCGGACGTGCCGTATTTTACGTCACCGGGACGGTTGGAGAGGAAAATGTGCAGCATCTCCGTCGAGCCGAGGCCGTCGAGGATGTCAACGCCATAGCGCTCGCGCCAGCGGCGGCCGATCTCCGACGGCAAGGCCTCGCCGGCGGAGACGCAGCAGCGCAGCTTCAGCGTATCGCGCGGCAGCGCCGATGGGCTCGCCAGGAACGCCGCGTAGAAGGTCGGCACCGCGTAGAACACCGTGACCTGGTGCGTCTTGAGGATTTCGGCCACGCTGTCCGGCGTCGGACGATCCGGCAGCAGCACCGTTGCCGCGCCGACCGACAGCGGAAACGTCATTGCATTGCCGAGGCCGTAGGCGAAGAACAGCTTCGCCACCGAGAAACAGACGTCGTTCGCGGTGATGCCGAGGGTCGGCGCGGCGTAAAGATCATTGGTCAGCCGCAGATCGGCATGCACATGCACCGCCGCCTTCGGCCTGCCGGTCGAGCCCGACGTATAGAGCCAGAACGCGATGCTGTCGCGGGTCGTCGGCGACGCCGCCCGATCCGCCCCGTCGACACCGTCGATCAGCTTGTCGAGATCCTGATGCGGCAGTTCCTTGTGGCTGCCGGCGACGATCAGGTGGAAATCTGGGAGCGCAGAAACAAGCTTTTCGAATTTCGGCAGGAGCTCCTGCGACACCACGAGCATGCGTGCGCCGGAGTCCGCGAGCATGAAGCGATAGTCGTCCTCGGTCATCAGGGTATTGACGGGCACCGCGACGCCACCGGCATAGACCGTGCCGAGAAAGACGCTCGGCCAGTCCACGGTGTCGAGGAGACACATCAGCACCCGCTCGCCGGGCCGGATGCCTTTCTCGGTCAGCACCGCGCCGAATTTCTTCGCGCGGGCGACAAGCCGCCCGTAGCTGCAGCGTCCGCGCGGGTCGATAAACGCAGTCCGCTCGAGCCAGCCCTTGTCCCTGAAGCGCCGGAACAGGTCGTCGGCGAAATTGTAGTCGCGCGGGATCGCGTCGACCGCAGCACTCTCACCCGGACCCTTTGCCATGGCGCCTCAACTCCCCGTCCCACCTGGCGAGAACGCCGGGCGGGTTGCGGGTATATTAGGGACTATTCGGGAATTTGAAAAAGCCTCGAAGGCACTGGACTCTCGGAACAAAGCGGCCCAAAAACCCGCCAAACTGCCAACCATCAGCGCCGCCAACCCGGCAAGACTGCCGGCAAAGCGCAGGGAGCCTCCCATGGACGACACCGTTCGCAGGATCACCGCCGAGGACATCAACCCGCGCTTCAACTGGGGCCGCGCGCTGCCGGCGCTCGGCACGATGGGGGTCGATTTCGAGGAGCGCGTCGACTACCGCCGGCTCCACAAATACCGCCTGTCGCGGGTGAAGATGGCGCTCGACAAGTCGGAGCTCGGCGCGCTGCTGGTCTTCGACGTCAACAACATTCGCTACATCACCTCGACCAAGATTGGCGAATGGGAGCGCGACAAGCTCTCGCGCTGGGCGCTGCTCTCGCGCACCGGCGAGCCGATCCTGTGGGATTTTGGCTCCGCCGCCGTGCACCACAAGCTTTATACGCCGTGGCTCGCGCCGGAGAATTGCCGTGCGGGTCTCGTGGGCCTGCGCGGGACCGTGGATCCCGCGTTCGGGCTGATGAAGCGCCACGCCGAGGAGATCGCATCGATCCTCCGTGAAGCGGGCGTCGCCGACATGCCGATCGGCGTCGACATCATCGAGCCACCGATGATGTTTGAATTGGAGAAGGCCGGGCTCAAGGTGCGCGACGGCCAGCAGGTGATGCTGGAAGCGCGCGAGATCAAGAGCGCCGACGAGATCGCGCTGCTCAACCGCGCCGCCGCGATGGTCGACGGCGCCTATCAGCTGATCCACGAACAACTCAAGCCCGGCGTGCGCGAGAACGACATCGTCGCCGAGGTCAACAAGTTCCTCTACACCCACGGCTCCGATGACGTCGAAGCGATCAACGCGATCTCGGGCGAGCGCTGCAACCCGCATCCGCACAATTTCACCGACCGCATGATCCGGCCCGGCGACCAGGCGTTCTTCGATATCCTGCAGTCGTTCATGGGCTACCGCACCTGCTACTACCGCACCTTCAACGTCGGTCGCGCGACGCCCGTGCAGCACGATGCCTACAAAAAAGCGCGCGAGTGGCTCGACAACGCCATGGCGCGGATCAAGCCGGGCGCATCGACGGCCGACATCTGCAGTCAGTTCCCGACCTGTGACGTGTTCGGCTTCCCGGACGAAATGTCGGCGTTCGGACTGCAGTTCGCGCACGGTCTCGGGCTCGCGCTGCATGAGCGGCCGATCATCTCGCGCGTCGTGTCGATGGACCACCCGACCGAGATCAAGGAGGGCATGGTGTTCGCGATCGAGACCTACTGCCCAGCGACCGATGGCTACTCCGCCGCGCGCATCGAGGAGGAAGTGGTCGTGACCGACAAGGGCTGCCGCGTGATCACGCTGTTCCCGGCCGAGGAATTGCCGATCGCGAACAGGTATTGATGCTCGTTCGCCCGGTTTGCAGGGGGGCAAGGCCCGCGACCGCGGCAGCAAGCGTGCCCACCGCGGGCCCGTGACGAGCGTCGCAACGCCTTGGTGGGCACGGCGCTGCATCGTCCAAGCGGAGAGGCATGCGCGTTGGGACTGCGCCTGTGCCCAGGCGACTCCTGCTCACATGCCGACTACGACCCGATAACTGAACAACGGTGATGACGGGAATGTCATTCCTTAGCTTGGTTGCTGTTCGCCGCTGCGCCAATCGTGTCGGATTTTCCCTCCGATGTGCCCCGGATGAATGCGCTGATCTCCCGCTCGATGGCGGCGAGGCTTACCAGCAGTTCCTCGCTCAGGAGCAAGCGCCGGGGCTCTTCCGGTTCTTCATCTGGAAATTCGGCGAAATAGCGCTGCCCGTCCAGCATGCCTGGCCTCCGCAAGCATCCGTGCTCCAACGCGCGCACGAATCAGTTACGCGAGTGAATCAATCGGATTCGGCGAGCGCAAGGACTAGCTTCAACCGACGGGCGGTATTTCAGGGTTCGTGTGGCGCGTCGGCCATGCCAAAATGGGCCGGCTGTGGTCATTCGGCCACCAAAATCTCTAGGGCTCCGGGCGCCGCCCGACCGTGCCGTCGCCGCCGTTGCGCGGCACGAGCGTGAAGAGTTCCATCGGCAGCGCGGCTTCGAATCCCTTAACGGTGTAGACGCCCATCACAACGATCCGCATGACATCGAATGTCGCCGCCACGTTCTTGACCTCGCCCGCGATTCCGGCGCGGCGATAGGCGACGGTGGCGATGGCGCAGGCGTCCGGCGTCTTGTTCTCGGCGTTGACCGCCGTGATCGCGGCTTCGGCGCTGCCGCCGTTCTCATCGAGTAGCGACATGAACCGCGCGACCTGTTGCTGAGTGCCGCAGAACAGATTGGTCTCGACCTCGACGGATTGCTGTCCCTCCTGCGGCGGCTGTGCTTGTTGCTCCTGTTCCGGCTGTGGCTTCTGCTGCTGTAGCTGCGATGTCCCTCGTGTCCCCTCCTGCGCCTGCGCTGGCAGAGCGAGCGCCAGCATCAAACACGCCATCAAACATGGAATGCGTCCAATGAAATGCATCAACGCCTCCGTCGGCGTGCTGCGGACGCAACGCAGCACCCAATCCGCCACTTTGATAAAGCAACGAAACCCGCGCCAAAAGGTTGCCGGAAAGTCCATAAGCCATCATTGTTGGCGGAGATCCAATTTCCGCGAAAATTGGCCGGAGATTGTCTGAAAAAGACGCAGAGAACTGCGAGCTGGCGCCATAAGCATAGCGCGAAACGATCGGCCCGCCGTGGCGGGAGCGCCAGGCGGGCTGATCGACGACGAGCGCTGAGGAAGCGGAGCGGGCGCGTCGCTTTTTAGCGACCTCATCGGGACGTTATGCTGGTGAGACGCATGTCGGCGCCGCAACGTTCAACGCTCGACGACGATGAAACCACTTTCCCACATGACGAAACGCGCACGAAACATGATCAACAATATGCAATGAATGTCGTGCGCGCCGGGCTGTTCGAATTCGCCGGGAGTCGCTACCGTTGATCAACAATCTTAGAGAGGAGAGCGCCTTGCCGAGACTATCGACGACAGTTGCAGCCCCGCGGCGGACCAACAGGAAGGCACCGGGCAAGACGGCGGCGGCACCAGGACGTGCCAAGCCGGGCCGCCTGACAGGCGCGCGGCCATCCGTCCTGGCCGCGGCGAAAGCGTTGCAAGCCGCGGTCCGCAGCGGCGATGTGGCGACGACCAAGAAACTCCTTGCGCGCGGCTTCACCTTTATTGACGCCTCCGGACACGAGCATTCGCGCCGCAGCGTGCTTCGCGCGCTGAAGGCAAGTCCGCGCAACGGCGGGACGCAGGTCAAGGTGCACGACTACGGCCGCGTCGCGCTGATCACCGGCAGCTACAAGTCCGCGCAGGCCGGCGAACGCAGCGACCTGTTCGCGCTCGACGTCTGGATCAAGGAGGCGGGCGAGTGGAAGGCGCTGATCCACCACAATAACGTCCTGGCGCGTCCGGACGAGCCACCAGCCCATACGCCGGCGGCGCCGCGGTCGATGGATGCGGCGCCACCGCGCTGTCAAAACCCGCTGGAGATCGTTCCTTACAAGCCCAAGTCTCAGGCCGAGCGCGATATCATCGCGGCGTTCCAGGCGCTGGAGCTTGCAGTGACACGCAACGATCCCGATGAATGGCAAAAGCACGTCGCTGACGAGTTCGTGGTCACGCGCACGCGCCAACATCCGACCGACAAGGCCGCGCGCCATGGCGTTCATGGCGACACAGCGGGCGATCAATGCCGAGACCTTCGTCGCCGAGGTTGTCACGCTGAAATTCTGGGTGCTCGGCGACGCCACGATCATGCGCGCCGATCACGCCATGCCGGGCGACCGCCGGCCGCCCTACCACGCGACCAGGCTTTGGGTAAAGCGAGACGGCCGCTGGCAAATGGCGATCAGCCAGCAGACGACCATCCAGCCGTGAGGCGATTTGTTGCAGCTGCCTGGCGTGTTGCGCCTGTCATCATGGGCTGATCAAGAAAATACGAGTCTATAGGGAGCGATACGCGAATGTCCAAGTCGATTGCGCGGGCTGCCATTATTCTTGCGACTATTCTTGCGACTCTCGGCGTGGCGTCGGCCGCCCAGGCGCAGACGCCGGCCGAGTTCTACAAGGGCAAGCAGGTCAGCCTCTATATCGGTTTCGCGCCCGGCGGGACCTACGACCTCTACGGCCGCATCGTGGCACGCCACATCGGCAAGCACATCCCGGGCAATCCGACCGTCGTGCCGAAGAACATGGAAGGCGCCGGTTCGATCCGGCTCGCCAATTTCATGTATGCGCAGGCGCCGAAGGACGGCACGGCAATTGCCACCATGGGGCGCGGCGGCGCGTTCGGCCCGCTGTTCGGCATGAAGGGTACGCAGTTCGACGCCGAGAAATTCCTCTGGCTCGGCAGCGCCAATGACGAAGTAAGCCTGTGCGCCTCCTGGCATCAGTCCGGCATCAAGAGCTTTGACGACGTGCGCCAGCGGGAGCTCGTGATCGCAGCGACCGGACCGAGCGACGAGAGCCAGACCGTGCCGAAGATCCTGAATAGCGTGCTCGGTGCCAAATTCAAGATCATCGGCGGTTATACCGGCTCGGGCCAGATGACGGTCTCGATTGAGCGCGGCGAAACGCAAGGACGCTGCGCATTCTCCTGGGCCAGCATGAAGGCCGTGCACCGGGCGTGGCTCCAGGAGAAGAAGATCAACATCCTGGTGCAGGTCTCCTACCAGAAGCACCCGGAACTGCCTCACATCCCGCTGGCGAGCGATCTCGCCAAGACACCGGAAGAGAAGCAGATGATCTCACTGTTCGCCGCACGCCAGGTGATGGGACGGCCGTTCTATGCGCCGCCGGACCTGCCGAAGGACCGCGCCGAGGTCTTGCGCAAGGCGTTCCTCGCCACCCTCAACGATCCCGAGTTCCGCGCCGAGGCCGAGAAGCTCAGGCTCGAGGTCACGCCGGTGTCGGGCGAGCGCGTGCAGCAGATCGTGCACGAGATTTACGCGACGCCGCGCGCCGTAGTGGAGCGCGCGGCGGGCTATGTGAAATAGCCAGTCATGCGGACGCTCGCGCTCATGCTCCTTGCATCGGCCTTGTCGTCGCCGGTCGCGGCACAGACACCGGCGGAGTTCTACAAAGGCAAGCAGGTCAGCATCTATATCGGCTTCACCGCCGGCGGTACCTACGACCTCTATGCGCGGATGCTTGCGCGACATCTCGGCAAGCATGTCCCCGGCAACCCAAGCGTCGTGCCTCGCAATATGGAGGGCGCCGGCAGCCTGCGGCTTGCGAATTACATGTACCAGATCGCACCGCGCGACGGCACCGCCATCGCAACGATCGGACGGTCCACGGTCGCCGGCCCGTTGTTCGGCCACCCGTCCGCGCAGTTCGACCCGCGCCGCTTCTCCTGGCTCGGCAGCACCAACAATGAAGTAAGCATCTGCGCCGCCTGGCACACGTCGGGAATCAAGGGCTTCGACGACTTGAAGGCGAAGGAATATGCCTTCGGCGCCACTGGACCAACCGAAGAGGCGGTGCAGATCTACAAGACCATGAATGCGCTGCTTGGAACGAAAGTGCGGATCGTGTCCGGCTATCCCGGCGGCAACCAGATCAGCCTCGCCATCGAGCGTGGCGAGATTCACGGCCGTTGCGCGATCTCCTGGTCGAGCATCAAGGCAAGCCTGCCGCACTGGATTGAAGGGAAGAAATTCGTTCCACTGTTGCAGGTGGCGGCCGCCGAGCATGCCGATCTGCCGGACGTCCCGCTGCTGATGGACCTCGCACCGAACGACGAGGCGCGCCACATCTTCCGCTTCCTGATCGCGCGCCAAGTGATGGGGCGGCCATTCTTTGGACCGCCGGACGTACCCGAGGACCGCGCCGCGGCGCTGCGCAAGGCGTTTCTCGACACGCTCAACGATCCGGAATTCCTAGCGGAAGCCGACAAGCAGAGGCTCGAGATCAACCCGGTGCCGGCCGGACGCGTCGAGGATTTGCTACGCGAGCTTTACGCCGTGCCGGCGGAGATCACGAAGAAGGCCGCGGCGCTGTTTAATTGAAGGCTGGATAGCCTGCATCAAATCGGAAGCACCGGGATTATGGATTCCGGGCTCGCGGGCTGCGCCCGCGCCCCGGAATGACGGGGCTTGGCCGGCGACACCCTCTCCGCCATCATTCCGGGGCGCGCCGAAGGCGCGAGCCCGGAATCCATAGCCACGAATCTGTCGAGTGATCGAATTATAAAGGTCGTCCCAGTTTGGATTGTCGCATTCGATCAGATTGATCTTCCAGTCGCGCCGCCACTTCTTGAGTTCCTTTTCGCGCGTGATGGCATTGGTTGGGTCGTCGTAGGCTTCAAACCACACGAGCCGATGGACGCCGTAGCGAGACGTGAAGCCGCGAACAAGATCGTTCTTGTGCTCATAGACGCGGCGTACGAGGTCTCTTGTGAGTCCCACGTAGAGTGCCCCGTGTTTGCGGCTCGCAAGGATATACACGTAGTACACGATACAAACACTAGGGTTATGGATTCCGGGCTCGCGGGCTGACGCCCGCGCCTCGGAATGACGGCGGAGAGATGCCCATTCACCGAAAGAGCTAAGGCTGTATTCCCATCGCGTCGGCAAAAGCCTTGCGCACCTCCGGCGGCTGGCCGGCGCAATGGCGGAAGCCTTTCAGGCGGGCGTTGAGCAACGGATAGTTGGGAAATTCCTCGAGCGCGATGCCTTCGGTCGAGGTCTTCTTCGTGATGTTCGGCAGCTCGATGCATTTCGCCACGTTGGAATTGCGTACGGTGCCCTTCGCTTCCGCGCCCTTGGCGACCGCATCGAGCTCCTCGAACAAGCGTTTGCGCATCATCGCGATGCCGAGATCGGACGCGCCGAGGTTTTCCTTGGTGCGGTCGGCGATGACGCCCTGCCCCACCCAGGCGATGATGTCCTGATTGATGACGTGGCTCGATATCCAGCGGCCGCTCTCGTCCTTGATCGGTGAGACCCACGTGGGCACCTTGTCCTGCACGTAAGGCTCGCGCCCCTTGGGCACGCGCATGAAGAACCAGCACACCGAGAGAGTGTGCTCGTCGTCGATCGGCACACGCCACTCGAAATGGTTGCCGAGATAAAAGCCGTTCGGCCACAGCGTCACGCGGCCGATGGTCCAGACCGGGTCGCCTTCCGTCTGGCCTTCCCGCACGCGTTTGTAGACGAAGCCGTGGTCGAACTCCTCGAACACGAGCTTGAGGTGCTTCGCCGCGTACGGTGCCGTCTTGCCGTTGAGCCGCACGTTCCAGTTCTCGTGCATCCATTCGAAATGCACGGGATCGCAGGAATTCTCCTGGCATTGGAACCAATTGCACGGAATGTCCGAGACGACGACTTCGCGGAAACCGTTCTCCCAGGTGAACGGCTCCCAGATCGGCAGCTCGGGCACCGGCTGCGGTCCCATATAGGCGAACAGCAAACCCGCGCACTCTTTTACCGGATAGGCCTTGGCAAGACAGCGCTCGCGCTCCTTGCCGCGCGGATTGACGGTATCGTCGTAGGGCTTCTCGATGACGTTGCCGCGCTGGTCCATCAGCCAGCCGTGATAGTTGCAGCGGATGCCGGTCTCCTCGACGAAGCCGTAGGAGAGATCGGCGCGCCGGTGCGGACAGTTGCGGTCGATCAGCCCGTAGGCGCCGCCGAGATCCTTGTAGAGCACGAGGTCTTCGCCGAGCAGCCGCACCGCCTTGATCGGATTTGCGTCGAGCTCGCTCGCGCCGCCGATCGGGTGCCAGTAGCGCCGGAGATAATCGCCCATCGGAGTGCCGGGGCCAACCTCGGTAAGGACGCGATTTTTTTCTGCAGTGAGCACGCTTTTGCCTCTTCGATTCCTTGGGTGTTGGCCCGATTCTTATGGGAATCTCGCCGCGCAGCAACGTGATTTTAACGGGGCTTTTATTGCCTCGTTTCGCCACGTCAGGCACGCGCCGGAAGGACCTCCGGAGTCTCAACGTGCTCGGGACGAACGCCGAGACCGACGATCCGCGCCGGAATGCGCTGCAACACGGGCCAGCGGCTAAGCAGCCGCACCGGCCACGGCGGCGATATCGTCCCGCGGCTCGCGAACACGCGGCTCAAGACATTGTTCTGGATGAACACCTGGAGACGCTGTGTCATCCGCGTCGGGAACATGCGGCGGCGCTGCACCGCCGCGAGATCGTCCTCGCTGACGGCGCCCGCGAGCAGCGGCGCGGCAAGCAGGTTCGCGGTCGCCACCGCATCCTGGACGGCAAGATTGACCCCGACGCCGCCGACCGGTGACATCGCATGCGCCGCATCGCCGATGCACAGAAGCCCTGGCCGATACCATCGCGCCAGGCGGTCGATCTTGACGGTGAGGAGCTTGACGTCGTCCCAGGTGCGCAGTTCCTGCACGCGATCGTGCATCAGCGGCGCAATACCGACAATGGAGCTGCGAAAAGCCTCGAGGCCTTTGGCCTTGACCTCCTCGGCAGCGCCTTTCGGGATCACATAGGCGCACTGCCAATAGTCGCCGCGGTCGATCATCACGAACATCTGGCCGGCATCGATCCGACCGAGCGCCTGGGCACCGTCGCCGTCGCGCCGCGACAGCCGCATCCACAAGACGTCCATCGGCGCGCCGATATCCTCGACCTTGAGTCCCGCGCGCTCGCGCACGACCGAGGTCCGGCCGTCGGCACCGACGACGAGCGTGCTGTGGACGGTGAGCGGGCCGTCGGGCGTCGTCGCGCGCACACCAACAATGCGACCGCCCTCGTCGATCAGATCGGTGACCTCGGCACACATACGAAGATCGAAAGATGGATAGCGCCGGCCGTTGTCGGCGAGGAAGTCGAGGAAGTCCCATTGCGGCATCAGCGCGATGAACTTGCAGCGCGTCGGCAGATGGGAAAAGTCCGCGATCCCGATCGGGGTGTTGCCGACGAAGCCGCCGAGCTGTTGCACCTGCCGGTGCGGCAGCTTGAGGAATTCATCGAGCAGACCAAGCTCGTGCATCACTTCGAGCGTCGACGGATGGATCGTGTCGCCGCGGAAGTCGCGCAGGAAATCGGCGTGCTTCTCGAGCACGACCACGCCGACGCCAGCACGCGCTAGCAGGAAGCCCAGCATCATGCCGGCGGGTCCGCCGCCGGCAATGCAGCATGATGTGCGGACGTCTGCCATGCGACAACCCTCTCCGCTCGTTCCCGGGTGAGCGAGCAAGCATGCAGCGAACTCGTGGGCTCCCTCCCGCCGTTGGGGAGAGGGGGTCGAACCTATCGACCCTAATCCCTCACCCATCCCTCTCCCGACCGCGTATTAATGCCGAACTCGGGTAAACCCGAGTTTTAATGCCGAACTCGGGTAAACCCGAGTTCGGTGGGAGAGGGAGCAGACCAAGCACGCCGCACAACAATGCTTACTTCAATAATCGTAGACCGGTGCTTACGGCGATCTGGTCGGATTAAATCTGATTGAGGATGACCGGAGTATTAACTTTCCAGCCCCGTCGGCACGTTCTTGTTCTCGCTCTCGAGCTTCATGCCGGACATCAGCGCCATGGTCTCCATCATGGCGGCGAAATCCTTCTGCAGGTACTCCTCCGGGTTCTTCTGCAGCATCGCGGTGCCAAAATGCGACTGCAGCACCTCGCGCGCGGCCGCCGTCACCGGCATCGGCACGTCCCAGTCGCGCCCGAGCTCGAGGCCGAGGTCCATGTCCTTGCGCAAGAGCTCCGGCGTGAAGGTCGTGGTCCAGTCGAGATTGACCAGCGCCGGCGACTTATAGGCAGTGAACATCGAGCCCATGACGCTGTTGTTCATGAAGGCGAGGAACGCGTGGCGCGGCACGCCCATCTTGTTGGCGAGCAGCGTGATCTCGATCAGGTTCTCGATCACGACACCGAGCATCACGTTGTGCGCGATCTTGCAGATGCGCGCGAGTTCGCCCTCGCCCACGTAAGCGACGCCCTGCGGCGCGATCGTCTCCATCAGCGGCGTCACGGTCTTTGCCGCCTGCTCGTCGCCCGAGAGGACGGCCGACAGGCGGCCCGCCTTGATCACCTTGGCGTTGCCGGAGATCGGCGCCGCCACGAACTCACTGCCGAGCTGCTTGAGCCGTTCTCGGATGGATTTGGAATCTTCGACCGCGATCGTCGAGCAATCGACGAAGATCTTCGGCAGCTTGCCGCCGTGGCCGGTGACGCTGTTCTTGCCGAACAGGACCTGGTCGAGGTCTTTGCCGGTCGACACGATCGAGAACAGGATATCGACGTCCTTCAGGTCGAACAGGCTGTCGACGATCTTGCCGCCCTTGGCCGCCAACGGCTCGGCCTTGGACCTGGTGCGGTTCCAGATCGAGACGTCGTGGCCGGCCTTGAGCAGGCGCTCCACCATGGAAAAGCCCATGCGCCCCACGCCGATCCAGCCGACTTTTTGTGCATTATTCGCCATACCCGTCTCCTGGTTGTCCCTCAACTCGCCAGTCCTTAAGCCAGTGCAGCGGGCGCATCAACACTGCTATCGATGAGCTCTTGCTCGGAACGAGCGGCAAACGCCGTCACCCTCTCCTGGAATGGCTCACGCGCGGAATTTCAGCCCCACCGCGCCACCAGCCGCTCGAACTGCCGGCTGGTCCAGGCCGCAAGCCCGATCACCATGATGATGCGCACCATCTGGAAGCTGGTGATCAGCGCGGCATCGAGGCCGAGGACCTTCCCGGTCAGCGCCATCTCGGCGATGCCGGCAGGCGCCAGCGCGAGCACCAGCGTCGTGACCGGATAGCCGAGGAAGAGCGAATAAAGCGCGGCCAGCAATGCCAGCATGAACAGCGCAAACGGCACCGTCACCAGCGAAGCCAGCAGCAGCCGGAACAGCCGGGTGAGGAATTCGTGCTTGTACTGCGTGCCAATCGTCATCCCGATGATCACCTGAGCGACCACCATGATCGGCTCGGGCACGCGCCCCGGGATCAGGCCCAGGCTGCCGAGCGCTGCCATCACGAACAGCGAACCGAGAAACCACGCATTCGGCAACGCGAAGCGATTAAGCACCAGCCCGCCCATCAGCGATGCGCCCATCAATGCGAGCACGGTCAGCCACGACATCACCTCGCCCTGCGTCACCACATTGCGCGCGCCGGCTTCCGCCAGCGCGGTCACCAGGAACGGCGCCGCGCAGACCGTGAGCCCCACGCGCATGGTCTGCAGCACCATGATCGGCAGCGGGTCGGCGCCCACGCGGTTCGCGATATTCGCCATCTCGATGACGCCGGCGGGCATGGTCGCGAGGATCGCGGTCTTGGCGTCGACGTTCACGAGCCGCAGCAGGATCAGCGCACCCATGACCGCGACGACAACGGACGCGAGCGCGCCCAGCATCATGACCGGCAGCAGCGTGAGGATCGTCGCCAGGATCGCGGGCGTGAACGTGGTCCCGACCGCCGCACCGGTCACGAACTGCCCGGCGGCGCGCGCCTGCCACAGCGAACGCACCGGGACGCCGGCAAGCCCGAGTGCCGCCGTGATCATCAGCGCCCCGGTCATCCACGGGAGCGGGAAATGCAGGATCTTGGCGGCATAGCCGCCGGCGAACGCGACCGCGAAGGTCGCGAGCAGGATCGCGGTGGTAGCGGCGACGTCTGCGATTCGTGAGCGCGGCGGTTTCGCCGCCGATGATGGCGAAGTGTCGCTGGACTCGGCTTGGGATTTCGCCGGGATGTCGTCGAGAGAAGGCTGGGACATAGCCGCTCAGATTTGCTGCGGCAGCTTTATCCCCGACTTTCGCGGGCAATGCCAGCGCAGCGAGGCGATGGCTGATCTGCTTCGGGCGCGAGAGTGGTGAGCGTTCGCCAAGCATCTGCATCAGCGTGAGTTCACGCCAAAGCAAAGCCTGAATACCCTGGCCGCCACACTACCGTTTCGTAAATCAAAGTCAGGACGTCGTCAGCCGGCGCACACTGGTGACCTCGCCGGCGATTGCGCGGATGCGGGCGATCGCTGGCGCGATCGGCTCGAACGCGACCGCCATCTGGTGGGAATTGGCATGCAGGAGCTTCGTTTCGTCCCGCACGATGGCGACATGGCCTTTCCAGAACAGAAGATCGCCTCGCCGCAATTGCTCGAGTTCGTGCGGACGCGCAAGCGCAGTGCCTAGTGCCCGCTCCTGCATGTCGCTGTCGCGCGGACACGGGATGCCGCAGGCGGCGAGTGCAACCTGCAGCAATCCCGAGCAGTCGATGCCAAGACTGGTCTTTCCTCCCCACAAGTAGGGTGTTCCCAAAAACCGCTCCGCCACGGCGACGAAATCAGTTTCTATCGTCTCCACAGGTGCGAGATGAAGCATAGGCACATGACCACCGGAGGCGGCGATCGCGAACGGCTCGTCGATGCGCGCAATGGCAAGTCGGCAGCCGAACGAAAGAGTTTCCATCGGGGGAAGCTTGATCGAAGGGCCGGGAAAAACGAGCGTACGCAGCGCCGACACCTTGTGGGTCGCCGGAGGTCCGGATGCGCGAAGCGCATCGGCCGGCACAAATCCGACATAGCCGTCGCTGGCGAGTTGTCCCCACGTCCAGCCGTCCTCGCTGATGTCGTAAATCGTGAGGCGCTCGCCCTTGAGTGCTTCAGTCAGAAGCGGAGCCTCATGCGAGGGCGCGTTGCGCACGGGGGCCTGCGCGATGCCGATCTCGTATGCCTTTCCGTCGACGAAGCGCCGAGCGTCGACAATGCCGGCGAGGTGCTTTGCCGCGAGGTCGCGTCGCGCCGGAGTGATCCGCGGGTCGATGTTGCCGCTTCTCGCTTCAGCCGCAGCGTTGGCCGCCTGCTGCGCGCGCGCCGCCAGCGGCCACGAACCGAGCCAGCCGGCCGCGCCGCCCAACAGCGTGACGAAGTCGCGCCGCTTCATCCAATCGAATTGCATCCGATCCCCGCGCTAACCGCGCGGCGGCCGGCGCCGCTCGTTGAACCACGCGCGGTACTCCGTCATCTTCGCGCGCTGCGCCCGCGGCGCAGACCGTTTGCATGTCGCGGCCTCGTCGCTGTTCGCCGGCGCGCCCCAACGCAGCTCGACACAGTCGTTCACATTGTACGCCATCTCGAGAGCCGCCGCGCGGTCGACCACGTCTTTGAGCGTGAGTGTCCACTCCGAGCCGTCGCTGCGCGGATATGAGAATTTGCGTGCCGAAAGCTCCGATGCGAGCACGCTCTCCAATTCGGCCTTCACGTCCGCGACGCTCGTCTCCTTAGGCATCGCGTATCGGTCGGGCCGCCGTGCGACGCGATCCGGAAATCCGCGCACGACATCCAGCGCGATCAACAGGCGCAAATCGCGCGACGGCGTCGCGAAATCTTCCCACGCGCCGGTGGTCTCGAAGATCGCCGCGCCGTCCGGCATGGCCGCGTCGCCGCGCCCGCTGTTCTGAAACTTGCGCCCGTTCTCGACCGACGTCACGCGCGCATTCACTTGCTCTTCGAACGACGTGATCGCCTCCTTCATCGCGCGCACCGGATCGAGCGGCGCTGGCGACATCACGTCATCCATTCGATCGTAAAAGCCTTCGACTCCGATCCGCGCCTGATCGAGCGAAAAGTCGGCGTACTGCGGATGTTTCGCGATTTCGGCATTGCTCAGCCGCCGCAAGACGCCGTTCCTCTCGCGCACGATTGGCCGGAAGCGCTTGAACCCGGGGCCCCCGAGCGCGGGATTCTGCGCGAACAGGAAATTGCCACGCCAAAAGCGCTTGCGCGCTACTGTCCCATCGGGCTGCGCGTCGACGGCGAGGAAGACGCCAGCCGCGTCACCCGTCTGCGGCACGCGCCGCACGAGCACCAACAGGTGCCCGTAAGGATCGGCGTACACGGTTCCCGGCCGCAGCGCCTCCTGGCTCAGCGGCACCGGGTAAAAATCGTTGTTGTCGTCGGCCGCCGCCGTTCGCCCGGCTCCGGAGTGGACGGCGTCGGCAATGACCCGCAAATACCAGCCGAACGCCGGCGCGAGGGCCGCCGGCTTTGGCGGAGGTCCCTTTGGTCTCGCCGCCGGTCGCGATGCTGTCGCCGCAACTCCGGCCGCCGGCCGCGGGGCCGGCCGGCGGAAAAAGTCGAATGGCGAAGATAATGGCTCCGTCGACGATGTGGCCGATGGCGCGGGAGGCTCAGCGTTATCTTCCGGAGGAGTGGGAGGAGGCTCGAGATTCTGAATGTTCCACCAGGCGTAGCACTTCGGCGGCTGACCAGCGCCGCCGCGATTGCACTTCGCGTAGCCGAACGGCAGCCCCATCTTGAACGCGAAGTAGGCGCGCAAGAAATACGGAAGGTCGGCGCAGTCGGGGCGAATGAGGAGCTTCATCGAATCTTCGCCGAGCCCCAAATGGTTGAACAGGACATTGCGCGATCGATCGCGCAGGACCTCATGCAGCGCCTTCCACGACAGCGTCGCCTCAAGCGGCGCGTCGAAGAGCTTCTCGATCCATGCGGAATACAGGTTTTCGGTCCCGCGATTCCATGTTTCGCGCACGGGCCAGACGCTGCTTCCCGTCGCGCGCGGCCGCGGCGGGGCGTCGTTGCGCACGACAATCTCGCGCGTGATCGTGCTGCACTCGGCCGGCGCATTGTCGCGCGCGAGCGTCACGCGCCATGTCCCCGCGGCCGGCTTCGCGACCTCGGCGAACCAGGAATACGGCGGTCCGCCGTGCCGCTCGCGCGATTTGGCCGCGACGCGCCCGCCGGGCGCGATCAGCGAAAGCTCGCCTTCGAGCGGCTTCTCTGCAGCGAAAATGACGCGCAAAGGCGCGCCCTTCCAGGGCACGATCGGCGAGGGCAAAACCGCGAGCTCGACCGCGTCTTCGCAAGCGCCGGCTGGACCTTGGGCCAGTGCGTCGCCTGCCGAGAAAAGGACGACGGAAGATGCACCGGCGATCAGCAAAAATGCCGTCACGGCAGTAGCGAACGGGCGCGCTGGGAACATTGAGCCCTCCCCTCAGGACCGCAATGACAATATGGGAAAGCCTGGGCTGAATCATGGCAAAATTCAATCGCCAGGCGAACGGTTCAGGCGATTGGTTGTGGGTTCCGGTTGGCCTCAATTGCGAGAAGGCGCAGCGTCGGCAGACTCTGCTTTTGACTTAGCGGAGACATTGACGATTTCTGCATGCAGCCAGCCCGCGATGGTAATTTGGTAATCGCGCCGGACGGGCACCTGCTGGGATGAGTGTAGCGACGTCTGTGCGCGACTGTGCGGCTTGTTCACGCATCCCCGTCAGTATCCACGCGGAACCCACCCAGGTCTTCGGCGGTTTTCGCTTGGACAGACCGGACGCGGAAGAGTTCAATGCATGAAAGGCTGCCGCGAAATGGTACGAACTTCGGAATCGGGACAATAGGCAGACGTCCGCTCTTTGACTTGGCGGAGAGTCACGAAGTCCGCATGCCGGACGGCGAGAGACCTGCTATCAAGCGTTGACCGGCGTCTTTCTTGTTCTCGGGCGACAGCGAAAATCAACGTCCAAGCGATCAAACCAGACATTGAAGCCGACAGACTGCTGATCGGCGCGCAGTTTATTGACGCCTATGGCGTTGCCATCAAATATCCAGGTCTCGATGCCCGGCTGGCTGCGGAGAGAATCTTTGGCTCCTCACCGGCGTGGATTAAGGCCCTGTTGGCTGCGCGCAATCTTCTCGTCGCGCCGTTTGGCCTCAAGACGTCGGTTCCGGAAAAGACAGATACGTCAGACGTGATCGGCATCTTTCCCGTGGTCAGCGAAACGCCCGATCGCCTGGTCGCGGGCTTCGATGACAAGCACTTGGATTTTCGCGTGGTTGTGGACATTGCTCCGGCAGGCAGCGGCCAGTGGGTGACAAACCACGACCGTGGTTCGAACGCACAATCTTTTGGGCCGTGTCTACCTTGCGGCCGTGCTCCCTTTTCACCGCGTCATCGTTCGCTCAATGCTGCGGCAACTTCTCAAGCCACTGCGCGAATAGCCGGAATTGGCGTCGTAGGAACGGACTCAACGGAAATGGTACAGCTGGGTGGGTTCGAACCACCGACCTCCGGTTCCACAGACCGGCGCTCTAACCAACTGAGCTTCAGCTGCACAAGATGCATCTGAATTAGGCCAATCACAGATCAAGCGATGTGATGGAGATCACAGTTGGTGCGGATCGCGGAGTCCGCCTTTGACCCCGATCCGGACTTTCACCGCAGATCCCTGGAACAGCCGCTTTGGGTGGAAGCGGAAGTCGCGAGAGCCAACCCGTATTTCTCACTCGGTTGTCGGTGCGCCAATGGAGGGTGAGCCTAGCTACCGCTGCTACAAGTCGTTAATGAGACGTCACTTTAGAGCGTCGGACCGGGAGGCATGAGATTGCGCCCATCATATCGGCTCACCTCAAGCTCGAAGACATCTATGCCTTCCAGGCAGCGGGCATTCACTGAGATGCGGTCCCGGTAGCCGGTCCGGAGAATTGGTGTACCGCAGGTCGGGCAGAAGCAGGTCGGGCAGAAATGGTGGCCGCCATCTGCATCACGCCAGAGATATGTGGAAAGCCGGCGCTTCTGTGTGACGAGGCGCACGGCCTCCACAGGCACCTTCCAGTGTGTGAATCCGGAGCGTGCGCACGTCGAGCAGTTGCACTCGTGAAGACCCGCCAGTTCGGCATCGACCTCCAACCGGATCGCGCCGCAGTGGCAGGAGAGCTTGTATGGCCGCGGCATCGGTCAGCGCTCCCTCGCTTCAGACATGCGACAACAAGCATGCTTTCAGCTTGCCACACGTGACGCTTGTCCGCCACGGACTTCCGCTCAAGGTCAAAGCGGACATCGTCAATGCCCCTGAGGCAGCAAGTAGCCGATGGATGAGCAGAGCGACATCGGGCCCGCCTCTTCGCGCGTACTCCGCATATTGCTGCGCTCATCGGGTCACGCATGATCTCTGTGGATACGAGTTTTGCTGATGTCCCCGCGTTTACTCCATCCTTTGCATCACGCGCATCAACACCTTGCCCACCGTCCGCTCTGCATAACTCGCGCTTTCGTTTGACTGGCGCTTGCCTTCGCCTATCGTCGCGCCGTCCCGCCCGCCGAAGGTGCTCGTCGCGAGGCATCGCATGGGCAGGTCGGGACCGGCGTGCTCAGCGTTGCCTTGCAAGCAACACCCGGGGGGCTTCGGGACACCGCTCCGACTACTAAGGGCGGACGCGAAGGGTCTTCGCGTGACGATCGAGGCCGTGACGCAAGGTCTCGCGTTAGCCAGGGCCCGAAAGCCGAAAATCGCCGCAGTGGAGCGCCGAGAGGCGAGCGTCCGCAAGGGCGCAAGGCGCCTCGCTCAAGCGCGTTTACGCGCGTCTTCAACGCGCTATGCGCCTGCGGGCCTACGTTATTGGTCCGCGAGCGGGTTGCCGCAGCACCCGAGCGCCTGTCGGCGCTCCGCTCCCTCGCATGGTGCGAGGGGATGGCAAGCAAACCTCGGAGGAGCCATTGCCTCGCGAGAAGGATGATGCGTGTGCGGAATACTCCGCGGTCATTCCGGAGCCATCGGGTCCGCGCAAAGGCGCGGCCGACGGTAAACTCCACCGCGGGCCCATACGCCGCAGCCATGGTTATGGATTCCGGGCTCGGCGCTTTTGCGGCGCCCCGGAACGACAGGTGGAAATGTCTCACCTTCCCTCGCTTGCCGCGTGCCATTAAGCCGCCTACCCTCAGCCCGCTTGCCATAACCAACGCGCGTCCAACACGATGACTGACGCCGTTTCCACTGCCGGTCTTCAGCCAACCACTGCGCCGGCGCGCGGCGAGAGCCGTCTGCGAGTGGCGGCGCGCATTGCGTTTCCGTTCCTGGTGGTGGGCGCGATGTGGGAGATCACGGCCCACGCCGGCGTGTTCCCACCCCGGCTGTTTCCGACGCTGGAAGAGATCGCGGCGGCGTTCTGGCGGCTGACCGTCGCGGGCATCCTGCCGCGCCATGTCGCGGAGACGCTGTTGCGGCTGTTCGCCGGCTTCGTGCTCGCCGGCGTCATCGGCGTGGTCGTCGGCATCGCCATGGGCCGCTCAAGACGCGCGGAGGACTATCTCCTGCCGCTGGTCTCGATCGCCGCGCCGATCCCCGGCATCGCCTATGCGCCGCTGTTCATGCTGTGGTTCGGGCTCGGCAATCTTTCCGCCATCCTGCTGGTCGGCTTCGTCTCCGCCTTTCCGATCATCTTCAACACCTGGACCGGCGTGAAGGCGGTGAAGGAAATCTGGGTGCGCTCGGCGCAGGCGATGGGCGCCGACCAGCGCCGCCTGTTCCGGCACGTCATCCTGCCGGGCTCCCTGCCCTACATCTTCACCGGCCTGCGGCTCGGTCTCGCGCAGGCGTGGCGCATCCTCGTCGTGGTCGAATTGCTCGCCGCCGTGCCGTGGGGCCTCGGCTGGCTGATCTTTGGTGCGCGCGAATTCCTCAATACCGACGTGATGCTCGCCGGCGTCGCAGTCATCGGCATGATCGGGCTCCTGCTCGAGAAGCTGATGTTCGAGCGGCTCGAGCAATACACCGTCGTGCGATGGGGGATGATGCAGTCATGATCTCTCATGTCGTCACATCGGCGCGCGCCCGCTCGATCCTGCGCGGCACCATCGCGATCCTGGTGGTCGCCGCCTGCTACGAAGCGACCGCGCGCTCGGGCCTGTTTCCGCGCGCGCTCCTCCCGACGCTGCCGAAGGTCGCGGAGACGCTGTGGGCGATGATCCTCGACGGCACCATGCTGCACCATGCCGGCATGACGCTTTACCGTATGCTGTCCGGTTTCGGCCTCGCGATCGTGGTCGGGCTGCCGCTCGGCATCATGATGGGCCGCTTCCGGCCGCTCGAAAATTTCATCATGCCGCTCGCGGCGGCGCTCATGCCGATCCCATCGCTCGCCTGGGTGCCGGTGTTCATCCTATGGTTCGGGCTCGGCAATCGGGTCTCGATCCTGATCGTGTTCTATGCGGCGCTGTTCCCGATGATGCTGAACGCATGGTCGGGCGTGCGCTCGGTCAACCAGCTCTGGCTGCGCGCCGCCGGCGCGATGGGCGCCAACGAGACCGCGATGTTCTGGAAGGTCATCCTGCCGGGCGCCTCGCCTTTCATCATCACCGGATTGCGGCAGGCGTTCCTGCGCGCCTGGATCGCCGTGGTCGGCGCCGAGATGCTCGCGTCGTCGGACTGGGGCCTCGGCTGGGTGATCTACGACGCCAAGGAATTCCTCAACGCCGCGGTCATGCTTGCGGCACTGGTCGTCATCGGCTGCATCGGCTTCGTGTTCGAGCGGCTGGTGTTCGGCTCGATCGAGCGCGCGACCGTGCAGCGCTGGGGCATGGTGCGCGCCGCGAAGGCGTAAAACGACATACAAACCCGGAGGAACCCATGAAGCGCGGCCTCGTCGCGTGCCTGCTTGCCCTCATCGCCGCGGCGCCAATCGCGCGTGCGCAGAACGCTGACGAGTGGCCGGCGCGGCGGGTCACGTTCGTGCTGCCGTTCGCGCCCGGCGGCGCGATCGACATCTATGCGCGCACCTTCGCGCAGAAGCTCTCGGATAAATTCGGCAAGCCGTTCGTGGTCGAGAACCGTCCGGGCGCGGGCACCGTGCTGGCCGCCAATTCGGTTGCACGCGCAACGCCCGACGGCCACACGGTGCTGGTATCGCCGAGCCCGCTGGCGATCAATGCAACACTCTACAAGAAGCTGCCTTACGACACCGCGAACGATTTCATCCCGATCGCCTATGTCGCCGATATTCCCCTGGTGCTGGTCGTGCACCCGTCGCTGCCGATCAAGTCCGTCACCGACCTGATCAAGTACGCCAAGGACAATCCCGGCAAGCTTTCCTACGCGTCGAGCGGCACCGGCACGACACTGCACCTCTCCGGCGAGATGCTCAAAAGCATGTCTGGTATCAAAATGACACACGTGCCCTACAAAGGCGGCCCGCCGGCGCTCAACGACGTGGTCGCGGGCCACGTGCAGCTGGTGTTCGCTGACCCCTCGTCCGCGATCCAGCAGATCCGCGCGGGCACCGTGCGCCCGCTTGGGCTCACCTCAAAAGCGCGGCTGCCGAGCGCGCCCGACATCCCGCCCATCGCCGAGGCCGGCGTGCCTGGTTTCGAGGCAGTGTCCTGGGCCGTGTTCCTGGCACCCGCCAAGACACCGGACGCCATCGTCAAAAAGCTTAACGCCGAGCTGACGGCGCTCGCGGCAACACCTGAGATGCGCGAGCAGACAATTAAGCTCGGCATGATTCCTGTCATCTCTCCTTCACTGTCGCAGTTGAAGGATTTCCTGCCGCAGCAGATCGAACGCTGGGGTAAGCTGGTGCAGCAAGCCGGAATCGCCGGTTCAGAATAGGTCCAAATTCATCGCCAGCATGGAACGAATCGCTTAGCATTTGCATGTCTACATACGACGCTTGAAGTGACGCGCGACCGTTCGCCGGGGGCGACTGAAGCAAGGCCAACCGAAGCGCTCAATTCTGTTCCGTAGCGTTATGGATGGGGTACAAATCCACCGACGAAAGAAACGCTGCCGTAGTTCAGGCACAAGGTTTTCTGGCAAGTTTGGAGCAACGATCGCGCCATGACCAAACGACCGAGCTCCCAGCACGAAGCGCGCATCATCCCGCTGCGGCTCATCGGCCAGGCGACGGTGCGCTCGGCCGAAGCGGCGGTGTTGTTTCGCACCGGCACCAGGACGCTGCGGCCGTTCGAGGTCATGCTGCTGTCGCCGATCCTCGTGCCGCTGACGATCGTTATGCTGCTGTTGCTGTTGGCCTGGTTCGTCCTCTGGCTGGCGACCGTCGGTTCGCTGGTCACCTTCAACCTGATCGGCGATCTCTCATCCGCGGTCTGGCGCCTGAACGGAGCATTGCTGCGCGCCCCTTGACCGACGCCTGATCCACTTCCAGGGTCGCTCATCTTAGAACCTGAGTGTACCCCGTGGCCCGGCTGCTGGCGATCTATCACATCCGCTGCGATGCACGATCTGCAGACGAGCGCGCGCAAGCGATCGCCATCGAGCAGAGCGTCGAGATGCCGCTGGCCGCGATCGACGACACCCACGTCCTCTCCGAGATCGTCGGCCGCGTAGAAGGCGTCCGCGAGATCGGCAGCGAGCTGTTCGAAACGCGCGTTTCCCTGTCGGTCGAGACGGTTGGACGCGACGCCGGTCAGCTCGTCAACATGCTGTTCGGCAACACATCGATTCACGACGACGTCGTGCTGCACGATGCCGAGTTTCCGGACGAGACCGCCGCCATCTTCGGCGGCCCGCGGCACGGCCTTGACGGGTTGCGGCAGCGCGTCGGCGCTGGACGGCGCGCGCTGACCTGCTCGGCCATCAAGCCGCAAGGTTTGCCGCCGGCAAAGCTCGCAGAGATCGCGCGCCGCTTCGCGGACGGCGGCATCGACTACATCAAGGACGATCACGGCCTTGCCGATCAATCCTATTCACCGTTCGCTGCACGCGTCACCGCGGTCGCGGCCGCGCTGCGCGGATCGGCCGCGCATTACGTGCCGAGCATCACCGGCGATCTCGACGCCATGCGCGTGCAGATCGCGGCCGCGCGCGAGGCCGGCATCGACACCGTCATGGTCGCGCCGATGGTCTCCGGCGTCTCCAATTTTCAGCGGCTGGTCGCCGACAATCCCGCGATGGCGTTTCTCACCCATCCGTCGCTCGCAGGCGCGGCGCGCATCGCGCCCCCGTTCCATTTCGGCGGGCTGTTCCGGATGTTCGGCGCCGACGCGGTGGTGTTCCCAAATTACGGCGGACGGTTTGGCTATTCGGCCGAAACCTGCCGGCTCATTGCCAAACGCTCGTTGGACCAGCGCGCTGGCCTGCGGCCCTGCGTGCCGGTTCCGGCCGGCGGCATGAGCCGCGAACGGGTTGCAGAGATGCTTGAATTCTATAGCACGGATATCATGTTGCTGATTGGCGGCGGCCTCCTCGAGGCACGCGAACGCCTGACCGCGGCGACGGCCGCCTTCGTGGCCGAAGTCCACGGCTGGAAAGCCAGATGAACGAGCGAACGATCCATCGCAAGGCGACTGAAGACTACCGTTGGGACCAGGTTGACCTCCTGCCCTACAAAGAGGACGACCGCGCGCTGTTCAAGGCGATCACCCGGCAGACCCTGTTCTCCGGCCCCGGCATGAACGGAGAGCTGCGCTATTTCGAGATGGCGGCCGATGGCTTCTCGACATTGGAGCGGCACGAGCACATGCACGCCGTGCTGATCCTGCGCGGGCGCGGCCACTGCCTGGTGGGCGACGAAGTCCGCGCGATCGAGACGCGCGACCTCGTTACGGTGCCGCCGATGACCTGGCACCAGTTCCGCGCGACCCAAGGCGAGCCACTCGGCTTTCTCTGCATGGTGAACGCCGAGCGCGACAAGCCGCAATTGCCGACGGCCGATGACTTGGCGCGGCTCAAGGCCGATCCCAAGATCGCGGCATTTCTGGAGTCGAAGCCTCGGGGCTGAGCGCAAATCTCGACCCCGCCTCAGGGGTGGCGGATAGAGAGCGGGCCGATTGAATAGAACCTACGGCCGCTTCTTGGTCCGGCTTTTCGCGCGCTTCTCTTTGCGCCGTTTGGCGGCCCTAGCCTCGGAGCGCTTCACCGCAGCCTTCTGCTTGCATGCCATGCAAAGGCAGCCGTGCGGCTTGATGAAGGCGTTGAAATAGTCGCGCCCGTAGTTGTAGGTGATCTCGTCGCCGGGGTTGATGGTCTTCATCGCCGTGATGAAGACCTTGTGCTTCTTCACGTCGGTCTCGGCATTCGGCCGGCACGAGTGATTGATATAGCGGGCGATGTTGCTCCGGCTCGATCCGTCGACGGTCCAGCGGTTGTTGACCTCGAACAGATACTTGGTCCACAGCTCGTCGGCTTTCTTGTTCGAGATCAGCCGGCCCGTGTAATAGGCAATGAATTCGCCGCGCTTGATCGGCTTCAGCGCGAACAGCCCGAGACCGGTCTTGGAACGGCCGACGCGAAACCGGCGGCGCCACGGTGGAGTTCGTTTCGGCAAGGGACGTCGTTTGGGCACGAGACTATGTTATTTCCAGAGCGGCGCGATGTGACTAGGCTTCGTGTGACTAGGCTTCGCCGGCCGCACAAGTCTTAAAATCCGGGGATCGACAATTCCGGACTCTCAACAGTCATGCAGCGTGGCAGTTTCCCTAACGCAGTGGAACAGATAACTCAATGTGTGAATAAGGCACCAATCCTGATTCGCAAGAGCCGATGAGATGATTTCAACATCGCGTATGCAGACGTGTGATTGCGAAGCCTGTCAGGCGGCATTCCCGCCGGCCGCGTCCGATCCATGAGCAGGCCTTCGCAACAGTTTGATGTCGTGATCATTGGCGCCGGCCATAACGGGCTGACTTGCGCAGCTTATCTCGGCATGGCCGGTCTCAAGGTGAAGGTCGTCGAGCGCCGCTCGATCGTGGGGGGCGCGGCGGTAACGGAGGAATTCCACCCCGGCTTTCGCAACTCGGTCGCGGCCTACACCGTCAGCCTGCTGAATCCGAAGGTGATCGCCGACCTGCACCTCGGCGAGCACGGGCTGCGGATCGTCGAACGGCGCGCCCAGAATTTCCTGCCCGCGCCCGATGGCCGCTATCTGCTGTCCGGCGAAGGCCGCACCCAAAGCGAGATCGCGAAGCTCAGCCACCACGATGCCGAGCGCTACGCCGCCTTTGACCGCGAGATCGACATGGCGGCCGATGTCCTGCGCGATCTGGTCTTGAAGGCGCCGCCGAACCTCGCGTCAGGGTTTGCGGGCCTCGGGGAGTTGATCAAGGCCGGCGCGCTCGGCCGCGAGCTCAGGCACCTGCCGGACGCGGATTTACGCACGCTCTACGGTTTGTTCACGCGGTCTGCCGGCGAGCACCTCGACAGCGTGTTCGAGAACGACCTGGTGAAGGCGCTCTATGGCTTCGATGCCGTCGTGGGCTTCTACGGCAGCCCCTACACGCCCGGCACCGGCTATGTGCTGCTCCACCATGCGTTCGGCGAGGTGAACGGCAAGCGCCGTATCTGGGGCCACGCCGTCGGCGGCATGGGCGCGATCAGCGAGGCGATGGCGAAGGCGGCGGCGAGCCACGGCGTCGAGATCGAGACCGACGCGCCGGTGCGCGAACTCCTGGTCGAGCGCGGTCGCGCGCGCGGCGTGGTGCTGAACGACGGCCGCGTGATCCGCGCCAACGCGGTCGCGGTCAACGCTAACCTCAAGCTGTTCTACACGTCGATGGTGCCGGATGGCGCGCTCAATGCCGAATTCCTCCGCCGTATGCGCGAATTCCGCTGCGGCTCCGGCACGTTCCGGATGAATGTGGCGCTTTCCGAATTGCCGAGCTTCACCGCGCTGCCGGGACACACGCTTGCGGATCATCACACCGCCGGCATCGTGATCGCCCCGAGCCTCGGCTACATGGACCACGCCTATGACGACGCGCGCCGGCACGGCTGGAGCCGGGCGCCGATCGTCGAGCTGGTCATCCCTTCGACCCTCGACGACACGCTGGCACCCAAGGGCGCGCATGTCGCGTCCCTGTTCTGCCAGCACGTTGCACCGCTACTACCCGGCGGCCGCTCCTGGGACGACCACAAGGAAGAGGTCGCCGACCTCATGATCGAGACCGTCGAGCGCGCCGCACCGGGCTTCAAAGCGAGCGTGATCGCGCGCCAGGCGCTGAGCCCGCTCGACCTCGAACGAACATTCGCCCTCCTCGGCGGCGATATCTCGCATGGTGCGATGTCGCTCGACCAACTGTTCTGGGCGCGGCCCATGCTGGGCTATGCCGACTATCGTGGGCCTCTGCCCGGGCTCTATCATTGCGGCGCCGGCGCCCATCCCGGCGGCGGCGTGACTGGCGCACCCGGTCACAACGCCGCGCACGCCATCCTCGCGGATCGAAGGTGGTGGCGGTGGCGCAGATAGGCCGCAGGCCAACACCTTGGCGCAACCAGATTGCCGTGGCAGCATCGCGCGAAAGAGGAGCCGGCAAGGCCCACTACGAATGTAGGGAGAGCTTGATGCCAAGCGATGCGGCGAAGACGATCGAGGAGCGTATCCGCGCCGTCGAAGATCGCCTCGCGATCTATAATCTGATCGCCAGCCATCCGCTCGCGCGGTCCGACGCGGCAGCAGCCAATGTCTGACCAACGACGAACGCATCCGATGGCACACATCGAAGTCCGCGACGTTTCTCTCGCCTACGACACGCCCGCCGGCAGGGTGTCGGGCGTCGAGCGCGCGAGTTTCGACATCGAGCAGTCGCAGTTCCTCTGCTTGGTCGGCCCATCCGGGTGCGGCAAGACGACGCTGCTCAATATCATCGCCGGCTTCCTGACGCCGACCGGCGGCGAGATCCGCATTGACGGAAAGGCCGTGACTGGCCACGGCATGGATCGCGGTGTCGTGTTCCAGGACTTCGCGCAATTGTTCCCGTGGCGCACGGCCTTGGGCAATGTCGCGTTCGGGCTCGAGATGAAGGGCATCCCGAAAGCCGAGCGCGAAGAGATCGCGCTCAGGCAGCTCAAGCTGGTGAAGCTCGAGAAATTCGCGCAGTCCTATCCGCATCATCTCTCCGGCGGGATGCAACAGCGGGTCGCGATCGCCCGCGCGCTCGCCTACAGTCCGTCGGTGCTGCTGATGGACGAACCGTTCGCGGCGCTCGATGCCCTCACCCGCGACGCCATGCAGCAGCTCCTCGCCGAGGTCTGGCGGGAGACACGCAAGACCGTGATCTATGTGACCCACAATGTTGCAGAGGCGGTGTATCTCGCCGACCGCGTGATCGTGATGAGCCCGCATCCCGGCACTGTGAAGACCGAAGTGGCGATTCCGCTCGCACGGCCGCGCAATCCGCTGAGCGTAGAATTCCTCGACTATCAGAAGATGCTGCTGCACCATCTCGGGCAAGGAGCCGCGCAAGAAACCGAGCAAGCAACGCCACAAGGCGCGCCTGCTGGGTAACGGCTCGAAGCGCCGACACAACAAGACCGGAGACAACCGGTGACGTCACGGGAAGGAAATGCGTCGATGGGAATGAACCGTCCTGTCATTTTGTTCGGACTTGGTTTGACGACGGCAGCGCTCGTTGCGACGACGGCGGCGCACGCGCAGCAGAGCTACGCCACGCGGCCGGTCCGGCTCATCGTCGGCTTCGGTGCCGGCGGCCCGACCGACATCCCTGCGCGCTTCATCGCCGAGAAGCTCGGCGCGATCCTCAAGCAGCGCGTCGTTGTCGAGAACAAGCCGGGCGCGGCAGGGATGCTTGCCACCCGCGACGCGATTTCGCAGCCGGCCGACGGCCATACGTTGCTCCTCTGCACGCATTTCGAATCGATCAACACCGCGGCCTACCGCAATCCGCAGTTCAAGCTGAGCGATCTTGCGCCGATCTCGCTGATCTCGAAATACTATTACGGGATCGCCATGACCAACGCGCTGCCGGTCAACGACCTCAACGGCTTCATCGCGCACGCCAAGGCCAATCCAGGCGCCATCAGCTACGCCACGCTGGGCGCCGCCTCCGCGCAGGAGATTTTTGTCCGCCAGCTCGAGCGGCTCACCGGCATTTCGTTGAACCGCGTGCCGTTCCGCACTGGCCCGCAGATCATGCCGGACCTGATCGCGGGACGCGTGCACATCTACGTCTCGCCGACGCTGGCCGTGCTGCCGCTGCATGACACCAAGGAGCTCAAGGTGATCGCGATCACCAGCCCCGAACGGCTGGCGAGCGCGAAGGACATCCCGACGCTGGCGGAACGGAAGTTCCCGTTCGTCCGCTTCGGCTGGCTCGGCATCTGCGCCCGCGAGGGTACGCCGCAGCCGATCCTCGCCGAGCTGAACCGCCACCTGAATGCGATCGTCGCCCTGCCCGAATACAAGGGGATGATCGAGAAGGGCGGCTCGATCCCGGAAGCTTCGACGCCGGCCGAGCTCGGCAAGATCATCATGCAGACGCGCGATGAGGTCGCATCGACCATTCAGGAATTTGGATTGCAGCAAGACTGATTCCAGCAAATCGGAGGAACCGACCATGACGAACAGGCACATGACGCGCCGCCAATACCTTGCGGCGTCCGGCGCAGGCGCGCTCGCGATCTCCCTTGGCGTCGAGCCGGCGTCCGCCCAGACGATCATCCGCCAAGGCTACCAGACCAACATCTGGGGCATGCCGACCTACTACCTCATGCGGTCGGGCGCGCTCGAAAAGCGCGGCCTGAAGTTTCAGGAATTCGCCGTACCGTCGGGCAATCTCACGATGCAACAGATGGTGGGCCGTCAGGTCGACCTCGGCACTTACGCCGGCCAATCCTTCATCATCGGGCACAACAAGGGCGGGCTGGTCGCGATCGCGCTCATCGAATATGTCGGCAAGACCGCGCAGGTCGTCACCCGCAAGGATCTGAATCTCAAATCCGTCGCCGACCTCAAGGGCAAGAAGGTTGCCAACCAGGTTGGATCATCGGTCGGCAATGTGTTCGTCGACACGATCGGGCCGAAGTTCGGGGTCCGCAAGGCTGACTTCCAGGAAGTCCGGATGAACGTCAACGACATGATCGCGGCGATGGCGGCGAAGACCGTCGACGCCATGGTCAATGTCGAGCCTTATAACGCGATCGCCGTCGCCGACGGGATCGGCGTCTCGATCCTGGATTTTTCGGGCTTCGACCGGATGCCCGTCGTGATGGCTGCAACGCCGGATTTCGTCGCCAAGCATCCGGAGATCGTGGTCGCCTATCTCAAGGCCTGGCAGGACGTGGCGGCCGAATTCAAGAACAACCCCGGCAAGGTGTCGGAGGTGATCTATTCGTTCTTCACCAGCAAGGGCTACACGCTGTCCAAGGACACCTTTTCGCAGGCGATCGCGCGCGTCGAGGTGAGCCCCGGCTTCCCGGCCGACCTCCAGAAATATTTGCAGGGCGAGGCGGAGGTCCTCCTGCGCGCGAAAAAGATCGATGCCATCCCCGACTGGAAGAAGGCCCTGCGCCCGGAGTTCTGGGCCAAGGCCAGCAGCTAGCTGTTATTGCGCCCTCTCCTCGCCATAGCGCGTCGAAGACGCGCGTGACCGCGCTTTAAGCGGGGCGAGGGCATAATAATAGGCACCGGCGCTCGCAGCACCTTCGATCTAACCGGCCTTTTCACGCCCCGCCAAAACGCGCTACACCCTCCGCGCACAATTGGAGGGAAACGATCCATGTCCGTCACTGAAAGCCCACTGCAGCAATCCGCCTACGATCCGGTTGCCTGGAACTTCAAACTCCTCGCCCAGCATACGCTGGATGGCTTCGGCGGCATGGGCGAAGGCATGTCGGTCCAGATCGCACCCGACGGGCGGCGGATCATTTGGCTGGCGCATGAAAGCGCGCCGAAGAATTTCACCGCGGTCGATGTCTCCGACCCGCGCAAGCCCAAGGTGGTCTGCCAGACCGACCTGCCGCAAGGCTACATGCGCTCCAACTCGCTCGAGATCACCGACCAGGTGATGGCGGTCGCCTATCAGTGCCAGAAGGTTGGACAGAAGCCGGCCGGCTTTGAGCTGTTCGATATCTCGAAGCCGGAAAGCCCGAAGTCGATCGCGTTCGTCGATTGCTCCGGACCGTTCTCGCGCGGCGTGCACCAGCTCTGGTTCGCGGACGGCGAATACGTCCACATGGCGGCAGGCGCGGAGGACTTCGAGCCGACCCATTCACTCGACGATCAGATCTACCGCTGCTTCGACGTGCGCAACCCGTCAAAGCCGACGGAAGTCGGCCGCTGGTGGCTGCCTGGCACGCGCAAGGGCGACAATGAGGCGCCGCCCGCCCGTCACCAGAAGCCCGCGCTCGACAAGGGCAACCGCGCCCACAACACCAACGTCTATCCGCAGCGGCCGGACCGGATGTACCTCGCCTATCTCGACGCCGGCATGTTCGTCATGGACATCTCCGACAAGTCGAAGCCGAAGCCGATCTCGCGGTTCGACAACTCGCCGCCCTATACCGGCTTCACCCACACCATCGTGCCGCTGTTCGATCGTGGTCTCGTGGTCATGACCGACGAGTCGACATCCGACAACGCAGCCGACTGGCCGAAGCTGATCTGGATCCTCGACGCCCGCGACGAGAACAATCTGGTCCCGATCTCAACCTGCCCGATGCCGAACCCGGACGACTACAAGACCCGCGGCGGCCGCTTCGGCGCGCACAACATCCATGAGAACACGCCGGGCAAGGCGTCGTGGCAGTCGGACCAGATCATCCTCGGCACGTTCTTCAACGGAGGCTTGCGCGCCTACGACATCTCCAACGCCTACCAGCCGAAGGAAGTTGCGACATTCGTGCCGCCCGCGCCGGCACTGTCGAAGTACGGCTCGATCCAGCTCAACGACGTGTTCGTGGACGAGCGCGAGATCGTCTACACGGTCGATCGTTTCTCCGGCGGCCTCTACATCCTGGAGATGGATTTCTGATTGCGCTTGAACTCTTCCCCTCGCGCGAGGCTGGCCGCTTCGGACGGCGCCAGAAGCACGCGCGCGGGGGCCGCATCCCGGTCACCGTGCTCACCGGCTTCCTGGGCGCGGGCAAGACCACCCTGTTGCGGCACTTCCTGTCGACGCCGGAGGGCCGCGGCACCGCCGTCATCGTCAATGAATACGGCGCCGTCGGCATCGACGACGCGCTGATCCGCGGCTCGAGCGACCAGACCACGCTGCTCGGCAATGGCTGCGTCTGCTGCGTCACCCGCACCGACCTGCAGAACGCGTTGCGCAAGCTGGTGATCGACCGCGAGCGCGGCGAGATCTCGCAGTTCGTGCGGATTGTTATTGAGACGAGCGGACTCGCCGATCCCGCGCCGATCCTGCAGACATTCGCAACCGACCGTGCGCTCGGCTCCGAATTCTTCGTCGAGGTGGTCGCCACGGTGGTCGATACCGCGACCGGCCTCGACACCATCGGCTGGTCGTCGGAATCGCGCAAGCAGGTGATCCTCGCCGACCGCATCATCCTGTCGAAGACCGACCTCGCGCTACCGGGCGCCGCCGGCGACCTGCAGGCAAAGCTGCGCGAGCTCAACACCCACGCCGAGATCGTGACGGCGGCCGAGGGACAAATCGACCCGCATTGTCTCACCGAGGGGATCGGCAGCGGCGAACGCTCCACGTTCGTTGCCGAAGCCGAACACTCCGATGGCATCACGAGCTTCGTGGTGACGGAAGGTCTGCCGCTGAACTGGAACGCCTTCGCACGCACCATGGAGACGCTGGTGGCGCTGCGCGGCTCGGACCTGCTTCGCGTCAAGGGTTTCCTCGACGTCGAGGGCTGCCGCGGGCCGGTGCTGGTGCAGTTCGTGCAGCACCTCGCGCATCCGCCGGTGGAACTCGCCGCCTGGCCGGACGGGGAGCATGGCAGCCGCATCGTCTTCATCACCCGGAATATTTCCGAAGCCCACGTACGCGGGCTGCTTGAAGCGGTGCGGCGCCTGACGAGTCCTGATCCGTCATCCTGAGGCGCGAGCCATGAGCGCGTCTACGCGCTCTGGCGAGCCTCGAAGGATGCACGACCCCGGTGTTGCGACAGCCGGGCCGTCGCCCTTCGAGGCGCGGCCTGCGGCCGCGCACCTCAGGGTGACGGATCATAAGGGTGTTCCCAATCTCCGTCGCTTGGACTACCCTGGACTTAGAACAGTCCTAATCACGGAGCCCATACCGTGATCGTGGCCGGTGCGCGGAGGCCCATCGTCCACCCCCTCAAAAGCCATATCAGGGAGAGATGCACCCATGGCCAGCTTTACGCTCGACGTTAACGGCAAGTCGCACGCGATCGACGCCGATCCCGACATGCCACTGCTCTATGCGCTCAAGAACGACGTCGGATTGAACAATCCGCAATTCGGCTGTGGGCTCGCCCAGTGCGGCGCCTGCACCGTTCATCTCAATGGACAGCCGATCCGCTCGTGCGTCACGCCGGTGTCCGCCGTCGGCGACGGCAAGGTGGTGACGATGTCCGGGCTTGGAACGCCAGAGAAGCCGCACCCGCTCCAGACTGCTTATGTAGCAGAGCAGGTGACGCAGTGCGGCTACTGCATCAATGGCTGGGTCATGACGGCCGCGGCCTTCCTCCGCGACAATAAAAAGCCCACGGACGAGCAGATCAAGCAGGCGCTGCACGGGATCAAGTGCCGCTGCGGCACCCACATGAACATCCTGCGCGCCGTCAAGCGCGCCGCATCGATGATGGGTTGAGGGAGGCGATCATGACGAAGATGGAAAAGCCTGCGAATTTCTCCCGTCGCTCGTTCCTCACGACCGGCGGTGCCCTGGTGGTCTCGATCGGCATGCCGATCAGCGCCGAGACGCTGCTCTCGATTAATACGGCCTTTGCCCAGGCGACCGCGACACGGCCGCCGCTGGTGCCCAACCAGCTCTCGTCCTATGTCGCAATCAACGCCGACGGCTCGGTGTCCGCCTTCTTCGGGAAGATGGACATGGGCCAGGGCCTGTATGTCTCAATCGGCCAGATGGTCGCCGAAGAGCTCGACGTGCCGTTTGAGCGCGTTACGGTCTATATGGCCGACACCCGCACCAGCGTGAACCAGGGCGGCGCCTCGGGCTCGACCGGGATCCAGAGCGGCGGCAAGCAGATGCGTGCCGCGTCGGCCGAGGCGCGGCGCGTGCTGGTCGAGATGGGCGCGCAAAAGCTCAATCTGCCCGCTGATCAGTTGACCGTCGCCGATGGCGTGGTTCAAGCCAAGAGCGATCCCGCGAAGCGCGCCACGTACGCCGAGCTGATCGGCGGCCGCCACTTCAACGTCGAGCTTGAGTGGAACAACAAGATCGGCAACGCGCTCTACGCACCCGGCAAGGCGACGCCGAAGAGCCACAAGGACTACAAGATCGTCGGCAAGCCGATCAAGCGGGCCGATATCGCGCCGAAGGCGTTCTGCACCGCCCCCTTCGTCACCGACATCAAGCGCCCCGGCATGGTGCACGCGCGCATGGTCCGTCCGCCGGTCGCGGGCGCCACCATCGAGAGCGTCGACGAGGCCTCGATCAAGAACATCCCCGGCGCCCGCGTGGTGCGCGAAAACAACTTCCTCGCGGTCGTCGCCGACAAGGAATGGGATGCGATCAAGGCGCTGCGGCAGCTCAAGGTCCAGTGGTCGAACAGCAAGCCGCCGTTCATCGACCAGGCGGCGCTCTACGAGTACATCCGCAAGGCGCCCGTGCGGAAGCGCGAGGACAGCAAGCCGGTCGGCAATGTCGAGGAGGCGTTCAAGTCGGCCGCTCGCGTGATCGAGGCCGAGTACGAATGGCCATTCCAGTCGCATTCCTGCATGGGACCGGCTTGTGCCGTCGTCGAGATCGCCGATAACGGACACGTCACCTGCTGGAGCGGCACGCAGAAGCCGCACTTCCTGCGTGACGGCGTTGCCCGGACGCTGGGCGTCAAGCCCGAGACGGTCGACTGCATCTGGGTGGTCGGACCGGGCTCATACGGACGCAGTGACGCCGACGACTGCGGCAACGACTGCGCCGTCATCGCCAAGGCGGTCGGCAAACCCGTGCGTCTGCAATACATGCGCAACGACGGCACCGGCTGGGATCCCAAGGCTCCCGCCTCGATCCATCGCGCCCGTGCGGCCATCGATGCCAAAGGGCAGGTCATCGCCTACCAGTTCCTCAGCAAGGGCTTTTCGCGCGTCGACGTGAATACCAACGGCAGCCAGCCACGCGATACGCTGGCCGGCCACTTCCGGGGCGTCGAGCTGCGGTCGGGCGACAACTTCGGAGTGCCGGCGGAATCCTATGCGTTCGCCAACAAGCATACCGCCTGGGAAACGATCCCGCCGCTGCTGGACCGCGCCTCGCCGCTGCGCAGCTCCCACCTGCGCGATCCGGTCGGCCCGCAGATCCATTTCGCCAGCGAATCCTTCATGGACGAAATCGCCCATGCGCTTGGCGTCGATCCGCTCGAGCTCCGGTTGCGGCATGTCAAGAATCCGCGGCACGCCGCTGTGCTCCAGGCGGCGGCAAAGAAGGCCGGATGGGAATCGCGGCCGTCGCCGCGTAAAGGCCAGAGCGGCAACACGGCGAGCGGCCGCGGGATCGCCTATGCGGCGCGCAACGGCACCGTCGTCGCAATCGTCTCCGAGATCGAGGTCGACCGCTCGACCGGCAAGATCTGGGCGCGGAAGTTCACGGTTGCGCACGACTGCGGTCAAGTCATCAACCCGGACGGGCTGGTCCATACCGTCGAGGGCAACATCATCCAGGCGCTGAGCCGCACGATCTGGGAAGAGGTCAAGTTCGACACCGGCAACGTGACCAGCATCGATTGGCTGACCTATCCGATCCTCGACATGACGGAGGTACCGGAAGTCATCGACGTCGTGATCCTTGACCGTCCGGACCAGCCTCCGACCGGCGCCGGCGAAGGCTCAACCCGGCCGGTCACCGCTGCAATCGCCAATGCGATCTTCGATGCCACCGGCGTGCGCCTTCGCCGCGCGCCGTTCACGCCCGATCGCCTCCGCGCGGCCATGTCTTAGCGATCTGCCGCGCGCAAGAGCAAGGGCCGGCCCCACAACGGGCCGGCCTTTTTCGTTGTGACCCGCGAATTCCTGTTGGCAGACCCTTGGCGTTCATGGTTCTTTGCGCCGCATCGAAGAACAAGCATCGAGGAAATAGCCCCGTGAAGCAGGTCGAAGCGGCAGTCATTGGCGTGGGATGGGTCGGCGGAACGCGCGCGGAGACGTTGGCGCGGACCGCGCTGGTCGACAAGCTGCATCTGTGTGAGATCCGGCCTGATCGCCTGGCCGAGGTGAAGGCACTCTACAAACCTGCGACCGCGACGCTCGACTATCAGGACATCATCAAGAACGACAACATCTCCGTGGTCTTCATCTCGACCACGCCGGAATCGAACCATTACCCGATCGCGCGCGACTGCCTGCGCTCTGGCAAGAACGTGATGCTGGAGAAGCCGATCGCGCTTGAGCTGTGGGAAGCCGACGAGCTGATCATGCTCGCCAAGCGCAACAATCTCAAATTCACCATCGGCTATTCGCAACGCTTCAACACCAAGATCGCCTACGCCAAGAAGAAGATCACCGACGGCACGCTCGGCAAGGTGGTGTCGGTGCTGGTCAGCCGGCATCTGTCGCGCAGCCTCGGCAAGAAAATCGCGAGCCGCGTGCGGCTCTCGCCGGTGGTGATGGAATCGACCCACGACCTCGACTTCGTGTTCTGGCTGCTCGAGCCGGCGAAGCCGGTGCGGGTGTATTCGCAGGGCGCCTATGGCTACATGGAGCCGATCAACGGCTCGCACGACGTGATGTTCACGACCGTCACCATGGACAACGGCGTTGTGGTCATGATCGGCGGCGGCTGGAATTTCCCGCCGAGCTTCCCGAATTACTGCGCGACCTGGATCGAGATCACCGGCACCGAGGGCGCGCTCGTGCTCGACGACACCCAGCGCGACAACTGGCTGAACACGGCATCCAACGGCCAGTGGTTCCCGATGTCGACCATGCCAGGCGAGATGGTCGATCATGTGTTCGCCGGCGGCATGGGCCCGGAGACGATCCACTTCGTCGAAGCCTGCATCCGCAACACGCCTGTCATGGTCACACCGGAGAGCGCGCGCAGGGTGATGGAGACCTATACGGCCGCCGACCTCTCCGCCGACCGTAACGAGCCGGTCGATCTGCCGCTGACGAACGAGACGATCGCGGCGGTGGCGGACTTCAAGACGAAATTCCGCAAGGGGGATAATGTATGAATACGACAGGGCCTCAAACCAGGGCGCCCGCCTCTCGTGCCCTCTCCCCTTGCGGGAGAGGGCTCAAGAAAGAAGCCACGAGCACCGATTGGGTGAGGGGTTCTCTTCGTCAGAAGAAATTTTCGAAGAAAGCCCCTCACCCATATCTTCGCGCTGAAACACCGAGCGGCCCTCTCCCGCAAGGGGAGAGGGCACGGCAACGACCGCTGCACTTGCTGCACCACGGGCGCGCTGGCGCGAGCGTGTTCGCATGAGAACCCCCGCCAAGGACATCGGCCTCGCGATCATCGGCGGCGGTCGCGTCGGATTGTTTCGCGGCGAGGTCGCCAACCGCCACCCAGCGGTGAAGTGGATCGGCGTCGCCGAGAAGAATCCGAACCGCGCCGGCGAGGTCGCACCCAGGATCGGCGCGGATTTCGTCACCCAGAGCCACGTCGAGTTGCTCAAGAGGCCCGAGGTGACCTGTGTGATCATCGCCACCGACGAGCACCTGCACGTCGATCCGATCATGGTGGCGGTCGAACGCGGCATCCCGATGCTCATTGAAAAGCCGCTGGCAACCGACTTGGCGCAGTCGGCGCGCGTGCTGAAGGCGATCACCGACGCCAAGCTCGACGCGGTCGTCGGCTATACCCAACGCTTCCGCCGCAAATGGCTCGGGGCCAAGGAGAAGGTGCGCACCGGCGCGCTTGGTGACGTGACGCTCGTCACATCGCGCGCGTTCATGAACCGCCTGGTCGCGATCGACAACTACAAGCGTACCGATGATCCATCGACGATCTCGCCGATGGTGATCTCGGGCACGCACGCGCTCGACATCGTGATGTGGTACATGGAGCATAAGACGCCGGTCGAGTGCTATGCGCGCTCGGTCGACAACGTGCTCGGACCGCTCTATGGCGGCATCGACGCCACCGCCGGCATGATCATGTTCTCGGACGGCAGCGTCTATCACCTCAACATCTCATGGGCGCTGCCGGTGACCTGGCCGGGCGCCGTCTATTCGCTGGAGGTCGGCATCAACGGCACCGATGGCGTGCTCACCATCGACGACACCCACCGCGACATGGTGCTCGCGGTGTCGAAGCCGCAGGAGGAAGGCTACGCGCCAGACCGCACCCGGCTGGTCGACTTCATGGGCAGCTATCCGCCCGGCGACATGGCGCTCGGCGAATTGCGCGGGCCGATGGCGGATGAGACCGTCTCTTGGCTCAATCGCATCGCGCTCGACCTGCCGACACAAGCGGCCACCGCTGCCGAGGCGCACCGCAACCTGATGCTGACCAAGGCGCTCGACCTCTCGGCGAAAACACGGCAGCCGGTGAAGCTGCCGCTCGATCCGGAGCGTGCGGCAGCATGAGGCATCGATCCTTGGGCTAGATTGATGTTGAATTGGTTGGTGCCGCTCCGGACGAGCGGAAGAAGTGCCCGCGAGAAAATCTCGCTGTTTGGGGAGGAGACGACGATGAAGGCGATTTCGCTCGCCGCTGCCGGCCTGCTGCTTGCGCTGGTGCATGCCGCCCACGCGCAATCCATCGCCGAGTTCTACAAAGGTAAGACTATCCGCATGGTCATCGGCATCGGTGTCGGGTCCGGCTACGACGTGAATGCGCGGCTTCTTGCACGTCACATCGTGAATCACATCCCCGGCAACCCGGCGATCGTGGTGCAGAACCAGCCCGGCGCCGGCAGCGCCACCATGACCGCACAGCTCACGGCCAGCGGGCCGTTCGACGGCACCGTGATCGGCGCTGCTTTCGCCGGCATGCCGACGCTGCCGCTGTTATCGCCCCAGAAGATGCGGTTCGATCCGACGAAGCTCATCTGGCTCGGCAACACCAATCGCGAGACGCATGTCACTTATGTCTGGCACACCTCGCCGGTGCAATCTTTCGACGAGGTGCGCACCAAAGAGCTGATCATGGGCGCGCAGGCGCCGGGCTCCTCGCAGGTCGACTTCCCGCTGGTCACCAATGCGTTGTTCAACCTGAAGCACAAGGTGATCACCGGCTATGGTTCCACGGCCAAGATCAACCTCGCGATGGAATCCGGCGAGGTGCAGGGCGCAATCGCCGCGCTGACCACCGTGCGCACGCTGAGCTCGCAATGGCTCGCCGAGAAGAAGATCAAGATCATCGCGCAATGGGCGCTGCGGACGAATCCCGACCTGCCCGGCATCCCCAATGCACTTGATCTCGCCAAGACCGACCGCGACCAGGCGGCGCTTAAACTCGCGATGGCACGTCTCGATATCGGGCGGCCGTTCTTCCTGCCGCCGAACGTTCCGGCCGACCGCGTGGCGGCGCTGCGCGCGGCGTTCGACGCCACCATGAAGGATCCGGCCTATCTCGCCGAGGCGAAGAAGCTCAAGATCGACGTCGATCCGATGAACGGCAAAGACCTCGCGGCCTTCGTCGCACACGTGTCGAAGACGCCCGACGACACCGTGGCGCGCGTGCGCAAGGCGCTGGAGACGAAGTGAAGTAATCTTGCCGCGCGGCGTGGCGCACGTTGTTGCGCCTTCTCCCCTTGCGGGAGAGGGCACGAGCCGCCCAACCGCGATCGCAGGAGCAATTACCCACCCAATAGCTTCGTGGCGTTGCCGTTGAGGATCGCCGCCTTCTCGGTGTCGTCGACCCAGAGCGCATCGACCTGACGCACGCATTCGCCGGTGCCCATGTCGTAAGGATAGTCGCTGCCCAGGAGCACACGCGTCGCGCCAGCCGACGCCACCAGGAATTCGAGCTGCGACTTCGCGTGCAGGATGGTGTCGTAATAGAAGCGGTCGATCCACGGCTCCGGCGACTGCTTGATGTTCACCTTCGGCTCCGGCCGCACGTGCCAGCCGTGCACCCAGCGGCCGGCCTGATACGGAACGAAGCCGCCGCCGTGGACGAGACAGACGTTGAGCGTCGGGTAGCGCTCCAGCACGCCGCCGAAGACCAGGCACGCCGCCGCGATCGTCGTGTCGAGCGGGTTGCCGATCAGGTTGTTGAGATAGTACGAGCGCAAACGGTCGGCACCGGCGACATTAGCCGGATGGATCATCATGAAGGCGCCGACCTCGGCCGCGGTCGCCCATACCGGCTCCAGCGACGGATCGTCAAGATTCTTGCCGACGATGTTCGAGCCGATCATCGCCCCGTGCATGCCGAGCTCGCGCACGGCGCGGGTGAGCTCCGCGGCGGCGCGCTCGGGCGCCTGCATCGGAAGCGTCGCGATCCCCATGAAGCGATCCGGATGCGCCTTCGTGAGCTTGGCGATCTGGTCGTTCTGCAGCGTCGATGTCGCGACCGTCAGCGCCGGGTCCTGATCGTAGAGATAAGTCTGCGGCGTCGCCGAGAGCACCTGCACATCGACCTCGGCAGCGTCCATGTCGGCGAAGCGGCGATCGAGCTCCCAGCCGCCGCGCGGGAACGGGCGATAGGGCGTGCCCGCGATCTCCAGCACCGCAAAATCCGCATCGATCGGGGTCAGCTTCGGGGCGACCCAGGGCGCCTCCTTGGCCAGAAGCCCGATCGTCTCCTCGGTGAGGATGTGGGTGTGGCTGTCGATGGTGCGGGGCCGGGTCATCGTTGTCCTTATACGGGTGCACGGGATCGCGCGGCGGGAGGTCGCAACGGTGCGTCAAACGGCAGCCAGCATGCTACTAGCATGCTACTATATTGACGATAGGCCGCCCGGGCTCAAGCGCTCTTCCACAACGGCGGTCACGAGGGGAGACGTCCGAATGAAACAAGCCGTCCTGGTTCTGTCTTTCGTTGCGGCATGCTCGACGCCTGCGCTGGCGCAGCAGAGCGTCGCGGATTTCTACAAGGGCAAGAGCGTCCGCATCGTGGTCGGTATCTCGGTAGGCTCCGGCTATGACGTCACCGCTCGTGCGCTGCAACGCCATCTGGGCAAGCACATTCCGGGGAATCCCACCGTGATCGTGCAGAACCAGCCGGGCGCCGGCAGCATGACCATGGTCAATCAGCTTTACGCCAACGGGCCGTTCGACGGCACGGTCATCGGCGCGCCGTTCAACGGCCTGCCGACGACGCCGCTGCTGCAGCCGGCCGGCGTGCGCTTCGATCCGGTGAAGATGATGTGGATCGGCAGCACCAACCGCGAAACGCAGGTGACCTATCTCTGGCACACCGCACCGGCGAAGGCATTCACCGACATCGCCAAGGTCCAAGTGGTCACCGGCGCGCAGGCGCCCGGCACCACGCAGTACGACTATCCGATGCTCGCCAACGCGGTGTTCAACTACAAATTCAAGGTCGTCACCGGCTACAAGAGCACGCAAGACATCCACCTCGCGATGGAGCGCGGCGAGATCCACGGCAATGCGTCGACCAACTGGACGACGGTGCTGTCGCTCAACGGCGACTGGGTCAGGGACAAGAAGATCAATGTCCTCGCCCAGTGGGCGCTCAAGAAACACAAGGACCTTCCCCATGTGCCGATGGTGCTCGATCTCGCGAAGTCAGACCAAGATCGTGCGGCATTGGAACTCTTGATTGCGCGGCTGGAATACGGCCGGCCCTATTTCGTGCCGCCGGGTGTGCCGTCCGATCGCGTGCAGGCGCTGCGCCGCGCCTTCGACGCCACCATGAAGGACAAGGAATTCCTCGCTGATGCGACCAAGGCCAAGCTCGAGATCGATCCCCTGACTGGCGAGCAGGTGCAGGACGTGATCGCCCGGGTGATAAAAACACCGGAGCCGGTTGTCGCGCGGGTGCGCAAGGCGCTCGAAGTGCCGAAGAAGTAACGCGGAACGATCAGCGCATGCGTCTGTCGAGGATACGATGTCCGCGCCGCGGGCTACCTCCCCTTGAAAGGGGGAGGTCGATCGCAGTCGATCACGACTGCGATCGGGTGGGGATCACCCGCGCCGTCAACTGACCCCCATCCCAACCCTCCCCCTTTTAGGGGGAGGGAGCGCACCGAGTTCGCAGGAATGTTAACGCAGAACTTGCTCTACCGCGCCGCGAGCGGCTTCACGCCGAGATCGCCGGCAAGCGTATCGAGCTGCGCGGTCAGCTCGCGCGGCAACGGCACACCGTTCTTGAGACGATCCGCGCGGCGCGCGCTTCGCTCCTGCCCCGGCAGCCGCACGCGGTCGAAACCCGGCAGCGGCTTCGATGTCCGCAGGTCGCGCAGGTGGCGATCCATCTCGGCCTTGAAGGTGTCGCCCGGCGTGAAGCGCTTCACGTCGAGCGCGATGATGAAGTGGCCGGTGTTGGCGACGTCGGTGTCATTGTAGTTGAAGTCGAACACGTCGCGACCGAAGGCAGCGCGGTTGAGCGGGCCGGCGAGCAAGCCGAGGACGAGCGCAAGTCCCGACCCCTTGTAGCCGCCGACCGGCAACAGCACGCCCTCGCTGCTGCGTGCGGGATCGGTGAGCGGCGTTCCATCCTTCGTATTGACCATCCAGCCTTCCGGCAGCGGCTTGCCCTGCAGGCGATGCGACTTGATCGTGCCGTAGGAGACGACCGATGTTGCGACGTCGAGCACGAGCGGTGGCTCCTCGCCGGCCGGGATCGCAACCGCGAGCGGATTGGTGCCGAGCAGCGATTCCACGCCGCCCCACACCGGCATATGGTTGGCGCTGGCGACTACGCTGTAGATGCCGACCATACCGTGCGGCAGCGGCATCGCGGCATAGACGCCGGCGGCGCCGGCGTGGTTCGAGCCGCGGGCGCCGACCCAGCCCATGCCCGCTTCGCGGGCCAGCTCGATCGCGGTCTCCGCCGCGCGCGCCATCACCAGATGGCCCATTCCATTGTCGCCGTCGACCATCGCAGTGGCCGCCGCGGTCTTCTCGACCCGGATGGTGGGCTTCGGATTGACGCCGCCGGCGCGCAACCGCTTCACATATTGCGGCAGCCGGAACACGCCGTGGGCGTCGGCACCGGTGAGGTCGGCTTCTAGCATCAGCTCAGCGACTTTGAGGGCGTCCGCGCCCGGCAGGCCGACGGCGTTGAGGCAATCCGTGATCAGCGTGACGACAGTCTGCGCCGGCACGCGTGACGACGTATTGACCTGATCCATGTTGATTTGATCCTTGCGCGTCATCCCATCCGTTTCGTGGTCTGATGGGTCCGGTTGTTGCCCTATGTTGCAAATCGCGGACGGCGGCGAAAGCCCTTCCCAGTGCCCCGTTTCCGAAGGGATGAGAATGTTAGAATCGGACCACTAGTGGAGTGGATTTGACATTCGCTACCCCGTTGACCGCAGACTCCCAACGCGAATGTCAAATCCAAAACTCCACTAGCAGCTTATATTTGCTAGTGGTCCTTTGATTCTAACATTCGCAAAGTCGCCCGCTGAGAAGGGATGCGAATGTTAGAATCGGACCACTAGCCCCCGCGCTTTGCGCTATAATCGCAGCCCGCGAGAACCCCCGGAAGCCCTTATGGACACCAAGACCGACAGCCACGCCCACCATCCGCCGTCGAGGACGATTATCTGGTGCGCGGCAACGGCCGCTTCGTCGCCGATGCCCCCGAGCCGGGTCAGGCCGCGGCAGCCTTCGCGCGTTCGCCGCATGCCCATGCCCGCATCCGTGGCATCAATCTCGATGCGGCAAAGAAAGTACGCGGCGTGATCGCGATCGTGACCGCGGCGGACATCGATGCGGCCGGCGTTGGCAGCGTGACGCGCCATCCGCCGCTCCCGGGCCGCAATGGCGGCAAGCTCGTGATGCCGCACCGGCACGCGCTCGCGCGCGACCGCGCGATGTATGTGGGCGAGACGGTGGCGATGGTGATCGCGGAAACCGAATTCGCCGCGCAGGATGCCGCCGATCTGGTCGAGGTCGACTACGAGCCGCTTGATGCCGTGATCACCATCGCGGCGGCGCAGGAGTCAGGCGCGCCGCAATTGTGGCCGGAGGCGCCGGGCAATCTCGCCCTCGACTGGGCCGGCACGAACCCCAATCCCGACGCCAACGCCGCCGAGGTCGAACGCATCATCGCCTCGGCGAAGCACGTCGCGCGCGTCAGCGTCGTCCAGCAGCGGCTGACCCACGCCACCATGGAGCCGCGCGGCGCCACCGCGAGCTACGATCCCAAGAACGACAGCTATCTGCTGCGCGTCTGCTCGCAGAGCGCCGGCGCCATGCGCGACAACGCCGTCGCGGTGATGAACGTCCCGAAGGAGAAGCTGCGCGTCATCACCGAGGACGTCGGCGGCGCGTTCGGCATGAAGACCGGCGCCTATCCCGAATACATCGCCCAGCTCGTCGGCGCGAAAATCGCCAAGCGTCCCGTGCATTGGATGGCGAGCCGCTCGGAATCGTTCCTCAACGATGCCCATGCGCGCGACACCGTCACCGAGGCGGAGCTTGCGCTCGACGAGAACGGGCGCTTCCTCGCACTGCGCATTCGCCATTTCGCCAATCTCGGCGCCTATGTCGGCTCGGTCGGCGCTAATCTGCAGACGCTCAACTTCGCCCGCTGCTTCCCGGGCATGTACGACATCCGGTCGATCGACGTTGGCGTGAAATGTCTGTTCACCAATACCGCGCCGACCTCGCCCTATCGCGGCGCCGGCCGGCCGGAGGCGAATTACGTGCTCGAGCGCGTCATCGACGAGGCCGCGCGCGCCACCGGCATCGACCGCGCCAAGCTGCGCAAGAAGAACCTGATCCCGCCCAAGGCGATGCCCTACAAGACTGCAGTCGGCACGACCTACGATTCCGGCGAGTTCCCGGTGGTGTTCGACAAGGCAATCAAGCTCGCCGACGTCGACGGCTTCAAGCAGCGGCGCAAGGAGGCGCTGAAGCGCGGCAAGCTGCGCGGGCTCGGCATCTCCTGCGTGCTCGAGCACGCAGGCGGCGCGCCGCTCGAAGGCGCAGCGCTGCGGTTTCCGGGCGGCGACAATCTCACGCTGGTGCTCAATGTGCAGTCGACCGGGCAGGGCCACGCCACGGTGTTCCCGCGCGTCGTCGCCGAGCGCCTCGGCATCTCCGCGTCCCAGGTGGTTCACCGCCACGGCGATTCCGCCAACGAGATTCCGGGCTTTGCATCGGTGGCATCGCGCTCAGCGATCACGGCCGGCGGCGCGATGGTGAAGACGATCGACACGATGCTCGCCAAGGGCAAGACCGTCGCGGCGCAGGTGCTGGAAGCCGCCGAAGCCGACATCGCCTACAAGGACGGGCGCTTCGAGGTGGTCGGAACCGACAAGCGGATCTCGCTGTTCGACCTCGCTGCGCGCGCGAAAGAGATGAAGCAGCGCGGCGAGATCGCCGAAGACCTCGATACCAAGGCCACCACCGAGACGCCGCAGACCTTCCCGAATGGCGTCCATGTCGCCGAGGTGGAGATCGATCGCGACACCGGCCAGATGACGGTCGCGAGCTACACTGCGGTCGACGACAGTGGCAACATCCTCGATCACATGATCGTCGAAGGACAGTTCCATGGCGCGCTGGCGCAAGGGCTCGGGCAGGTGCTGGGTGAGAAGATCGTCTACGATCCCGACGGCGGCCAGCTCCTGAGCGGCTCGTTCATGGACTACGCCATGCCGCGCGCGGTCGACATGCCTGTCATCCGCGACCAGATGCACATCGTGCCGGCCACCACCAACCCGCTCGGCGTCAAAGGCGTGGGCGAAGCGGCGACCACGGGCGCGATCGCCACCGTCATGAGCGCGGTCGACGACGCCATCGCCGGCGCGCCGGGCGCGCTGATGGACATGCCCGCCACCGCCGAGAAGGTTTGGAAAGCCATCCGCGCGCGGAGCGCGTGAGCGCTATCCGCAACCGAGGAGAGCTTTACGCCTGCGAGATGAACTTCGTCACCGTATAGGCTTCGAGCCCCTCGATGCCGCCCTCGCTGCCGTAGCCTGATTCCTTCACGCCGCCGAACGGCGTCTCCGGCGTCGAGATCGCCACGCTGTTGACGCCGACCATACCGGACTCCAGCGCATCGCCGATCGCCGTCGCGGTCGCGACCGAAGAGGTGAACGCATAAGCCGCCAGCCCGTATTGCAGGGAGTTGGCGCGCGCAACGACCTCGTCGAGGGTCTTGAAGGTGACGATCGGGGCAATCGGCCCGAACGGCTCCTCGGTCATCACCTTGGAATCGTCGGGGATGTCGGTGACCACCGTCGGCTCGAAATAATAGCCCTGGTTACCGCGCCGCTTGCCGCCGGTGACGATCTTGCCGCCGCGGGTCTTGGCGTCACTGACGAAGCTCTCAAGCGCGTCGAGCCGCCGAGAATTCGCCATCGGTCCCATGGTGACGCCGTTCTCCAAGCCGTCGCCGAGCTTGATTCCATTGGCGTAGTCCGTGAATCGCTTCAAGAAGCGGTCATAGACCGGCTCCTGCACGTAGAAGCGCGTCGGCGAGATGCAGACCTGGCCGGCGTTGCGGTATTTGAATGCGGCGATGGTGTCGGCGGTCTTCTCCGGATCGGCGTCGCCGAACACGACGACAGGCGAATGCCCGCCGAGCTCCAGCGTCGTGCGCTTGACGCCCTTCGCCGCCAGCGCGGCGAGATGCTTGCCGACCGGGATCGAGCCGGTGAACGACACCTTGCGCACGATGTCCGACGGGATCAGGTGCTCGGAGACCTTCGCCGGCACGCCGAACACGAGATTGAGCACGCCCGGCGGCACGCCGGCTTCGACCACGCAGCGCACCAGTTCGACGCAGCTTCCCGGTGTCTCCTCCGACGCCTTCAGGATCAGCGAGCAGCCGGCGGCGAGCGCGCCGCCGATCTTGCGGGCGGGCGTCAGCGTCGGGAAATTCCATGGCGTGAACGCCGCGACCACGCCGACCGGCTCCTGCATCACCATCTGCCGCACGGCCTTCTGGCGGCCCTGCACGATGCGGCCGTAGCTGCGGCGGCCCTCTTCCGCGTACCACTCGATGATATCGGCGGTAACGAGCACCTCGACCCGCGCTTCGGCGAGAACCTTGCCCTGCTCCTGGGTCATGATGCGCGCGATCTTGTCGGCGCGCTCGCGCACGAGACCTGCGGCCTTGCGCAGCACCTTCGAGCGCTCATAGGCGGGCGTGTTGCGCCACACCTCGAAGCCCTTCTTCGCCGCTTCCAGCGTGCGGTCGAGGTCGGCAGCACTCGCGTGCGGCAGGCGGCCGAGCGGCTTCTCGGTGGCGGGATTGATCACGTCCTCGCCGGCACGGCCGTCGCCGTTGAGCCATTGGCCGTCGATGTGAAGCGCGAGATCGGTGTACATGCGGGGGCCTCATTGACGGGGATGAGATGTCGGTGAAGGGCCTATCATTAATGCAGTGCTGCGTCATGACGAAGGCTGCTCACGAGGGCGGGCGAAAAAATCTCCCAAGCCGCTGCGCACTGGCAGCATGCCATTCCAAGAAAGCCGCCGCCCCGACTCGCCGGCTCCCGTACGGCGCGGTTGTGCTATGCACAAATTGGGCGGTTTCTTATTTGCACTGCACAATAAATGGACTGGTCTGCCGGGAGCGAGGGCCGTAGGTCTCTGCGCTGCCGGGATACCGACGGAGCAGTCCATGAACAAGATGACCCGACGTCAGGCCCTCAATGCCGGCCTGGCCACCTTTGCGGCTTCCTTTGCGCCGCTCTCCACCGCATTCGGCCAGACGAAGTACCCGAACCAGCCGATCCGGCTGATCGTCCCGCGCCCTGCTGGCGGCGTGGTCGACGTGGTTGGCCGCGTATGGAGCAATCAGGCCGGCGCGAGCCTCGAGGGCACCATCGTCGTCGAGAATATCGGCGGTGGTGGCGGCACCATCGGCACCGCGCAGGCCGCCCGCGCCACGGCCGACGGCTATACCCTTCTCCTTGGCACCACCAGCGATCTCGTGCTGAATCCCATCATCCGGCCGAACCTCGGCTACGACCCGGTCAAGGATTTCACGCCGATCTCGATCATGGCGGTGTCGGTCGCGGCGATCGCGGTGAACGCATCGCTGCCGGTGACCTCGCTCAAGGAACTCGTCGCCTACGCCAAGGCCAATCCCGGCAAGCTGTCGTATGGCTCGGCTGGCGCCGGCACGATGGCGAACCTCGCGGGCGAGCTGTTCAAGGAACTGGCCGGGCTGCCCGAGATTGTGCACATCCCTTACAAGGGCGCCGCGCCCGGCATCGCCGATCTCGTCGCCGGCCACATCCCGATGATGGCGGCGAACGTCTCCGACAGCGCCATCGCGTTGCACCGCGCTGGCAAGATCCGCCTGCTCGCGGCGGCGTCGGAGCGGCGCGTCACGGCAGCGCCCGAGATTCCGACCAGCGCCGAAGCTGGCTATCCCGACTTCATCGCGCAGCTCTTCATGGGAGTGTTCACGCCGGCGCGGACGCCGCAGCCGGTGGTCGATCGTCTCGCCGCCGTGAGCAAGCAGGTGATGGCGGACAAGGATTTCCAGGGAAAGCTGATCGCGCAGGCCTTCGAGCCGGTGCAAGGCTCGAACCCTGCGGCTGCCAAGAAGTACATGGCGGAGGAAGTCGCGCGCTGGACGCCGGTGCTCAAGCGCGCGGGCATGACGACGAATTAACGTTGGAACGGGATTCCGCCGGATTATCCCCGGAGAGTCGGTGTCAGCGCGTTGCGCTTCCGGGCTCGCGCTTGAACACCACCGCGTAGTGAAAAGGCGGGACCTCGATTTGACCCTTAAATATGAGCCCGCTCGACTGCACAGCAGCGATCGTTTCTTCAGGTCGTATCCGCAATTCCGTCGCTGGCCCTCGGGGCTCGCCTAGAACCGTCGTTTCCTCGCGTGGCCGAGAATGCCAATTCACGACGGCAAACGTCCCGCCGGGCTTCAGAACGTCGTGGACGACGCGTGCAAGCCTTGGCTTGTCCGATACCCCGTGGAACGCATTTGCCAGAAACACGTGATCAACGCGATCGCGCACGACCTTTGCAACGTCGTATGCATCGGCCTCAACGAACACACAGTTGGTGAGGCCGCCTTCAGTCAGCCGGACGCGCGCCGTCTCAAGCAACTTGCCGTCTATATCGATAGCGATTACCTCTCGCGCAATCTTTGACAATTGCAATGTGAACCAGCCGTCACCGGAACATAGGTCCACAACGGTCATACCCGGCGCGATCCCTACGCCGCTGATCACCTGAGCCGGATCGGGCCATAGCGATTCCCACCAACCGGGGTCGGGCATCCCAGTCCCTTCGAAAAAACCGGTTAGCGCCATTTGGCCCGATCCGACGACAGCCGCACTACGCTGACAGCCGTCGTCTCCGCTTGGAGCATTCTTTCTATCGATCCTTAAGATTTGACGGCCAGCAACGAGATGCTTTTGACGCCGAATTTCTTGCTTGCGCCCTTAGCGTTCTCGGAGATGAATTGGTATTGTGGATTGTCTTCCAACTTATCCACCTGCAGTCCGACCGCCTCGATCATCTGGCGGTAATTGTTCTGCTGCGCCGCGCCGCCGATGCAGGCGGCCCAAAGGGTGGAGTTGCAGACAATACTTTCGGGGAGTTGCACCTCCGTCACAATGTCCGAGATCGCGAACCGGCCGCCTGATTTCAGCAAGCGTGCCGCCTCGCGGAATGCTTTGGATTTGTCGGTGGCCAGATTGATGACGCCGTTGCTGATCACCACGTCGGCCAAGCCGTCCGGCAGCGGCGCTTCTTCGATGTAGCCCTTGACATAGGTCACGTTAAGGAAGCCGTCGCGATCGCGCAGCCGCTCCGCTTTTGCGCGCTGCTCGTCGGTCATATCGACGCCGGTAACTTTTCCGCGAGGACCCACTTTCAACGCCGCGATGAATGTGTCCATTCCCGACCCGCTGCCGAGGTCGACAACAATTTCGCCCTGCTTGAGATCGGCCAGGTGAAAATAGTAGCCGACGCCGGCAAACGACTCGATTGCCTCAGCCGGTATGCGATCGAGGTCTGACGGCGCGTATCCGAGACGTTCCGCCATCGCGCGGCCCATCTCGAAGTGGAACTCACCATGCGGGTCCTCGGCGACGCTGCGGTACATCGCCTTCACCTTGGATTCGAGTTCCTTAGGATCGAAAGTGGTGGTCGTGGTCATAGCGGATCTCCTTGTGAAGCTGGGTGGTTTGCCGGCATCAAGCGACTGTCGCCACTGCGACGGGCGGGCATTGCGAATGCTAGAAACTGAGCGTCGCTGCTCCAGCCTTGATCAGCTCGTGTATTTTGCTGGACCCAGCGATCTCTACTCCCTCGATCAGGTCGCCCTGCTCGTAGCCGCGGGCCTTCACGCAAGGGGTGCACGCCCACAGCCGGCCGCCGCGGGCGAGAAAATCCTTGACCAGGGCCGCCAGCGGTTCGAGGGGCGGCACCACCGTGCTGTCTATTGCGCGCTTGCGAACGAGATCAACCGCGGTGCTGGTCAGGAACGCGGACACCTTCAATCCCGCAGTCATACCGCCATTGGCGATAGTGAACGCGACCGAGGACAGCTCATGATCGGGGCCATGTGTAATGAGCACAACCAGCTCCCGCGAAGAATCAGCCATGTTTTCCTCCGTGTGCCGATCACCATGCGCGATCGGGCTGAACGCAGGATGCCGAAGCCCGGCCCGGAAGGCTTTAAGAGGGGCTTGATTTACCAGCGAGATGGGCCTGATTATTTCCCGAGAACCGTCCCTGAGGAGGAGGCCGCGTGCAACTTGCCTTTGGCGACTATGTCCTTGACAGCGGAAGGCGAGAACTCAAGCGGAATTCCGAGCAGATCGCGCTCGAACCCCAGGTATTCGATCTGCTGCTCTTTCTGGTTCAGAACCGCGACCGCGTGGTCACCAAGGATGACCTGATCGCGGCCGTGTGGAACGGACGGATTGTTTCGGATTCAACCTTGACCACGCGCATCAACGCGGCGCGGAAAGCGGTGGGCGACAGCGGCGGACGGCAGATTCTGATCAAGACCTATGCCCGAAAAGGCATCCGGTTTGTCGGCGACGTTCGGAGCGACACGCCGGGTGCTGGAAGTGCTGAGCCGCCAGAACAGGTTCAAGAAATGCCCCCCGCACTGCTACCCCAAGGGCAAGCCGAATCTTCCGTCGGCACAGCTTCGGCCCGTGTTACCTCCCGCGCAGCGCTGGATTGGGGCGGGAAGCCGACCGTGGCAGTGTTGCCGTTCAACAATATGAGCGGCGATCAAGAGCAAGAATATTTCTCGGACGGCATCACGGAAGACATCATCACGGCGCTATCAAAGTACCGGTCCCTGGTGGTGATCGCCCGCAATTCGAGCTTCGCTTTCAAGGGCGCCGCGGATGTGCGCCAGGTCGGCTTGAGCCTCGGCGCCGAGTACCTGGTTAAGGGCAGCGTGCGCAAAATTGGGCAGCGCCTGCGCATTACGGTTCAGCTCGTGGAGACCGAAGAGGGCCACCACCTGTGGGCTGACCGGTACGACCGTGATCTCCAAGACCTTTTCAAGCTACAAGACGAAATCACGACCACTATCGCCGCGCGGATCGAACCTGAGGTTGGCGCCGCCGAGCGGCTGCGCGTCGATCGAAAAGCTGTGCCGGAACTGCATGCATGGGACTTTTTCCGGCTTGGGACGAAGCATTTCTACAAATCGACGGCGGCCGACAACCTGGAAGCGCAGCGGCTGTTTCGGCGGGCCATCGAACTCGATCGCAGTCTCGCCGAGGCCTATGGCTTCCTGTCCTACGCTATCGTCCTCAGCATGGTTTATTTCGATGCCGAGCCGAACGAGGAGCGGTTGAACGAGGCCGTTGTGATCGGCAAGAGAGGCGTCGAACACGACGACCAGGATGGACTGATTCGGTTCATGTACGGGCGCGCGCTGTTGGCGCAAAAGGCATATGGGGATGCGCTCGCCGAACTGGAAACGGCAATCGATTTAAACCCCTGCCTGGCGGTCAGCTATTGCGGCCTCGGCGACTCGCTGACCTACGAGGGGCGCATTAGCGAAGCGATCCCCTATTTCCAGAAAGCTATCGACCTGAGCCCTTACGACCCGCTGCGTTGGGCGTTCTACTCTTACCGAGCCCTTGCACACATATTTGCGCAGGAATTCGATTTGGCCGCCGATTGGGCACAAAGAGCCACCCGCGTGCCGAATGCACATTATTGGGCGTTCTCGCATCGCGTCTCGGCCCTGGGGCACCTGGAATATGCGGAAGACTTGCGCGTGGCGATAGGCGAACTGCTGCAGCGCAAGCCGGATTTCACCTGTCGTTTCGCGCGCAAGCGCCTGTTCTATGTCAAAAACCCCGAGCAACTGGAGCTTTACATTGAGGGGCTGCGCAGAGCCGGGATACCGGAGTGAAGCCGAGGCTCCTTGGATCGACGTACGGCTTTGGGTCAGACTTGGTCCTCGGACGATATTCATGAACGATCGTCAGACGCAAGGAACTCACCCCCGCAGCGGCGCGAGATCGATGCGGCCGTCATAGAGTTTGCGCAGCAGCAGGATGATGCGCCGGGCGCGCGCGTCGTCCCAGCCGCCATGACGGCAGTTGAGCACGAACTTCTCCTCGATGTCTGCCTGCGTCAGCGGCTCCTTGGCGCCGCCGCGGAAATGCGGCTGGCGCTCCTCGATCACGCGACCGTCGGTAAGCGTCGCGCGGATGTGGCCGGTGAACTCGCGCGGATAAGGATTTTGCGGATCGATACGATAGCTGACCTTCTGCGCCAGCGCGACCACATCGGGATCGCGCACCGCCTCGTCGGTGAAATCGCCCAAGCCCACACTGCCGCGCACGAAGCCGGCCGCGATGCAGTAGGGCGTCGAGAACTTTCCCGCGTAACCATTCGCGGGCTTCTGCTTGGCGGCGAGCGGCTCCCAGAGCCGATGCACCGTCCCCTCGCCCACGTCGCAGACCATCTCCTTGATGGCTTGTTCGTTTTGTCCTTGGGCTTTGACCTTCGCCGCGAGACGCCGCGCGCAATCGATGTAGGGATGCGCCATGGTCCCGCAGGGGTAGGGCTTGAACGCGATCGTCCTGGTGACCCAGCGCTGGCCGAAATCGCCGATCACCTTGTCGTAACTGCCGTCTAGTGTGTTGGCGAAGCCGTGAAAAAGCCCGTGCACACCTTCGAACACCGTGCGTGGTCCATAAAAGCCCGCCCGCGCGAGCAGCGCCGCGCGCATACCCGACTGTGCCGACCAGCCGGCATGCATGCGCTTGGTCCAGGCACCCTCGGCAAGATATTCGATGATGCCCGACGCCATCGATCCGGCCACGCCGAGTGCATCGACGATCTGCTTTCTGTCGAGACCGAGCGCCGCACCGACACCCGCGGCTGCGCCCATGGCGCCGTAGATCGCGGTCGGGTGGAAGCCCGCCTTATGCGCCTGCATCGGCGCGACCAGCGAAAGCCGGCACATGATCTCGACTCCGACCGCGATGCCGAGGAGTGCGGCACGGCCGTCCGGGTTGTGCCGCTCGCAGGCCGCGAGCACCGCCGGCACGATCACCGCGCCGGCATGCACCGGGCCGCCTTCGAAAGTGTCGTCGAAATCCTCGCCATGCGCCGCCGTGCCGTTGACGAAGGCCGCGCCCGCGGCGCTCAGCGTTCGTGCATGACCGATCACCGTGCAAGGGCCGTCGTCGTCGCAGGCGGCGAGCGCAGCGGTCACGTAGTCCTGGTGGCGCGCGGTCAAGCACAGGCCGGCTACGTCGATAGCCAAGTCCTCGCACTTGCGCCGCACCGCCTCAGGCAATTGCACCGGCTTAAGCGCGACGATGCGCGCGGCCAATTGCTCGGCGATGGCAATCTTCGGGAGCGGCGCCGCCATTGCGTTCAGTTGTTCCGCAGGTTG
>WHTP01000051.1 GCA_009377695.1 Hyphomicrobiales bacterium | reverse complement strand
TCCAGGCACTCTGGAAATAGAGTGCTCTGCTGGCGGTCCATGCCCTCAATGAAGCGTCTCATCCCGATCACTCCGCAAATCGCGCAGGAATCATACGCTGAGAATCGCTTCCCTCAGCACGTTTTCACACAACCAAGACCCTAAGCGGTCATCGGCATCCAGATCATTGGGACTTCACACATGGGCTCCCGCACGCTGGTCCGGCGGCGACCATTGACCCTCGGTCAGGTTGCTGGTTCATGTCGCGACGACCATGGCAACGCTCGAAAATTGGAAGCAGTGGGCGCGGACGGTCAAGCGGGACGTCCATGCGCTCTACCTCGCTAGGCGCGACCCGCGCGTGCCGTGGTACGCGAAGCTGTTGGCCATGGCCGTCGCGGCGTACGCCCTCTCACCGATTGACCTCATCCCGGACTTCATTCCGGTCATCGGCTACCTGGACGAGTTGATTATCTTGCCCCTCGGTATCCTTCTTGTAATCCGGCTCATTCCCGCCGACGTCATGGCCGAGCACCGCGCCTTGGCCGACGCCGCGCAGGACCGTCCTGTCAGTCGAGGTGCCGCAGCGGCAATCGTCGCTATTTGGATTGCTGCCATCGCTCTAGTGGCGTGGCTGGCATACAAGTACTTCTGGCTCACATAAGACGCTAGGCCAGCGGGCAGGCAACGCACTCCCGGAATCAGTAAGAGAAGCCGAACTTGAACCTGACCTGATGCCGCTCGAAGTTCTTGAGGTCGAGCCGTCCCGGTTCTTCGACTGAACGCCCCGCAACCTGGATGTTCCAAGCAGCCAGGAGCCAGTATTGGCCGAGCTTCGCGGACACAGTTGGGCCTAGGTACAGCGCGTGCCCTTCGAAGGTATCGAGCGCAAGGCCCTCGTACTTCCGCAGGTACCGCGCCTCCGCGCCTGCGAAGAAGTTGGGTTGCGGCTGAGCCATGACTGCGGCTGCGACGCGGAAGGTCGATTCACGGGACCACGCGCCGGTGATGCGAGAACGCGACGCCTCGGGCTCGTAGACGAGATTAAATACTGAGATGATACGGTTCGGAATTAGCTCCTTGTCGACCAACACCGATAGCTGGTTGCCATATTGGTCCACCGGCGCGCCGCTCGTACCGTCCACGCGGCTCCATTGAGGTTCGGCTTCGATAGCAAGTCCGAACGGTGCATGCTCGCGATCGAGCAGCCGGTATCTGAATCCCAGCGATATGCCGTTGAACGCTCCCCAATTACGGTCGTCGAGGCCGGGTACACCGACGATGTCGTGATAGGCGACCGACGTCGCTACCGAGAGGCGAAAATCTTGCCATGGGACAAATTCCGCCTCTACCTTGTGGGATAGCGCATTGTAAGAACCGGCGCGCTTCCCCAGACGACTTTCTATTCGGGACTCAACTTCCTTCTCACCGACATCGCCGATGTTGACCGCACTCAGAAAGCCAAAATGATACTCGATACCATCATCGGCATAGGCTAAGACCGGCACGATCACGGCCGACGCGCCGATCAAAGCGACCTTCGGCGACATCACCTTGCCCTCCCAGCGGCATCTCGTCCCCGCCGCATCGGACCCCAATGGGGGCAAGCGTACCACGGCTCCGCCTGGAGCGGGCGAAGGGAATCGAACCCTCGGATGCAGCTTGGCAAGTTAGTTGCGACGCGGCTCAGCGGCGACAGGCGAGCTGATCGCAACGGCTGCTCATGGCCCGACTCGGAAGAAGCAATCCTCGTCAACAGAGTCCGGTTATTGGGGTAAAGCGGAAAACATTTGCTCGCTTTGAGACTTACGAGTTGTGACCCCAACCGGACATTCCGTGTCATCGATGAACCTTGACGACTGGGAGGACCTATCGTGTGTGCTCCATGGCGAGGTTTTCTCTCTTTCATGCACCGAGGACGCCGAACACCAGACCCGCACCAATTAGCAACATGAGCCCGGCAACGAGATAACGCACAACCTCTATGGTCGCCTTCTTGAAATAGCTGGCACCGAGCCACGCGCCTGCGAATGCGCAGGCGGTGCCGAACGCCACCAACAGCCCCTCGCGTCCACTCAAGTCGAGCGTGCCACGCGTGAACGACGCGAAATACGTGGGCAAGCGTGAAAGGTCGACGAAGATTGAGACCATCGTTCCCGTTGCGATGAACCTTGGCGCATCGAGACCGCTCTTCAAAAGGAATATAGAGCGCAGCGCGCCTTGCTGACCGGTAAGGCCACCCGAGAAACCCATCAGTAATCCACCTAGCGGAACCAAACGTGGAGGCGCCGCCAATCTTTGAAACCACGGCATCAATTCAAGTACCGCCAGCAATATCAGCGCCGCACCGATAATGACGCCGGCGGTCGAAGGCACGAATTCGCGACCGAATGCGCTCCAGCGGAACGCTGGCATTTCACCCAGGTAGCTCAACAGCAGCGCGCCGGCGATCGCTCCGGGTACAGCGGGAATTCCGAACCTGAGCGCCGTTGGCCAATGAGCGGTGCGGAATATCAGCGTCCCCTTGAACAGGTTGTTCAAGAAATGCACGACGCCCGTGGCCGCAACGGCGGCCGGCACTGAAAAGAACAACGCAAACGCCGGCAACAAAAGCGTACCGAGTCCAAAGCCGGAAAAGAACGTCAGCGCCGATGCGGCGAACGCGACGACGCCTATGATGATGAAATCCACTGGCAACCCCGTCTTGACAAGCAAGTTACCGTCCGTGGCCGGCCTCAGCTGGGCCCGGTCCAAGAAAGAAAATAACACACAAATCCTGGCGGCCGCACACGGTGGTCTCATTGTCCTTGAACATCCGATGTCCGGAAGTGGCCCTGAGCGTCAATTTCGGAATGTCCGCTCTTCGGTCGCTATTGGGGTAAAAGCGGACCTTGCGCGAGCACGTTGTGGGCGGATTATTGAGTACACGCCCTACAATGAAAAAGGCCCGGGGCTTATTGGCGGCCGGGCCTAAATCGAAGCATTGTGCTTAGCGCGTGCGCGGCACACCGGGTGGCCGGGTGTGGCTGATGGTGTGGCTGCTAGATTGAAAGGCCGAGCTTTTCGACTTGATCGACACTGAGTTCGACAGGGGTGGCAGGCCCGAACACCGATACCGCTACTCTGATTCGAGTTTCGGAGTCGAGTTCTTCGATGGCCCCGCTCGACGATGCCGGGGAAGCTGGCGAACGGCCCGTCGGTTACGAGAACCTCATCGGCGAGGTTGAACAAGGCTGCGAGCGCTGCGGATGCGCATCATGATCGTGGCTGAGCTCGATCCACGCCGACGTGACGTTCGGGTAGATCGCGCCGGCGTCCAGCGGGCACTGGGCAACCCTTCCCTCGAAGCCGGCGTCATCCCCGCGCGGGCCGTCTTTGCCGCCAGTTCCAGCACCTCTACCCCATGCCTGCTGGTGAGCGGTCGGAGCGAAGGACATAGGTGAGGAGTCCCCGCTTTGGTGCGGGGCTCTTCCCATGCCCTTGGCGATTGTCCATGCCAGCCGGAGCCGCGGCCATCGCTTCGGACCCACGAGCTACGCGTGGCCGCGCCCGTGGTCACACCTACTTGCGACGACGCCACGTCGCCGGGAGCCACCCTCGTGCTTCAGGCCGGGTTGTGCCTTGGCTCCGTCCCACAGTTGACACCCTCGGCCGGCGCTACGCCGACCGTCCTGCTGCTGCCGTCTTTGCCGACCAGCGGGATTCCGAAAGTTTCGCGCATGAGCTTGGACAACCGCTGCAGCATCTCCTGCCGGTGTTCCTCACTGTAGTCTATTAATGGCTCTGCACGCAGTAGCTTGCGCAGCGTATCTGCGCGTGTTGTGACCCTGCAGAGCTTGCCTACCGCGACTCGGCGCAGAGCGGCAGGCGATGGCTGCCAGTTGTAGTCCCAGGGCCGCCCGCGCTCGTCGTTGCCGGCCTCCCCACGATGCCAGGCATGCATTGCCGCTTGCACGGCCCACGGCGGGAGATCATCCAAAGCGGCGAGGTAAGCTTCGCCGCGCGCTTCAACGCCGGCCTCGTTTTGCTTCGCGGCCATCAGCGCCAGCTGCATTTTGGTCAGCACGAGCACTATCTCGCCCTCGGCCTCGGGGTCACGGGCCGGAGTGCGGGAACACGCAGCCGCCAGCTCGAGGACGTGATCTTCAATCATCGCGCGTTCCGCCTCGTTGAAAGTCAAGCTGCGCGGGAGCGTCGGCGCGGGGCGATGTTTTCCGGTGATCTGATCGGGCTGCACCACGTCGTTGATCGACGCGACGCGCGAGGCGAGCCATGCCGGAAATGATGGCATCCGATCCGGTCGCTGATAATCGGGGAGCGGAATCGGTTCCGGTGCCTGCATCAGGCCTTTTCGCGGCAATGACATAGCGGTTCTCCATGCAGTTGATGCACCAGGTCTTCCAAGTTCTCGACCAGTCAAGTTTGGTTGCGCCGGTGCCGCTCTTGGCAATCCAGTAGTTCGCAAACTTCTCGGCTTCGATGCCTATGCGTTCTCGCGCCATCCCGCGGGCAAGCGCGTATTTGATGTCCTCGGATGAGGGTCGCCAGTCGTCGCTAAGGCGACTACCGCGTTCGTTGGGGCGGCCAGACCGTCTACCTGCGGACTGTTCCGCGGCCACGATGGCGCGAACGATATCGCCGGCCGCATGTTCGGCTGCGAACATTTCGGCGACCATGGCAGCGATTGGCGGAAGTCTCGTGGAACGGCCCGACACCGCAACGCCCGGGCCGCAAAATGCAGAGTCGAGATCGTCGGGGGGCTGCTCGACGTTCGACGTTTCAAGAGGCATCACGCGTTTTCCGAAATCGCCGCAATCCTGCGGCCTGGCTCTCGATCAGCCATTCGCTTCGTCTGTTCACTCGCTCCCGCCCCGCTGCGTGGCGGTCAGCTACATTGGCGAGCACATCACGCCCCCGCCTTCGCATCGCGCTGAAGGACACGGTCTTGCTGCCAGGCCGCAATTTCGGATTCCAGCCAACCAACCGCTTTCTCTCCGAGCGGGACGGGCTTCGGGAATCGACCTGCGGCGATGTTGGCGTAGATCGCGCTCCGCTTAAGGCCGGTTGCGCGCTCAACCTCAGAACGCCGGAGAATGCGTTGAAGGACCATCCTGGCACCATCCATGTTGTCCCGGCCTGTGCCGGAACGATGGTTGCCATGTAATCGAACGGATGGTGCCCGTCTGTTCCTTTCTTAACCGGAACAGTCGAGTGAGGCGCTTCAGGAAATGGAAAGCGTGCCCGGGGGCAAAATTGAAATGACCGATTCAGGTAGCTGGATCGAATCGCCAGGCTTCAGGACCGCTTGGTTTCGCCGTGGCGGTGTCGTCCTTTCTGCTAGTTCGCGGTATGCCTCAGCGAGAGCCAGGAAAGCTGGCAGTTCACTTGGCCGACAAGGAAACTCGACTGATTCTGTGTCGCCGTCCTCGTAGAGATAGATGAACGCGGCCCAGAGTGCTGCCACCGGCTTATAGGTTTTCCACACGGCGGTATTGACGTGCTTTGATGCACTCGCCGATCGTCGCCAAATTGCCGATCCGACTTCCCGCATGGTCCGCTGCATCGGCGCCGCCTCATCTCGCACAATGCGAGGACACACCTTGTAGACAATCATCCCCGCACCCATTCCTCGCTCCGCGCGTTCATCCCAAGCTCGCGCAATATCATCCGCTGGCGCGGCACCGAGTGCTAGAAGCACGAGGCCTTCATACTGGTCCTGCCCGAGACGACCTGTGTTAAGTTTTTCGAGTCCCTCTTGCACAGCTGCATTTGCTATGACCTTGTTGCGCCAAGCCTCGTCGTCTGGGAAGAGCATCCAGGCAGCTACTGCTCCCCGGCTTGTCCAGGATGACAGGGTGTTGGCATCGAGAGGCAACGTCAACCCGTTCACTTCTGCATCGCCTTTCGCGCTTCGCGCCCTTGATCGGCTCCCGAAAATGCGACCACTTTTCCACTCGTGGACCTCGAGCAGTACGCTGCCCAGGCGTCCATCAGCTTGCGGCGCTTTTCCAGTGCCGTGCCGCGGCGATAGGCGGCCTCGGTTTCGTCGTCGACCACATGCGCCAATGCCATCTCAGCCACCTCGCGCGGGAATGTCGTCATGTCGCCGGCCCAGTCGCGGAACGTCGAACGGAAACCATGCGTCGTGGCGGGCGTCTCGGTGTGGCGCTTGATCACATTGGCCAAGGCAACATCGCTCAGCGGCCGGCCTGTCATCTCGCTGGCGAACAGGAGCCCGTGGCCCGGCTCGCCAAGCACGTCCAGCGCGGCGTCGCTCAAAGGCACGACGTGCGGTCGACCACCTTTCATCCGCGCGGCAGGGACAGTCCATAGCCGCCGCTTTCGGTCGATCTCGTGCCCTTCCGCGCATGCCGCTTCGCTGTAGCGCGCCGCGGTCAGGATGATGAACCGCAAGAGCTTCGAGGTCACGGACCTGTCGGTGCGCACAGAAGCCATGAACGCCGTCATCTCGCTGTAAGGCAGGGCAGCGTGGTGCTTGACCGCGCGAACCTTCTTCTTGCTCGGCAGCAATTGATCAATATGGCCCCGCCACAGCGCCGGGTTTTCGCCCGTGCGCAGCCCTTCGGCTTTGGCAGCCGATAGAATCACTTCGACGCGGCCACGCAGCCGAGTCCCGGTTTCCGGCTTGCTCATCCACACCGGCCGCAGCACCTTCATGACAGCTGCGGTGTCCACGTCAGCGACGGACATGTTGCCGATGTGCGGATAAGCGTAATCGCGCAGCGAGTTCCGCCATTGCTGCCGATGTTTGTCGTTTTTCCACCCAGCCTCACGACTCGAAATGAATTGCTCGGCATAGGCATTGAAGGTGATCGAGCGCGATGCTTCGACCTTGGCGGCCGTGCGCTGCGCATGGCGGTGTTCGATCGGATCGATGCCTTGCCGCAGCAGATTCCGGGCATCCTGCGCCGCGGCTCGGGCATCTGATAGTGAGACGTCGTCAACTGGCCCCAAGCCCATGAAGCGTTCCTTCCGCGTCACGGGCGACGTGAACCGGAAAATCCAATTCCGGTTGCCGTTTCGGTCCACGTCGAGCCTAAGGCCGCCGCCGTCGCTCAGCTTGTCGCCCGGCTTCGCGTTCTTCACCTTCAACGCTGTCAGCTTGTGCACGCCCCCTCCAAGTGTCCGCCAAAACCCACGAGGTAACCCCCGATTTGGTCGTGGACAGTGGCACACTTTGGCGGACAGACATAGACCGCCCAGAGCTCAAAATTGCCTGCATTGTTGATATTTCTAGGACGTGGGCGGACGTGGGTGGACCACGGCAGACACTTTACCTGGCGGAGAGGGTGGGATTCGAACCCACGATACGGTTTCCCGTATACACGCTTTCCAAGCGTGCGCCTTAAGCCACTCGGCCACCTCTCCTCACGGGTTCTTCTTTAAGGCGCACGCATCTTGACGTAAAGACGCGCGCGGAGCGCGCTGGTGCGCCTTAAGCCACTCGGCCACCTCTCCGCCGACCGCCTCACACGCTCTCCAGCGCAGAGCCCCGGAAGTGCCGCGCACTATAGTCAGCAGCCGGGGCATGACAACCGTGCTGCAAACGCCTCAATTGACGCGACGGACGTCGCCGGCCTCGCTTGTGTCGTAGCCTGTCAGCTCGCGCCCGCGGGCGTGAAATGCTTCGCTGCGCAGAAACTTGAACAGCGCCTGCAGCTCCGGACCGAAGTAGTCGCGCTGACGCAGCGCCAGATCGAACCGCTCCCAGGTGAGCGGCACGAAGTCGAGCCCGGCCGTCTGCGCGACCGATCGCGTCGCGACCCCGCAATCTGCACGGTCGGCGCGAACCGCATGGGCGATGTCGGGCCCTGTCGGGCATACGGGCTTAACCATCGCGAACGCATCGAGCGCGAGGGCGGCCTGCGCGACGAGCGACAGCAGCAAGAGCTGCGCGCCGGCGCCCTGCGGACGCAGCGCGAGCCGCGCACGCTTCAACGCGACGCTGGCAATATCGCTCAGTCCCAACGGATTGCCGGCGGCAACGATGAGGCCCTGTTCGCGCCGCGCGAAAGCGATCAGCACCGCATCGTGCAGGCCAGGTGCATGGGCGACCGCCTCGATATTGGCCGCATCGTCATCACCGTCGAGCCGATGCAAGTGAATCGCGGCCGCGGCAACCTCGCCATATGCGAGCCGCTGCAGGCCAGCCTCGCTGCCTTCCGGCAAACTCGCAAGCCGCGAGCCGCTCTCGCGCAAGCCCCATTCCAGCAGAGGATCGTGGCTGCCGCCGACAATCGGCGGTGCCGGCGCATGCGCGAAGGGCGCTGGTCCCGCATATCCGGCCGCGAGCCAGCGATCCAGCGCGGCCTTCGGGAACAGCCATTTGCCTGTCACCTTGGTGCAAGGCACAGCAGCGTGCGCGACGAGTTCGTAGAGCTTGCGCTCGGACAACCGCAGATAAGTCGCTGTCTCCTCGGTGGTCAGCAAATCCATCATGTACAGACCTGCATAATTATGAATATAGCGCGTAAATTGACCAAATCCGGCCAAGATGCAAGAGTTTGCGCGGAGACGTCATGCCGGAAAATGTGTCCGCTCTGCAGCTCGTCCTGGCCGGCGATCCCGCGCTTTACGCGATCGTCCGCCTGTCGCTGATCGTGAGCCTGTCGGCCGTTCTGCTGGCGGCGCTGGTCGGGCTGCCGTTTGGCGCCTGGCTCGCGCTGTCGCGCTTCCGCGGCCGCGAGGGAGCGATCGTCATCCTCAATGCGTTGATGGGCCTTCCGCCGGTCGTCGTGGGACTCTTGGTGTTTCTCCTCCTGTCGAGATCGGGACCGCTCGGATCATGGGGCATCCTGTTCACGCCGCAGGCGATGATCGTCGCGCAGACGATCCTGATCGCACCGATCATCGCCGCGCTGGCGCGACAAACGATCGAAGACCTCTGGCTCGAATATCGCGACGAACTCCAGGCAATGAATGTCGGCACGCTCGGAAGCGTCGTGACGTTGCTGTGGGATGGCCGCTTTAGCCTGCTCACCGCCCTGCTCGCCGGATTCGGCCGCGCCGCCGCGGAAGTCGGCGCGGTGATCATCGTCGGCGGCAACATCGACGGCTTCACCCGGACGATGACGACGGCGATTGCGCTGGAAACATCCAAGGGCGACTTGCCGCTCGCAATCGGGCTCGGAATGATCCTGATTGTCATCGTCGTGCTCGTCAACGCCGCGGCCTGGGGGACGCGCCGCTTCGGCGAACGGATGGCGGGATGACCATGCGCCCTCCGCTCACCAATCTGCCGATCCTGCTCGAAGACGTCTCGTTCGTGGTGCGCGACGTGACGATCCTCGACCGCATTGATCTCATGCTGACGCCTGGAGCGCCGACCGTGGTCATCGGGCCGAACGGCGCCGGCAAGACCACGCTCCTCCGGCTCGCCATGGGCCTCATCCGCCCGACCAGCGGGCGCGTCACCTGGGGTGGACGGACGGACGCGCCGGCCGACCGCCGCGCTATCGTGTTCCAGCGGCCGGTGATGCTGCGGCGGAGCGCCGAAGCGAACCTGCGCTACGCGCTCGCCGCCGCGGACGTCCCGAGCACAGAACATGAGTCGCGCGTGCGCGAATTGCTCGCGCTGGTCGGGCTTGCGAGCCTCGGCGGCCGTCCGGCGCGAAAGCTGTCCGGCGGCGAACAGCAGCGGCTCGCGCTCGCGCGCGCCCTCGCCAAGGACCCGCAGGTCCTGTTCCTCGACGAGCCGACGGCGAGCCTCGATCCGGCGGCGACCCAATCGGTCGAAGACCTGATCCGCGACGTCGCCGCGCGCGGCATCAAGGTGGTGATGTCGACGCACGACCTCGGCGAGGCGCGCCGGCTCGCCGGCGACGTCGTGCTCATGCATCGCGGCCGCATCGTTGAAACCAACAACGCCACGGCCTTTTTCAGCAACCCCAAAACCTCAGAGGCCTCCCGGTTCGTCACCGGGCAGCTTCTGGTTTGAACACCGACCGACAACCGGGAGATTCCAAAATGCCGACACGCCGCTTGTTCATTGTAATGGCAGCAGCAGCCTCGCTGCTCGCATCATCTGCAGCGTTCTCGCAGGAGAAATCGATCGTGGTTGCGTCGACGACCTCGACGCAGGACTCGGGGCTGTTCGGCCACATCCTGCCGCTGTTCAAGAAGAAGACCGGCATCGATGTACGTGTCGTTTCGCAAGGCACCGGCCAGGCGCTCGACACCGGCCGCCGCGGCGACGCCGATGTCGTCTTCGTGCATGCCAAGCGGCAGGAAGAGAAATTCGTCGCGGACGGATTTGGCGTCCGTCGCTACCCGGTGATGTACAACGACTTCATCCTGATCGGGCCGAAGAGCAATTCCGCCGGCATCAATGGAACGAAGGACATCGTCGCCGCGCTCAAGATCGTCAAAAGCAACGGCGCGCCCTTCATCTCTCGTGGCGACAAGTCCGGCACGCATGCAGCCGAACTCCGGCTCTGGAACGCTGCTGGTATCGACATCACCAAGGATCGCGGCGCCTGGTACAAGGAAATCGGCCAGGGCATGGGCGCCGCCCTCAATACCGCATCTGCTTCGAACGCCTATGTGCTCGCCGATCGAGGCACGTGGCTCTCATTCAAGAATCGCGGCGAGCTTGTCATCGCGGTCGAAGGCGACAACCGGCTGTTCAACCAGTACGGCGTGATGCTGGTGAACCCGGAGAAGCACAAGCACGTCAAGAAAGAGTTGGGCCAGGCCTTTGTCGACTGGCTGATTTCGGCCGAAGGACAGAAAGCGATCGCCGATTACAAGATCGACGGACAGCAACTGTTCTTCCCAAACGCGAATGCGCCGGGGGCGTGACGCACACGATGCGGACATCCCCGAAAAGCGCCATACTTGGCGGCGCACTCCTGCACATGGCGATCGCGATCATGAGTGTACCCGCATCTGCCGCCAATCCTGTCCTGCTCCATGCCGCCGGCAGCCTGCGCTTCGCGTTGACCGACGTGATTGCCGCGTATGAGCCGATCGCCGGGCTCAAGGTGCAGTCCAAATTCGGCGCGTCCGGCACGCTCAAGGATGCCATCGCGAAGGGCGAGCGCGCCGAGGTCTTCGCCTCCGCCAACATGGAGCACCCGCAGACGCTGGCAGATGCCAAGAGAAGCGGGCCGGTTGTGCTGTTCGCACGCAACCGGCTGTGTGCATTGGTGCGGCCGGGACTCGCCGTCACGCCGGCGACGCTGCTAGAGCGCATGCTCGATCCGACGGTGAAGCTTGCAAGCTCGACGCCAAAGGCGGACCCGTCCGGCGACTACGCCTGGGAGGTGTTCCGCAAGGCCGACAAGCTCAATCCCGGATCATTCGCGATCCTTGAGAAGCGCGCGCTGCAGCTTGTCGGGTCGCCGTCGAGCGCCGTGCCGCCTAAGGGCCGCATCGCCTATGGCTGGCATGTCGCGGAAGGCCGCGCCGATCTTTTCCTGACCTATTGCACCAATGCGATGGCCGCGCAGGTGGAAAGTCCCGACCAGCAGATCGTGCAGTTGCCCGATGAACTGGCAGTCGGCGCCGATTATGGCCTGACCGTGATGACGGATGCAGCGGCCGACGCCTATCGCTTCGCGATGTTCATCCTCTCGCCGGCGGGGCAAAAGATATTGGCCAAGCGCGGCTTCGCCGCGCCAGGATTGCCGCAGTAACCAACGGCAATCTGGACTGCGGCGATAGCGTTGATCTGCGCCAGTCCGCCAGAATTGCGCTACTTGCACGCGTCCGAGAATCAGCACGTCGACCGCGGGCAAAGGACGGACACAGCGCCTTGCGAACATCGCATCGATGACCGTCCGATGGTTCGACCATGGAAGCGCTGCCGCAAGCGCCTCTGCAACCGGCCGGCTTCGCACGGTCATCGCGCTGACAAAGTGGTCGAGCGATGATCGGTCAGTCAGCGCAAAGCGCAGGGAAGTGGCTGCTCTCCTGAAAGCCGGTTTGCGGCTGTCCGGTCCGCAGCGCATCGGTGAGCGAATTCCAGATCCCGAAATGCCTCGCGTTGTTGTGCTCCAGCACGCCCCCGACATAGGCCGGCTTGTTGCGGTCGAGATCAAGATCGCTCTCGGCGGTGTTGGGGTAGCGTCCACCCGGATGGCGTAGAAGCCTACCAAGGGCGACGGGCGCATCCAGAAAATCGCGCCCCGGTTATCAATCCTGAGTTTCTGCCCGAGCGTCTCGGCGTTTAGCCAGCCGGCGGCAAGGACCGTAAACACGTCCAGCTCGACAGCGCCGAGCAAGGCTTTGGCGCCCTGACAGGCTTGACCGAGTTGCAAGGCGGGCGGGTCCGGGCTGCGGCTGCTTGCTCATTGTCCTCCCCCTCCGGGGCCGATCCCGGCAGTCTGCCATGCGGAGTCGCGCGGGACTGGGGGACAATCGGCCGGTTTCGAAATTGACGTATTCGGGGTACTCACTGGGCTTGGCTTTCGGCTTGGCTCTTCCGGACCCGGCTCTGGCCCCCGACCCGCCCGGACTTCTTTTCAATGCAATTCTACCTCCCGATCGCCGACCTGCCGGTCAATGTCCTCGTCATTCTTGGCCTCGGCGTTGCTGTCGGTTTCATTTCCGGCATGTTTGGAATCGGCGGCGGATTCCTGATGACGCCGCTGCTGATCTTTCTCGGCATATCGTCCTCGGTAGCCGTCGCCACGGTTCCCAGCCACATTGCGGCATCATCATTTTCCAGCGCCATCAGTTATTGGCGGCGCAAGGCGATCGATTTGCCGCTTGCGCTGATGCTGCTGGTCGGAGGCGTGCTTGGAACAGTGGCGGGCGTCGCTTTGTTCACGATGCTGCGCCGGCTCGGGCAGCTCGACGTCACGATCGGCGTGTCCTATGTCGTGTTGCTGACCGGAGTCGGCGCGATGCTGGCAGCCGAAAGCCTGCGCGCAATCATTCGCGAGCGCCAGGGCAAGCCGGTCGAATTGCGTCGTCCCGGAAGTCACTCATGGATGCACCATCTCCCGTTGAAGCTGCGCTTCAAGCGCTCGCGGATCTTCATCTCCGTGATTCCGGTCTGGATCATCGGATTCGTGATGGGATTCATCGGTGCAGTGATGGGCATCGGTGGCGGGTTTCTGCTGGTGCCGATGCTAGTCTACGTCCTGCGCGTGCCGACCGCGACCGTCATCGGCACGTCAACAGTGCTCACGCTGGTCACGATGATCTCGGCTACACTGCTGCATGCGTCGACCAACCATCAAGTGGACGCGGTGCTGGCCCTGATGCTCATGGTCGGGGGCAGCATCGGCGCACAGTTCGGCGCGCAGGCCGGGCAAAAGATGCGGGCCGAACGGCTTCGCCTGCTGCTGGGCGTCCTGATCCTGGCGGTCGGAATTCGCTTCGCACTGGTACTGGTGCTGCCGCCAGCCGATCTTTACGCGGTGCAGCCGTCGATCGGGGCGCAAGGACCCTAACCATCATCACCTGCATTCGAGACGAACCTATTGGCCGCCTCGATCGCAGCGGTGGATAGGGAGACGCGGGCGAGAAGCCCTCAGGCCCTGGCGGACGATCCGTCCACTCAGGCCTTCTGGCCGCCCATCATGTTCTTCAGCAACCCGGCAATGACGGTAAGGACGGCGCCACCAGCGCCTCCGCCGACGACATGGCCGATGATGGAGCCGATATCGAGCCCGCCAGCACCACCGGCCGCACTGGCGAGGGCCGGGATCAAGGCTTGCAACAACTGGCCGCCGCCAACGCCACCGAGGGCGCCGGCAATCGTGTTGCCGAGCGTGCCGAGGTCAGAGTTTGGCACTGCTTTTCCAGCCGCGTTTCCGCCTATGAGGCCGGATACGAGCTGGATGATCAGGGTGGTGAGATCCATAGATTACCTCCATGTGCTCTGCGACAGTCAAATCGCATTTCCCGACACTTCTTGCGTCGTCTTGAAACGACGTCCCGTCGGATCAGATGACCCGGGTCCGGCACTCCGCTTCACCGGCATCGCTGTCTCGCTGAGCAACGATTCGGCTACCGCTATAGTAATCAGGAATGCACGAAGTATCTTACTTCACTGTGCTCGACCGCACGCTGTCCTCACCTTTCGTCACAGCTCCTACTATTAGCGGAGATTATCTCTTATCATTTTCGATCGAATTTTGATGGTATTGTCGGTGGCGCCGCCGCATCTCGCTTCGTCAATGCGAAGCTGACGAAAGAACGAGCGGTTCCAGCCTGCCGCTGCACGCAGCCGCCGGCTGCAGGTACGCAACGAGCGCCTGCAATCGCGCATACCGGAAGTCGCTGGCCCGCAAAAAACCCCGGCGGTGAGCCGGGGTTAGGTGTCTGCCGCGGGGGGCATCCCGAGTGCAGCGATGGGCCCGCGACGGAGGTTCGGACGTCGCAGGCTTTCTGTCTTATCGGCTTTAGTTGGCGCCCCAGGTGCGCTGGGCGCGGAAGACGACCGAGAGAGTGCCCAGATCCTTCACGTTGTAGTCGCCGGCCGGCCGCGCGCCCGACGGAGTGTTCACGGTGATCACCTCGCCGTTCATCGCCGTCCCGACCTGGGCGTACAGCACGTCGACCGCGAACCGCAGTCCGGGCAGCGGGAACCAGTCGTGGTGCGTACCCACGGCCCAATACGTGAAGCCCGGATCGCAAACCGCCGTCGGCGAGACCTCGAATCCGGCCCCAGCGCAGAACCAGCCGCCGTTGATCACGCTGTTGTTGTAGCTGACCTCGCCGATTTGGCCGTAGACCGTGCTCGAGAAGTTGCGGGTCCAGAAGTATTCGAACCCGCCGCCAGCCGACCACGCCGTCGTCTGCTCCAGGCCGGAGCCATCGACATAGGCCGCGTCGGTGATGAAGCCGAATGCAATCTCGTTGCCGCTGCCGTAGAGGCCGGGGCTTTGCAACTGGCCCATCTGATACCGCGTGGCGCCCACGCCGTAGTTGAAGTAGCCACCGATGCGGCTGCCCGGGCTCAGCCAATCGAGCTTGAACTCGGCACCGGAGAGAACCCCGAAGCCCCACTTGTCGCCCGGATAGCCGCAGAGCGTCGTGCCGGGTTGGGCGCAGCCAAGAGTGGCCCCGTCGTAGTAGGTCGCCTGGTTGTGATTGGCGATCACCGCAAGGCTGGCGCGGCCCCACGCCTGATTGACCCGCAACGACACCCAGGGATTGGGATGGTTGTCGCCGGCGCGGTGCGAACCCGGCTCGAAGCCTATCTGTAGGTCGTCTAACGTACCAGGGTCCGACAGGTTCACGACATCCCGCACGCGACGCTCGTCGGCACCGACGTTGAACGTGATGCCATTGCCGAGCTGCCACGTGTAGGCGATCTGGTTGACGCCTGACGCGCCGGTCGTGCTGTCGACCTGCGACTGGTGCAGCGAGCGGAAGCCGGAGTCGCCCATGCTGCCTTCATGGTCGGTGAACGACACCGTTCGGCCGAAGGTGAAGCCACCCCACTGGATGAACGCGCGGGTGATGCCGAATTCATCGTCACTTCCCGGCCCGGGGGTATCCTCGTGCTGCATCTGAAAGGTCTGGTACGTCCGCAACGTGCCATAGGCGGTCTGCGTCCGGGTATCGATCGCAAAGCGGCCACGATGGCGCGTCGAATAGCGGTCGACGGTCCGGTCGTTGGCACCTTCATCACGAGCATATTGCGGCCGACGGGCGCCGGTGACGCCGTAGCCGTAGTCGGCCCGGACGTAGCCCGTGAACCGGACACAAGTGTCGGAGCCCGGAACATAATAGAACCCGTCCCCATAGAGCGTGCAGATCTTCACGTACTGGACCGGCGCGGCCTTGACGGGAAGATCGGCAGCCTGCGCCCCGACCACTGCGACCACACCGGCCGCAGAGCCGAGGAGAAGACTTTTCACCATCTTCATATTGATCCCTCCAAGTTGAGTGACTGGAGGGTCACGATCTCCGCAGGTGCGACGCACCGTTGAGAGCCCCCTGTCATCCCGGATGGCGCAATCAAATTGTCGCCATCGCGAGACGCCCCTCCGAACTCATGCAGAGTAGCCGCGCTCCCATGGCGCGCAATGCGATATTTATGCGCAAGTTACGGAATTTTTATAGCTGTTGCACGGATGCAACATACAGAAATACGCGTCATATCAATGATTTGACGAGGAATCGGCAGAGCGGTGAAGTCACGGCGAACATCGACGCGCATAAATTTATAGGACCACAAAAATAAAGTCTGCATAAACAACGACACATACCTTGCGAATTGCCCCCTGCAACGGATCGCGCCGACGTATTCCCTTACACGGACGGGGCCTTTGGGGCCGGCTGCCAGCGAGCGCCATCCGCCGCCAGTTACGCCGCGTCCCGCGGCTTTGATCCACCGCGGCTTTGATAAGGTGACCGCCGAATCGCAGTCAGCACCGAATGCATATCGATCGGCGCTCGCCGCATCCGGCCACGGAGGTCTTTTGCACCACGCATGATCCCGATCATGCGCTGCGCGCTGCCGACCAGTCGTAAATTCTTGCGCAGTGGCGAGCGCGTCACCGAACGCGCCGGCAGGAAAGCGCTCCGCCCCGTTCACGGGATCGGTGAGTATCTTCACCGGTGCTCCGTGAAGCGCTGCGTGTCAGGACATCGCGCACTGCTAGTGGGTCCAGCGAGCATTCTTGAAGGCGAATGGCCCCGCGCTCACGCAGGGCCACTCGCGTCCGCCTGTCAGAACTATGCGTTTGCTAACAGCGCTCGCGGGTTCGGACCACGATCCGGCCGTCCGGCATACGCTCACGAATCGTCACGGTCCGGCAGTCACGGTCACGCCACGCATAGCTGCGATAGGGGCCGCGATCCCACCGGTCTCGATAGGACTCGCGATAGTATGGCTCGGGTCCGACGCGTATGCCGACACCGGGCCCTTCGAGTACGACCTGCGCCATCGCCGGCGCAGCCGTCACCAATGTCCCCGCTGCAACGATGCCAATCGCAAGTTTCCTCATAAGCATCCTCCTTGGCGTTGACAGAAGATCAACGCAGGGTCAGCGCGATGGTTGCCGGAACATCCTGCCAAACTGCTCGGAACCTTTTCACGGTTCCCGCCGTTTGCTTTGCCAACACGAACGATAGGAGGACGCAATGGGTCGAGGACTTCTGCTGTGGTGATCGGCATTCCGCTTCCGATCATCCTGGTTGTGTGGCTGCTCGGCGGACTCAACTAAATAAGCGTTTCACGCGTGTCTCGCCCGGAGAGCCCGGCGCATCCATGCCGGGCTCTCGCTTTTCTGGTATAAGCGGCGCGCCTATATGACGTTGGTCGCTATGACGTTGGTCGCTATTCCGAAAGGCGCTGCCCATGGCCAAGAAGCTGGCCAAAACTGCGGTTAAGTCTGCTGCTGCGGTCAAATCCATTACCAGAAAGCTCGTCGGCATTCCGGCGAACCGTTATCTCATTCAGCCCGACCCGTACGACCCGCGATTGACCGAACAAGTCACCGGCGTGGACCAGACCGGGCAACCGGTCGAGACCCGTGTTACGGTCGAGCGTGCGCTCACGATCTTCCTCAATTCGCAGGAGATCGTGACCGCGATGACCATCAGCGATTATCCCGACTATCTCGCGATCGGCTACCTGCTCAACCAGAACATGCTCAGGCCCGACGACGTGGTCACCGGCGTCGACTACGACGAGGAGCTGGCAGTCGTGGTGGTGCGCACCAAGCGCAAGACGAATTACGAGAAAAAGCTGACGAAGAAGGTGCAGACCTCGGGCTGCGCGCAGGGCACCGTGTTCGGCGACCTGATGGAGGCGCTGGAGGACGTGAAGCTGCCGGATGCGGAGCTGCGAACGTCCTGGCTTTACGCATTGACTAACAAGATCAATACGACGCCCTCGCTTTATCTCGAAGCCGGCGCGATCCACGGCTGCGTGCTGGCAGTCGAGGACCGCCCGCTGGTCTACATGGAGGATGTAGGCCGGCACAACGCGGTCGACAAGATCGCGGGCTGGATGTTCAAGCACCGCGTGCGCGCCGACGACAAGATCTTCTACACCACCGGACGGCTGACCTCGGAGATGGTGATCAAGACCGTACGCATGGGCATCCCGATCCTGGTCTCGCGCTCCGGCTTCACCGCCTGGGGCGTCGAGCTCGCCCGCAAGGCGAACCTCACGCTGGTCGGGCGCGCGCGCGGTAAACGTTTCGTCGCGCTCGCCGGCGAGGACCGCATCGTGTTCGATCAGGACCTGCGCTACGTCGAAGAGGAGAGCGCGAAGCACCGGCGCAAGGCGGCGGTGGGCGATGAGTGACGCTCGGCGCGCACCGGAATGACGACCGTGGCCAATCAGCATCCTCCCCTCGGCCTCATTCTCGCCGGCGGGCTCGCACGCCGCATGGGCGGCGGCGACAAGGCGCGCATCATGATCGGCGGCCGGACCATTCTCGACCGCGTGCTAGCGACCATGACGCCGCAATGCACCCGTCTCGTCATCAATGCCAACGGCGATCCTGCACGCTTCGGCGACACCTGCCTGCCGGTGGTGGCGGACAGCGTGCCCGATTTTGCGGGACCGCTCGCCGGAATCCTCGCGGGCCTCGATTGGGCGGCGGCACAGGCACCGGACATCGCCGATATCGTGAGCGTGCCGGGCGACTGCCCGTTCCTGCCGTCCGATCTGGTGGCGCGGCTCGCTGCGGCGCGGGTACAGGCGAAGACCCCACTTGCCTGCGCGCGGTCGGGCGATTGGCGCCATCCGGTTGTGGGACTGTGGCCCGTCGCCCTGCGCGAGGACTTGCGCCACGCGCTCCTGGTCGAAGGCCTGCACAAGATCGAGATGTGGACCGCCCGTCACGGCGCCGCCATTGCCGACTGGCCGACGGAGCCGGTCGACCCCTTCCTCAACGTCAACACGCCCGGAGACGTCGCTGCGGCGGAGCGTGTTGCGGCGCGAGAGCGCAGTGCGCCCGCATAACGCGCCTCTTGATTACGAGCGCAGACGAACCATAGATATCCCATAGCTTGACTTGGGAGGATTCAGCATGCGCAGCTTTCTAGTGTCATGTCTCGCGGCCGTCGCGATCGCGCTCGGCGCGGTCGCCGCGTTGAATCACATTCAGGAGCCGGTCGCGACCGCCTTCAGCTCACCCACCGGCGTGCGGATTTAGCCTCGCCGATCATTGAGCGGACGTTTCCTCCGCCTCATCCTGATGAGACGCGCCAGCGCCGTCTCGAAGGATGGGACGGGTTATTCAGTCAGCGCGGCGTAGGACAAGAACCCGACGGTGGCGCCAGGCGCGACGGTCGTGACATCCTCCGGCAATTCGATCAACCCATCGGTCTCCGTCAACGACGTGATGACGCCGGCGCCGTCCTGCGCGTGCTTGAAGGCGTCGACCGTCCCGTCGGGATTGCGCACCAGCCGCACCCGCACATATTCGCGCCGGCCGCTGCGCTTCTTATAGGGAAAGCCCGCGCGCACCGGCAGCGGAATGAGCGGCACCACCTCGGCGCCGGCGAGCCGTAGCAGAAGCGGCCGCACCACCCGTGCAAAGGTGACGAACACCGCGACGGGATTGCCAGGTAGCCCCACGAAAGCGGCGCCCTCGCCATCCGGCGGCCCCGCAATCACACCCATCGCGACCGGCCGGCCGGGCTTGATGCCGACTCGCCAGAACACGAGCTTGCCGATGCTCTCCACGGCGTCACGAACGTGATCGGTCTCGCCGGTCGAGACCCCGCCTGACGTCAACACGAGGTCATGTCCGGCCGCGGCATCCGCGATGGCGCGCGCGAGCCGCGCCTTGTCGTCCGGCAGGATACCGAGATCGGTGAAGGTCGCACCTATGCCTTCGATCAGGCCCGCGAGCAGGAAGCGGTTCGCGTCGAACAACGCGGCCGGCAGCAGCGGCTGGCCGGGCTCCACGATCTCGTCGCCGGTCGAGAACACGGCGACCCGCACGCGGCGGCGCACCGGCAACGCCGTGAGCCCAACGGCCGCGGCGAGCGCGACATGCGACGTTGTGAGCCGCCGGCCCGCCGAAAGCATCACCGATTTTGCGCGAACGTCCTCGCCAGCAGCACGGCTGTTGGCGCCGCGCTTCAATCCCGGCGGCACGATCACCACATCGCCGTCGACGCGGGTGTCCTCCTGCATGAACACGGTGTCCGCGCCGGCCGGCATCGGCGCACCCGTGAAGATGCGGATCGCTTCGCTCGCACCAAGCGCGCGAGTGGCCTTGCGGCCGGCGGTGATGCGGTCAACGACCTTGAGCCGCGTGTCTCCCGCGGATGCGAGATCGGCATGGCGCACCGCAAATCCGTCCACCGCCGAATTATCGAAGTGCGGAAGATCTATCGGTGCAAGAATATCTTGGGCGACCACGCGACCACGTGCCGCCGCAAGCGGCACGGTCTCGATGTCAGACACCGGCGTGACGCGCTCCGCGATCATCCGTTCCATCTCGGCGACCGGTAGCAATGCTCCGCCAAACGCAAAGCAGTCGTCGGAGAGCTGCGCCATCACGCGGCTCCTTGGGACGTCAACAGGCGCTCGATCGGCGTCGACTCGATCGTCACGATGTCGGCGATCTTCTCGATATCATCAAGCGAGACCACCGGCAGTTCGACCTTCGGCAACGGCACGTCGGCGGCGACTGCCACGATGCAGTTGTCGTCCGGATGCAGCAGCGGCTTGCCTACGGCCGCGCGATGCACCTCGAGCTTCGGGATCGGCGCCGCCTTGTAGCCCTCGACCACGACCAGATCGACCGGCGACATCCGCGCCAAGAGATCTTGCAGGGTCGGCTCGGCCGCGCCTCGCAGTTCGTGGACGAGGGCAAAACGCGCGGACGAGCCGATCAGCACCTCGGTCGCGCCCGCCATCCGGTGGCTGTGCGAATCCTTGCCGGGCTGATCCACGTCGAAGCCGTGATGGGCATGCTTGAGGGTCGATACCGCTAGCCCGCGCCCCACGAGGCAGGGGATCAGCTTGGTCAGCAGTGTCGTCTTGCCGGAGCCGCTCCAGCCGGCGAGGCCGATCACGCGCATCGGCGATGTCATGGGCCGTGTCATAAGGTGAATTATAGCAGAAGCGCCCGGTGATAATCCGGGCGCTTCTAGTGTCCCGGTTCCGACGCTTGTATCGCTCTTGCGGCACCTGTGTTTACAAGCGTCGGAACCAAAGGGACACTAGTGTGGCGGTTCAGAAGTCCGCATCATTCTTGCGGCGAGTCCAACATGCGGACTTCTGAACCAAAGCCACACTAGATTCAAAGAGTTGCTAGTGTCCTTCGATTCCGAAGTTCGTATAAAAGGCCGCTGCGAAATGGAACGAACTTCGGAATCGGGACACTAGAAAATCATTGGATTGCTAGTGCGGTTTTGGATTTGACGTTCGTACTGCCGACTCGCAGCAATACCGGTACGAACGTCAAATCCACCGCACTAGTCTCGTTCAAGGAAGCGTGAATTATTCGGCCGGCTGCATCCGGCCGGGCGGCGGCGCACCGGCGATGTTGCCCTTGGCCTTCTCCTCCTCGAGCCAGAGGCTGTGGTGCTGCTTGGCCCAGTTCTCGTCCACGGTGCCGCTGCCCATGGCCTCGAACGCGCCCTCCATACCGATGGTGCCGATATAGATGTGCCCGAGCATGGCCGCGACGAACAACGCGCCAACGATGCCGTGAATGACCTGCGCGGTCTGCATTCCCACGATGCTTGTGCCCCAGAACGGGAACATGAGCAGATAGCCGGTGACCGCCACCGCGGTGCCGCCGATCACGACGATCCAGTAGATCATCTTCTGGCCGGCGTTGAAGCGCTGGGCCGGCGGATGCGCATCACCAACGATGCCGCCACCGTCCTTGAGCCACGCGATGTCCCCACGGCTCGGGAGGTTGCCGGCGATCCACATCAGGAAGATCAGGACCACGCCGATGGTGAACGGGAAGCTCAGATAGTTGTGGGCGTATTTCGCCCATTGCGACCAGTCCGTGAATGCTTCCGGTCCGATCAGCGGCAGCAGCAGGCTCTTGCCGAAGGTGATGTTGAGACCCGAGAGCGCCAGGATGATGAAACAGACCGCCGTCATCCAATGCACGAAGCGCTCGAGGGCGTTGAAGCGCACGATCGTCCGGCCGGAGCGGCCTTGCTCGATCTTCACCATGCCGCGGAACAGATAGAACAGGGTGAGGATCGCGAGCATGGCGATGATGGCGATAGCGGCGATCCACGGCAGCGTCACCTGATGGAAATAGCGCCAGTCGCGACCGGCCGGCTGCTCGAGCGTGCAGGCCTTCTGGTCGGGAAGCGTGCAACGGCCGGTGATCCGGTTCATTTCCTTGAACAGCTGCTCTTCCTGCACCGAGCTCGCAGTCGGATTCACCGAGCCGTCGGGATTCTTTTGCTGCTGCGCCGACGATGGGGTCACCGAGACGACGATCGCCAGAAGTGCCAGCACGCCAACGGCGGCACGGATGCGCGCAAGAAATGCCGTCATGCTCGTTCTCCTTATTCGGCGGGTCATTCCCTAGGTCGCAATCGTCTCGCGATAGGCCGTCCGCCATCCCCAGGCGCCGGAGCCATAGCCGCGCTTGACCACGCGCTCGCGGTAGATCTGGGCGATGATCTCGCCATCGCCGGCGAGCAGTGATTTCGTCGAGCACATCTCCGCGCACAGCGGCAGCTTGCCTTCGGCGAGCCGGTTGGTGCCGTACTTCACGAACTCGGCCTCGGTGTTGTCGGCCTCGGGTCCGCCGGCGCAGAAGGTGCACTTGTCCATCTTGCCGCGCGATCCGAAGTTGCCGACGCGCGGATATTGCGGAGCGCCGAACGGGCACGCGTAGAAGCAGTAGCCGCAGCCGATGCAGAGGTCCTTGGAGTGCAGCACCACCGCATCCGCCGTGGTGTAGAAGCAATTCACCGGACACACCGCCGCGCAAGGCGCGTCGGTGCAGTGCATGCAGGCCATGGTGACCGAGCGTTCGCCCGGCTTGCCATCGTTGATGGTGACGACGCGCCGGCGGTTGATGCCCCAGGGCACCTCGTGCTCGTTCTTGCAGGCAGTGACGCAGGCATTGCACTCGATGCAGCGATCCGCGTCGCAGAGGAATTTCATGCGAGCCATGGTCTATTCCTCCCTCAAGCCGCCCTAACCTGGCAGAGCGTGGCCTTCGGCTCCTGCATTCCGGTGACCGGATCGAAGCCGTAGGTCGTGACGGTGTTGACACTTTCACCGAGCACAATGGGATCGGCGCCGCTCGGATATTTGCTGCGCTGGTCGACGTTCATGAACCAGCCGGCGAAATGGAACGGACACCAGGTCACGCCCCGGCCGACCCGTTCGGTCACCAGCGCTTTCATGCGGCACACCCTGCCGGCCGGCATCTCCGGTCCCGAAACCAGAACGAATGCACCGTCCCGGATGCCGCGCTCGGCTGCATCCGCAGGATTGAGCTCGATGAACATGTCCTGCTGGAGCTCTGCCAGCCACTTGTTGGACCGCGTCTCCTCGCCGCCGCCCTCGTACTCAACCAGACGGCCGGAGGTGTTGATCAGGGGGAATTGCTTGGCGATTCCCTTGTCCACCGCCGTCTTCTGAACATCGAAGCCGACATTGGGAACGCGGAACTCGACCGCGTTTGGCCGAGTCGGATACGTCGCGACCAGGTCCGGCCGCGGCGTATAGATCGGCTCGCGGTGTACCGGGACCGGGTCGGGCAGGTTCCAGGCATTGGCGCGGGCCTTGCCGTTTCCATAGTGGATGCAGCCGTGCGCCATGGCGACGCGCTGGATGCCACCGGACAGGTCGATCGACCAGGACACGCCATCCGCGTTCTTGCCGCCGACGCGCTCGATGGTCGCTCGTTCGGCTTCGGTGAGTTCCTTGTCCCAGCCGAGTTTCTTGAGCACGCCGTAGGTGAACTGAGGATAACCGTCCCGGATCTCCGAACCGAGCGAGTACGAGCCGTTGGCCAGCAGACTGACCTTCCGGGTGGTGCCGTCCGACAGCTTCTCCTCGCGTTCGACGCCGAAGCGGGCGCGGAACGTACTGCCGCCGTCCATGACGTGCAGGTTGGTGTTGTAGAGGGTGTGGGTCCCGGGATGCCGAAGTTCCGGCGTACCCCAGCACGGCCACGGGAGGCCGTAATAGTCGCCGCCGACTTCTGGGACGTCCTTCGGTGCGCGCAGCGTGACCAGGTCGAACTTCTCCTGGTTCTTCATGTGCGCCTTCAGGCGTTCCGGCGACTGCCCGCAGTAGCCCGTCGACCAGCCGCCGCGATTGATCTCGCGCAGGATGTCCTCCGACGAGACCGCGCCGTTCTCGACCTTGATGTTCTTGAACATGCGGTCGGCGAAGCCGAGCTTGCTCGCCAGCAAGTACATGACGTCGTAGTCGTTCTTGGATTCAAAGATCGGCTTGACGATTTGTTCGCCCCACTGGAGCGAGCGGTTCGAGGCCGTGCGCGACCCCGAACATTCGAATTGGGTGCAGATCGGCAGCAGATAGGTGTTGTCCTTGCGCTCGCCGAGCACCGCCCAGGTGGTCGGATGCGGGTCACCGACGACAAGCAGGTCGAGCTTCTCGATGCCGCGAGCCGCCTCCGGCATGCGGGTGACGGTATTGCCGCCATGGCCGAAGACAATCATCGCCTTGACGTTGTCCTGCTGCTGGACCTGTTTCTGCGGCAGGAGGGTCGCGTCGAACCAGCGGGTGGACGGAATGCCGGCCGTCTCCATCATCTTCACCGGCTTGCCGTTGACAGTGCGCGTGGGGAAGCGCGACGCCATCCAGTCGTAGTCGGTCTCCCAGACCCGGCACCAGTGCTTCCAGGCGCCTTCGGTGAGGCCGTAGTAGAGCGGCAGCGTCACGATATCGAGGCCGAGATCGGTGGCGCCCTGCACATTGCAATGGCCGCGGAAGATATTGGCGCCGTTGCCAAAGCCACCCACGTTGCCGGTGGCCAGCAGCAGGATGCAACTGGCGCGGACGTTGGCCGTGCCAACCGAGAACTGGGTCTGGCCCATTGCCCAAATCAGGCAGGACGGCTTTTGCTTGGCGAAGGTCTCAGCTACGCGCCGGACCTGCGCCTCGGGCAAGCCGGTGACCCGCTCGACCTCCTTTGGATTCCATCTCTCCACCTCTTTGCGAACATCATCCATCCCGTAGACGCGCTGTTCGATGAATTGCTTGTCCTCCCAGCCATTGCGGAAGATGTGCCAGAGCATTCCGTAGATGGTGGGAATGTGCGTGCCCGGACGCACCCGCACATACTCCGTTGCGTGCGCGGCGGTCCGCGACATGCGCGGGTCGATCACGATAAAGTTGGCCCGCTGCAATTCCTTGCCCTCGAGCAGATGCTGCAGCGACACCGGATGCGCCTCGGCGGGATTGCCGCCCATGATCATGAGCGTCTTCGAGTTACGGATGTCGTTGTAGCTGTTGGTCATCGCGCCGTAGCCCCAGGTGTTGGCCACGCCGGCGACGGTCGTCGAATGGCAGATGCGCGCCTGATGATCGACGTTGTTGGTGCCCCAATAGGCCGCAAATTTGCGGAACAGATAAGAGCCTTCGTTGGAGAACTTCGCGGAGCCGAGCCAGTAAACAGAATCGGGTCCCGACTTCTCGCGGATCGCCTGCATCTTGTCGCCGATCTCGCTAATGGCGGTGTCCCACGAGATCTTGGTCCACTGGCCGTTGACCAGCTTCATCGGATATTTTAGCCGGCGATCGCCGTGCACCAGCTCGCGGACCGACGCGCCCTTGGCGCAATGCGAGCCGCGATTGATCGGCGAATCCCAGCCGGGCTCCTGGCCGATCCACACGCCGTCCGACACCTCGGCGACGACCGTGCAGCCGACCGAGCAGTGCGTGCAGATGTTCTTGCGGATGGTGACGGCTGCGCCAGGCTTCGGTGGCGGGCCGGCTTCCGCCTTGCGGACGCTGGCGAGCGGCAAGGTGCCGAGCGCGGCAAGTCCGCCCGCGACGAGGCCCGAGCGGCGCAGGAATGATCGCCGATCGAGACTGGCTTCAGATTGTCCCGGCAGCGCTTGCGTGAGGGCACTGCGGCGGGCCTGACGTTCCGTTCGCTTGATCAGCATGACAGCCCTCCCTCACTTCGCGGGATAGCGGTTGACGCGATAGAAGGTCTGCACCTGCGCCGAGTTCGGCTGGTAGCGTGCCTTCCGCTTCTCGTCGTTGCTCTCGGTGTCGGCGGCCGCAGGACCGGCGAACGGGCTGCTGGCTGCCGCTGCTGCGGTGCCCACGCCAAGCGTTCGCAAGAACTCACGTCGACCGAGTTCACTCGCCTTGCGTTCCCGTTTCATGCCGTAACCCTCCCTGGGTCGCGCTTTCGTCCATCGTCACGCCGGCAGGGCGAAAGCCTCCGTCTCTATGTTCACGAACTGGCGTCCAAGCGTCCCGACATGGCGGTAGAAGCCGGCTGCTTTGGCTTGCTCCAGATCGGCGAAGAATCGTTCGATCCAGGGCGACAAATGCTTGTCGAACAGCTCGCGATCGGCGCCGGCTCCGGCGGGCAGCCGGCCGTTGATCAGACCTGCCATGATCTCGCACAGGATCGCCGCGTGATCTTCCGGCTCGAGTTGGCCTTCGGCGCGCTCGATACCAAGCCGTGAAAGCTCTGCGCGCAGCCGCGCCAGCGGACGCTCGTGCAGGAATCCTGATTGATAATACGAGCCGTAGGGCAACAACTCCCCGCGCCCCAGTCCGATGAAGAGGTCGAAGTATTCGCGCCCGGCACGCTCCGCATTCGTGCGGCTGGCCGCATCCGCCAGCGCCGCATGAGCGACCCCAAGCGGCGACGCGTCACCACGCAACGTCGCGAGCCGATCGAGCAGCGCCTGATCAGGCGCGCGCGCCAAGAGGGCGGCGAGCAGCGTGTATTCCTGTGCGCGCGCGGCATCGACCTCGTCGATGTCGCCCGCATTAGGATACCGTTCACCGTAGAGATCGGGGCGCAGCACGCTGCGGTCGACACCGGTTGCCTCTTCGACAGCAACCACCCGCTCGGCAGGGATACGCGACCAGTTGGATACCGATGGCTGGGAAATGCCAATTTTTCGGGCAAGCGCGCCGACACCGCCGGCGGCGCCAATCGCTTCATCGAGGCCCGTATCGCGCATGGTCTTTTTCGTTATTCCAATTTAACTTTGCGAGTTTGCTCCCTGGGGCGTTCGGGGGTCAATAGGTGGCGATAGTTGTAGGCTATGACCATCGTATTACTGGGGCAAAGCGCCGCCATGGTCGCGTCGTGCAGGTGTCTGCACATTTTCCGGCTGCGGCTGGTCTTGCTGCGACGCAGCAGACTCTTTGTTGCGCCGCGCTAGTGCTTCGTTGGTAATCAATTCATCTTGATCGTGGTCCGGACGTTCTGAAACCGCACCTGCGTCGCCGATCGCAGCCGACACGGCGGGCGCTGGCTGCGCGCCCATTTCCGCAATCGCCGCCGGTGGTTGCGCAGGTGGCGCGTTCTGCTTCGCGGCAGGGTCCGTCTCGGCAGAACCGGCTTCCGGCTTGGGCTGCCAGCCGGTGACGATCCGGACCATCTCTTGACGCAGTTCGTCCGTCATCTCGAGCGGACCGAAACCCGCGATCGCGCCCGGGGTGTGAAAGTCGAAATCGTAGTCGGCGAGTCCGACGAAATCCCGCACCTTGGGATCGGCGGCCCAGGCGCGGCGAAGCGCCGCAAGCCTGAGCTCAGCCGGCACACCGGGCGCCAAGAAGGCACGGACATCGGTCTCCGCCGTGATCGATTCGAGCGGCGGCAGTTTGGAAAGGTCGAAGACCGGTTCGGTCGTTCCGGAATCCGCAGCCGGCTTCGGCGGCGTCACCTTGTCGGCGGCACGCTGTTCTGCGGGACGCGCATCGGAATCACGCTGTTCATCGGCCGGCGCACGGGCTTGCTCGTCCGCCGCTGCGCGCTTGCGCCGCGACCAGCGTGTCAGGAAATCGTCCGGATCGTTCATCGCGATCGATCCTTGGGTGGCGGTTCACGGCGCGCGAGCGCTTCCGGATCGGCGCGGTCACGCTTTCGCTTTACAAACGGTTGCTCGACATGGTGCTCGGCGACGAACGTTTCGACCAGCGCACGCACGGATTCCGGCATCGGCACGGCCTCCACCAGATGATCGCCGTTCTGCGTGAAGGCTTCGCCTTCGGCGGGGTCAGCGGTGACGGCAACGAGGTCGAAGGGCGGTTCGATGCCGGTCGGACGCAATGCCACCCATAATGCCGGCGAGCCGGACGCGAGATTGTCGCGATACTGCGCGGTGTCTGTGCGGTAGAGCGCGACATCGGCGGCCCCGGCATAAAATGTCGCGAGATCGCCCTGCGCCGACAATTGCGTCCATGGCGCCGCCACCGGCGACCCCGGCAGCGCCGTCACCGGCCGCCAGGTGAAGTCGATCCACGGGCTTGCCGCCTTGCGGCGCTCCACCACGACGCCGACGGGGATTTGCGCAAGAGGCACGGCGCTCACGAGACGTCCTCCAACTGCCTGATCGGCAGGCCAGTGACGAGATTTTGCGGCTTCATCCGCAGGATCCCGTCAGCCGTCATCGCCATGATCAGATAGATAGGTTCGCCTTTGGCCTTCTCCAACACCGGGCCCCTGTCGCGGAAGGTGAGCCGGTAGAGGCCGACGATACGACCGCGCGCGGCCTCGTCGATATCCTCGCCATTCCAGAGATCGTCGCCGATCTTGGTGCCCTGTGCATCGAGGCCGACATACCAGGTGAGATTGACGTCGTGCGCCTCGGCCAACGGCTCGACCTCGACCTCCACCGCAAGCAGATGGTGCACCCAGCGCGCGATCACGTTACCGAGCGCGGCCAGTCCGCGCCGGCCCGCGGTGAGATCGAGCGCCATGTCGAAGCGGTCGCTACGCTCCCAGTAATCCTGCGCGTTGTCGTCATTGAGCACGTCGATGGCAGCCTCCGCCGGCAAGCCCAGCATCGACACCAGCGGCGACGCCGCGCTGGCATTGCTGCCGGCAACGGTTTCTTCGTCGGCAGCGATTAGCGAACCCTCGTGCGTCGTCAGCCGCTGCGGCCGGAAGAACATTTCCGCCGCCCGTAACGCGTACACATCCTCGCAGTCATCAAGGATGTTGCGCAGGATCGCGTGAACGATCTGGTTGATAAACAGCGGCGGCGTCCGGCCGAAACCGGTGCGCACGAGATGCAGATAGCACGCTTCGATCGTCGGGCGTTCAATAAGGAGATCGCGGAACGCGATCATGACCGTCCAGTTCTCGCGCGCGTCCTTGTCCGCCATCGCCGCGATCTCGGACGCATCTACCGGACGGCGAGGATCAGCGAGCAGCGCGGCATGCAGCGTGCGTTCGACCACGCAGGCATCATCGGGCGGGCTGAGCTCCGGCCGCGCGAGATAGGCCTTCACGAACTCGTCGGTGACGACGAGCCCACCGCCCTGGTCGCGGTCGAGCAGATGATGCCCGCAGGAAAGCCAGAAGTCGTTCACGGCGTGCTGTCCTTCGCGAGCTTGGCGAGATCGACCGTTTCTCCCGGCTCTTCCTCGCCCTCGACTTCAAGGAACGAGAAAGCGCGGATGGGCGTGCGCTCGCCGCGCGGCCGCAGCGTGCGGAATACTTCCCTGATCTCGCCGTTCTCGACGGTGCGGTGGACCGCGACCAACATATCGAGCGGATGATCGCAGAGCGACGCCGCGAATGCGAACTCTTCTTCCGCCGCCGACGTGGCTTCGGCGACGCCCGGTGCACCGAAATCCGCGACCAGATGTTTAGCGAGCGCGTCGACCGCCGCCCGGCGATCGTCGTCACTTGCATCGACGATCTGCACCAAAGTTGACCATCCGAGCGACTGCACACCCAGAAAGCCGGAGCGGAAGGCCGTGCGCTCCTTACCTGCCATCGCCGCGGGATCCCCATCCCAGAACATGAACGCTCCCGACACGGCCCATTCGCCGGGCTCGGCCGCGCGCTCGAACACGAACGTGTCCGACGGATCGAGGCGGATGGTGCGCAACAGTTTCATTTGCGCGGGCCTCCCGTCTCGGGATCGAGCCACGACACGTGCGACAGCGCGCTGATGAGCGAATGCCGCACCGGCTCCGCTGCGGTCATGCGCCGCACCAGGAGATCGCCATTCTCGTCAATCGCGCGACGCACGCTGCCAGCCATCCCTCCCCCGGTTGCGGGGAAGGGGGAAAGCCGCGCCAGATAATTCTTCTCGATCTCGCCGAAGCCCGCCTCCTGCCACGCATCGATCGCGCTCATGAGATGACGCGCGAAACTTTCGACGAGCCGGCCGGAGCCCACACCATCGAAACCCTCATCCTCCAACGCGGTGGAGAGCGGCTGCAGGCCCGGCTCCTCCGCTCCTAATGCGACGGTGCGGACCGTGGCGCCGAACACCAGCCAGGGTGCGGCCTCGTTCTCATTGGCGCCGATCGGCCATTCCAGCCGCACGCCGCCGACAAGCCCGCCATCGACACGGATCGCATCGGGCCAGTCGAAGGCGATCGGCTTCTCCGGCGGAGCGTGCACGGCCAGCGCATCGGCGAGCGCCACCGAGCCGGCATAGATCGCACGCCGGGCCTGCCAGAGCGGCTCGTCCGGCTCCAGCACCACGGCGAACTCGGCAAGATCGAAGCGCCCGACATGAACGAGCGTGCCGGCACCCTCCTGGGCCGCAATCGCGGTCGCGTGCGCCATGGCGTCGCCAACCTCGCGCAAGGTCACGAGGCGGAACGGGGGCGGCAGATCGAGGGCCGGCGCAGTCGGCATCAAGCGTCCCAACCAGAAAGTGTTCCTGGGGATGTGATTTCTGTTTGGAATACTTATAACGTAGTGCGCGTGCTCGCCACTGCAGCGTGGCCTGGAACATCGAATGGCTGAAGGCCCTCGCACCGTCCTGATCTGCTCCTGCGACGAGACCATGCCGCTTGACGAGCGTGCCGTGAAGCGGGCCTGCCGTGGCGTCGACGTCAATGCGGTGCATCAGCTTTGCCGTCGGGAGCTCGACATGTTCCGCAAGACGGCGGCTGCGGGGGAGCCGCTCACGGTCGCCTGCACGCAGGAGGCGCCGCTGTTCTCGGAACTCGCAGAGAACGTTGACATCCGTTTCGTCAACATCCGCGAAACCGCGGGTTGGTCCAAAGATGCGAAGGCGGCCGGGCCGAAGATCGCGGCGCTGATCGCAGCCGCCGCCGCGCCCGCCGCCGAGATCCCGTTCGTGACCTTCAACAGCGACGGCGTGATCCTGATCTACGGCCGCGACGAGGCCGCGATCGAGACTGCCAGCCTGCTGAAGGATCACCTCGACGTCACCATCCTGATCAGACCGCCGGCCGACATCGCGCCGCCACGCGTCTCCGAATTCCCGGTGGTGAAAGGCACGATCCGTTCCGCCAAAGGCTATCTCGGCGCCTTCGAACTGACCGTCGACGATTACGCACAGCCGGCGCCGTCGTCGCGCAGCGCGCTGCGCTTCGGGCCGACGAAGGACGGCGCGACCTCGCACTGCGATCTCATCTTGGACATCTCGGGCGGCGCGCCGTTGTTCTCGGCCGCCGATCTGCGCGACGGTTATCTGCGTGTCGATCCCGGCGATCCCGCTGCCGTCATGAAGGCCGTGCTGAAGGCCCGCGACCTTACCGGCACCTTCGACAAACCGCGCTACGTCGATTTCACCGCCGACATCTGCGTGCATTCGCGCTCGAAAATTGTCGGCTGCAACCGCTGTCTCGACCTGTGCCCGGCCGGCGCGATCACGCCCGCCGGCGACCACGTCGAAATCGACGCGCACGTCTGCGCCGGCTGCGGGCAATGCGCGGCAGTGTGCCCGACTGGCGCGGCATCATATGCGATGCCACCGGCCGATGCATTGATGCGAAAGCTCCGCACACTACTCACGAGCTATCGCGAAGCCGGCGGCCGTCGGCCGGTCATCCTGTTCCACGATGACGCGCATGGCATGCCGCTGATCGACGCGCTCGCGCGCTATGGCGACGGCCTGCCGGCCAACGTTCTGCCGGTCGCCGTCAACGAGGTGACGCAGGTCGGACTTGAAACTCTGGCCGCGGCGTTCGGCTATGGCGGGGTATCTGTACGCTTTCTGCTGCGTGCGAAGCCGCGTCACGACGTAACCGGCCTGCATCGCACGGTGGCGCTGGCGGAGCCGATCCTCGCGGGTCTCGGCTTCGGCACCGGCCGTGTTGCGCTGATCGAAACCGACGATCCGGATGCGCTCGGCGAGGCGCTACGCGCGATCGAACTCCATGACGGCGCGCCGCGGCCGGCAAGCTTCATGCCGACTGGCGGCAAGCGCGACGTGATGCGGCTCGCCCTACGCGAGTTGCATCGTGCCGCCCCGGCGCCGGTCGATGTCGTGCCGCTGCCGGCCGGCGCGCCCTTTGGTAAGATCGAGGTCAACGTCGAGGGCTGCACGCTCTGCCTCGCCTGCGTGTCGGCCTGCCCGACCGGAGCGCTCGGCGACGATCCCGAGCAGCCGACGCTGCGCTTCTCCGAGGACGCCTGCGTGCAATGCGGACTGTGCAAGGCAACCTGTCCCGAAAAGGTCATCACGCTCACCCCGCAGCTCGATTTCCGCGCCGCGACGGCGCCCGCACGCGTGCTCAAGCAGGAAGAGCCGTTCCGCTGCATCCGCTGCGAAAAGCCGTTCGGCACCAAGAGCACCATCGAGCGCGTGATCGCGAAGCTCGAAGGCAAGCATTGGATGTTCCAAGGCAAGGCGCAACGTCTTGACGTGCTCAAGATGTGTGAGGACTGCCGCGTCATTGCCGCGACCGAAGCCGACTTCGACCCGCATGGCGCGCCGCAGCGTCCGAAAGCGCGCACGACGGAGGATTATATGCGCGAGCGCGAGGAACGCGAGCGGCTGGAGAAGGGCGGGGCGTAAGACGCTCTCGCATTTTCATGCTGCGCGGCTCATGCTGCGTGGCGCCCGCGACACGGCCGTCCCTATTTCGTCGCCCTCTCCAAAAACCGAACCAAGGCAGCGCGATCCTCCGGCGAGCCGATGCGCTGCTCTGGCATCTTGGTGCCGGGCGTGTATTCATTCGGCCCGACCTCGAACAGCTTCGACACCGTCTCGGGCGTCCACACGATGTCCATCGTCTTCAGCGCGTCGGAAAAATTGTAGCCGGGTAGCGTCGCGATCTTGCGTCCGAAGAGTCCCGCGAGCGTCGGACCCGCGCGCACACCCTCATTGCCATTGAGAGTGTGGCAGGCGACGCAGGCGCGATAGATTTCAGCGCCGGGATCGCCGGCATAAGCGGCGAGCGGATCCTCCGGCGCGCCGGCCAGCACATCGCCGATCGGCTCGCCCTTGATCGCGTCCCAGCGGCGGATCATACGATCGGTGCCGCCGGTGAGCAGCGTGCGGCTATCGGGAAAGAACGCCACCGACCACACCGGCAGGCCGGGACCGACCAACATCCGTTCGATCGCGCGCGTCGCGCGATCGATGATCGCGACCGAGCCGCGGATGCCAGCAGCGGCAATGAGCTTGCCGTCGGGAGACACGGCAACGGCAATGATCGGCACCGTACCAATCTCAACCTCGCCTCGAATCTCGCCAATTGCAGTCAGGACGTAGACTTTTCCGTCAGCGCCGGCCGCTACGATCTCCCCGTCGGGCGCGATGGCAACCGAGTTGAGCGGCGTCGGCAACGTGACGACCTCGGGTGCGCCGCCGGCGAGCGACCAGATCCGCAGGGTCGCGTCATAGCCCGCGGTGACGACCGCGTTGCCGTCAGGCGTGAATGCGATGCCGTTCACATTGTCCTTATGGCCGTCGAGCACGCGCGGCGCACCGCCGGCGAGCGGCCACAGCCGCGCCGTATGATCCCACGATGCCGAGGCGAGGGTCACCCCGTCCGGCGAAACGGCGAGCGACACCACCGGCGCCTTGTGTCCCTGCAACACCGCGGCCGGCTTCGCCTCGCCCGGCTTCCAGATCGCGATGCGCGCGTCCTCGCCGCTCGACGCGGCGCGGCCGTCGTGCAACAGCGCCACCGCATTGACCGCGCCATCGTGGAAACGCAGCACTTCAGATGCGGCGCCCTTCGCTAGCGACCAGCGGATCACGGACGTATCGAAGCTGCCTGAAATCGCCGACCTGGCGTCCTGCGCAACCGCGAGCGCTCGCACCGGACCGCCGTGCCCGCGCAATTGCGCCTGCGCCACGGCAGCGGCTGCAACCAGAACGGCGACAGCAAGAGCAACAACGCGAACACGATCCATCGGAACGAATCTATCCAGACAATCAGGCATCGGCGGGGCGCATGCCGAGCGCTCGGATGCGCGAGCGCACGCTCTCGTCACGCAGAGCGGCAAGAAAGGCCTGCACGGCCGGGCGGCTGCGGCGGCTTTCCACGACGAGGAAATCGTATTCCTCCGGCGCAATGGGAAGAAATCCGAGCCCGTAAAGTTCCGCCACCGACAGGGTCGAAACGCCCCAGTCGGCGCGGCCTTGCGCCACCGCGGCGGCAACCGCGTTGTGGGAGCGGGGCTGGTTCGCATGTCCGGGCGGGCGCTGGCCGGCGAGCAGCTTGTCGATCAGCACGCGGGTGCCGGCGCCGGCATTGCGGTTGACCATCAGGCATTGCGCATCTGCGAGCGCGATGGCCACGGCCTCCTGTGCGGTGCGGCCTTCGAAGCGCGCGTCGCCTCTGCGGAAGACGAAGCCCTGCATGCGTTGCCAGCCTTTGGCCAGCGACAGACCCTCCCGCAGCAGATGCTCGTTGTAGGCGCCGGTCGTAGGGTCGACGAGATGCACGGGCGCCAAGTCGCATTCGCCGCGCTCCGCCGCCGCCACGCCGCCGAGGCTGCCGACCGCGATCGTGCGTGCACTGAACCCCTGCTCGGCCAAACGGCCGACGACGATATCAAGCGCAATGTCATTCGAACCAGTGATGACGAGGTCAGGCATCACCGCCGCTTGCCCAATCAGCGTGACGGTCGCGCGTGTGCCGGCATCGAGCGACGAGGCGAGCGCGTCGATCTCAAGGAAACCATCGGCCTGCGAGAAGCTCGTCACCGAGCCCGAGCCCTTCGCGGTCGGAAACGCGACCGGCCCCTTCTCGCCCGCAACCAGAGCGACCAGCACAAATTCCTTGCGGCCAAGCTCGGACGGAATGCGTATCGGCACGTCGGCTTCGACGCTGCGCGATGCTTCGGGCGGCAGGCCGGCTTTGGCGCGGATGACAGGCGCGACGAAGGCATGGAAGGTGAAGATCGCTGACGTGGGGAATCCCGGCAGCACCACCAGAGGCTTTCCTTCCGCGACCGCGAGGCAGAGTGGCTTGCCCGGTTTGAGCGCAACGCCATGGACGACCACGCCGGGTTCGCCAAGCTGCGACACCACGCGATGCGAAAGATCGCCCGCGCCTTTCGAGGTGCCGCCCGAGACCAGCACCATGTCGCACGTTTCGAGCGCGGCGCGCATCGCAAGCTCAAGGGTAACCTCGTCGTCCGGAAAGCTGCCGAATGGAACCGCCTCGCCGCCGGTCTCCTGCACTGCCGCCGCGACGATCGCGCCATTGGAATCGTAAACCGCCGCCGGCCGCAGCGGCTGTCCCGGCGGCACCAGTTCGTCACCGGTCGAGAGCACGGCAACGCGCGGCCGTCGCACGACATCGATCTCGGCAACACCACAAGCTGCGAGCATGCCGATCTCGCGCGAGCCGATGCGCGCGCCACGCCGCAACACGATCTCACCGCGCGCGATGTCGGAGCCGGCATAGGAGATGAACTGACCCGGCGCCGCGGTGCGGCGCACGTCAACCGCCGCGTCCGCCCCCTCGACCAACTCGGTCTGCTCGACCATCACGATGGCATCAGCGCCGCGCGGCACCACGCCGCCGGTGGCGATGGTGGTCGCGGTGCCGGGATCGACCCCAGTCCGTGGCGTGTGCCCGCAGACCACCACTTCCGCGTTGAGCCGAAGCCGCTTGGGCGATGCATCGCTTGCGCCGGTCGTGTCGACGGCGAGCAATGCAAAGCCATCCACATTGGCGCGATCGAACGGCGGCACGTCGATTGGCGCCGCCACGTCGTGCGCGAGCACGCGCCCGAGCGATATCGCCAGCGGCACACGCTCCGGCGGCATCGGCGCGAGGTCGACATGGTGCGCAAAGCGTGTGCGCGCCTCTTCGGCGGAGACAACCTCGAGGAACTGCTCCTGCCGCGCGGCACGGCGGATCATCTCGACGAGGTCGTGACCTGAGGCACTCTTGTCCGAGCGATCGCTCATGGCCACGGTCTTATCACGACCTCACTGCCGGCTGGAAAACCTTCGCTGCTGGCGGGCACCAGGACCCAGCCGTCGGAACCGGCGAGCAGGCCAAGCGGCCAATAGCCCGAGGCTATGGGTTCTGCCTGGCCGCGCGCCAGGCGCACCGGAACGACCTCGACGAGCCCGATCGGCGACGCGACCTTACGGGCCAGCGGTGCAGCGGTGGACGGATCAGGGGCCTCGCTGCTGGCCGACAGGCGGTCGATCAGCGGTAACGCGATCGTGAGCCATCCCGCGATGGCCGCGTCGATCCGTCCCGGCAGCAGCAGCACCGGGCGGTTGCCGGGCATTCCGAATGCCGTCGTCTCGCCCGGCGAGATGGCGATGCCGTGGGTCACCGCGCCGCCGCGCCGAGCAAGCTCCTGCACGCTCGCATCGTTGCGGCCGCTGCCGGTGCCGCCGACGACGATGACCGCGTCGCTGTCGCTCTCCGAAAACGCGGCGGCAAGATCGCCGGCGCTGCGGCGTACAGCGCAACCGCGCGCGTTCAGCGCGCGCGCCAAGAGATCGCCGGTCGCATCGAGCACTGGATCGGCATCGGCACGCGCCGTCACCAGGCGGATGCGGGGCTCGCGCACCGACACCTGCTTCTTGCCCGCCATCGCCAGCATCGCAAGATTGAAATCGTTGAGCCGCCATCCGCGGCAGGCGATGAACGCCCCGGCACGCAGATCGCCGCCGCTCGGGAGCACACCGTCGCCGACAGCGGTCGGCGCGACCGCTTCAAAGCGTGCGCCGCGGCTGACGACGGCATCGAGTGGCACAACGGCGTCAGTGCCCGGCGGCAAGGCGTCTCCCATGTCGACGCGAACCGGCGCGGCGGCGAGCGGGACCGGCGCGTAGGAGCCGGCATCCGCGATGTCCTCCGCACGAACGGCGTATCCGTCGCGCAGCGCGCGCGCCTCGGCCGGCTGGCCCGCTGCAGCGGCGACGTCCTCCGCCAGCGCACGATTGAGCGCGCCGAAAAGATCGACCTTGCGAGGGGCGACCGGTACCACCGACGCCTGGATCGACGCGAGCACGTCGTCGAGCGGCGTCAGCCGCGTGATCCGCTGATTTTCAAGTTCACCGGCCATCAGCCGACACTATATTGTCGAGACTGCGTATTGTCGTGCTCGAGCTGCGACCGGAAGCGCCCGCGTTCCATGACCGAGACAACGTTGAATCTCCGGGGCCTCAAATGCCCCCTGCCCGCGCTGCGGACGCGCAAGGCCCTCACCGCGCTCAAGCGCGGCGATCTCCTCGTGATCGAGTGCACCGATCCCCTGACCACCATCGATATCCCGAACCTGCTCAATCAAACGGGTGACAAGCTTGAGGGGCAATCGAAGGAGAAGAGGGTGCTGACGTTCCGTATCAGGAAGGCGTGAGACGTTACCGTACTCCGGGCGAGCGAACGCGAGACCCGGGGCTCAGCGCAAAGACAATGCTCCTTGAATCCCGGCTCCCGCGCTTTCGCGCTCGGCCGGGAAACTCACCACTACTTCTTCTGCATCAGCCCTGCCTGCTCGATCGCCGGGCGCCAGAAGCGCGTCTCGGTCTCGATCAACTGCTGGAGCTGCGCCGGCGTCATCGCGTCGACCACCATTCCTTCGCGCCGCATACGTTCGAGCATCGCCGGCGCCGTCATGATCTTGTTGATCTCGCTGTTCATCTTGCCAACAATCGCATCGGGCAGCCCTTTCGGACCCGACAGCGAGAACCAGATCGGCGAGCTGAATTCCGGATGGCCGAGTTCAGTGAAGGTCGGCATGTCCGGATGGTCGGGCATCCGCTGCTTCGCGGTGACGGTGATCCCGCGCAGCGTGCCCGCGCGGATCTGGGCGGCGCTCGACGTGACGGTCTGCGCAGACCACACGATGTGACCGCCAACGAGATCGAGCAAGCCTTTCGCCGCGCCTTTGTAAGGCACGTGTTCGACCTTGATCCCGACCTTGCGGGCGAGGGTTTCACCGAACAGATGCCCGCTGCTGCCGACGCCGGACGACGAATAGGTCAAGGGCTTTTCGCTTTTCTTCCCGTAGGCGGCAAAGTCGGCAAGCGTCTTGATCGGGCTCTTCGAGTTCACGGACAGTACGATCGGCGAACCGCCGAGATAAGCGATGTTGGTAAGATCGCGTTCGGGATGGTAGCCAAGCCGCGGATTG
>WHTP01000224.1 GCA_009377695.1 Hyphomicrobiales bacterium | reverse complement strand
GGTCGTCAGCGCCTATGCGATCGCATCGAGCGGCTTTCTGCTCTTTGGTGGAAGAGCCTCCGATCTGCTCGGCAGACGGAGGGTACTGGTGGTCGGCTTGTTTCTCTATTGTGCCGCCTCTTTGGCCGGCGGCATCGCGACGAACCCCGCGCAACAGCTTGCCGCTCGCGCGCTGCAGGGGCTTGGCGGGGCCTTGGTGTTCCCGAGCACGCTTGCGATCATCAACGTCCGATTTCCTGAGGGTGCTGAGCGAAACCGGGCACTCGGCATCTGGGCGGGTGCCGGAGCGGCTGGCCTGGTGATCGGAGTACTACTCGGCGGCGCCCTCACAAGCTTCTTCGGATGGCGGGCAGTTTTCCTGATCAACGTGCCACTGGCCGGCGCCGCGCTGGTCGCCGCACTATGGCTCATCGAAACAGACGGGCACATCGACCGATCTCGCGCATTCGATTTGCCCGGCGCGGTGACAGTGACCGCCGCAATCTCGCTGCTTGTCATCGCGTTGGTTGAAGGTCCGAATTTCGGCTGGCTTTCGCCCTGGACGATGGGTCTGCTTTTTGCAGGCGTTGCGTTCGGCGTGGCGTTCATCGTCATCGAAAGGCGCAGCGTCGACCCGCTGTTGCCACCGGGCATGTTGCAAAGCACCTGGCTGCGGCTGGGTTTACTGGCGGCAACCATGTTCATGGCGACCTTTGGCGCCCTGCTGTACTTCCTGTCGCTCCTCTTCCAGGACGTATTCGGTTACGACGCGTTGGAGACCGGGTTTGCATTCCTGCTTCCGACAGTTGTCGTCGTGGCCGCCTCGGCAATGGCTGGCCGGGCTGTCACCGCGGTGGGCTTGCGATCGACGATGATCGGTGCACTCGCGATCGGTGTGGCTGGCGCGCTCGCCATCGGCTTTGCCATCGGTCCCGATGCTTCGTATCTCGCCCTCGTTCCCGGCCTTGTCGCCGTTAGCATCGGCGACGGAGCGATGTTCACCGCGATGTTCATAGCTGCCGCAATGGGTATTTCCGACCGGCAGCAAGGCGTCGCCTCGGGCATCGTATCAACGGGCACTGGCGTTGGTGCTGCTGTCGGACTGGCGGTGCTTGTATTGATCGCCAACGCCGGCACCGGCGGCTTAGGGGGCGAAGAACTACGCATCGCCACCGCGCGGGGAATCTCCCATGCTGCCTACGGGATCGCCGGGGGCATCATGATCACCCTTCTGATCGTAATCGCGTCCCGAGGGGTGAAGGCTTCAAGTCCGGCCAAGCCTAGGTCGAACCGGTGAAACAAGTGCTCACTTGAGATTCCAGATTCGTGACTTCGGATTCATGGTGGGATGCAATTCGGCTGGAGGATGGCCGGTTCATCGGCATCCAGTACCGGCCAACACTCGAAACATTGCGCGGTGGCGACGTGATTTTGAGCACGGCATCGCAATCGAAGCCGGATGGAAGCTAGCGCCGCAGTGTCGATCGAGCTTAGGCATCTACGCTACGCGGATGCGGCTGCTCGCCATGGCAGCTTTCGTAAGGCGGCGGACGCGCTTGGGCTCAAGCAATCCAACCTGAGCCGCGGAATTCGAAATCTTGAGGGGCGCCTCGGCTATCAGCTGTTCGAACGGACCAATGGCGGCGTGCAGCCCACGCCTGCAGGGCGCGACTTTCTGCAGGGCGCACGCCGCATCCTTGATGACCTGCAAACGATGGTCGGCGCCACAAACGCCGTGGTCCGGGGAACTGCGGGGCAACTCCGTCTTGGGTTCTACACATCGATCTCGGCGGGCAATCTGCGCAGCACGCTATTCCAAGTGGCGCCGAAGCGTGTCGCTTGTCCGCTCCGCGAGAGTTGACATCATGCGAGCGCGTGCGACCGGATCAAAGTGCCGCACCCGACGAGGACGAGCGGCCCAGCGCTGTCTGGATGCGCCCTCGAACGCCGTGTCATCGCTCCTGAGATGCCGTGTCATCGCTCCTGAGATAATGTCGCGTGCGCTCAGTCGCTCCGCCCGGCCAGGCGATCAGCAAAGCTATTTGCCCGACACACACGCCACATAGCCTCAAGGTCCCTGTCGAGTTCTTGGAGGACCGCCATCTTCCTGGATACGCAACGCGCGGAACGGGCAGGAATCAGACCATCGTGTTCCGGCGACCCGCACAGTATGCACCTCCGAATGGATGGCTTCCCCCTAAGGAACGAAGGCGCTTGGCGAAGGTGCCGTAAGCACCAGCATTGTTGGTTCCTATCACTGCAATCTGCCGATCGTGGTGGCGTCCACGTTGTAGGACCTTGCAATATCCGCCTGCGTTTCACCGGCTGCCAGCTGTGCCAAGGCTTCCCGCCGCTGAAACGGCGGCCTCCGCAAGGAAGGCCGCCGCAAAACCGACCGCCACACCGCCGTCGTTACAACGGCGCCCGGTCAACGACGATGGTGGTGGTGACGATGGTGTCGGTGGCGATGGTGGTGGTGACGATGCCCCCCAACCCAGACTCGGCTGCAGTGCAGGTGACCACGGTGACGATGGCACCGGCGGACCCACCGGACATCTTCCATCATGCTCGTGTCGACCAGCGCCGGCTGGATAGCCGACGGCGTGCCGGCCGCCGCGCTGGCGCTCGACGGCATCAGGATCGCAGCGGCCATCGTGATCGCTGCGGCAGCCAAGCTTAAAAAGAACTTTCGCATACAGGTATCTCCTTGTGGGCCGTGTGTTGGCCCCATGCTTCTGACCATACGCCCTCGAACCAGTCGCTTTGATGTCCTGCTTGTTCAGATGCAGTTCATCTAACGGCGAAAACGTGCCGAGCACACTAACATTGCTTTGATGTGTTTCATGACTCAAGCGTGGATGGCGCGCTGAAGAGAACTGGTGGCCGCTTAATAATAGCCCCGCTTCGGCGGGGCCTTTTCGTTGCGCTAACACACGGGAGCCGCCGGTTAAAGTTGTTCGGCCCCGCGGGTTGCGCCGCCTCTGTCATTGCCGCCTGCCGATCGTGGTGGCGTCTACAGCAACGCTGGCGCCACCGTTAGGGGTGAGGCGACGGGGGCGGTTCCTCGTCCCTGGCATCCATTGCCAGTTCTTCCACGCTGATCTCAAAACCGGCCGGAGATTTGATGAATTTG
>WHTP01000110.1 GCA_009377695.1 Hyphomicrobiales bacterium | reverse complement strand
TGCAGCAAGAAAATGTACGAGTGCAGCGACAGCTGGCCGAATATTCCGCTTTAGCCCAGTCGGCCCTGCAGTCGACTGAAGTGATTTCTGAAACACTTCGGAACGCATTTCCCCACCGCACTGCTTAGGTGACGGTTCGAATTGGGCTGGAGGCGGCGCCGCACTCGCCGGCGCTGCTTCCCTCGCGATCGGTGCCACCGTTAATGACGCGGCCGCGAGGCCCGCCGAGCAGGATCCGATCTTCGCCGCGATCGAGCAGCACCGGCGGTTGGATGCCATTCACGCCGCGGCGTGTGAGCGAGACGACGACTCCGAAGACCGCTATGCTGCGATTCTGCCACGAGATCCGCACGTCGAAGGTAACGGCCACACCTCCGGCCGGCTGTTCCGGATCGATTTTGAAAAGGCTGCATCCGATCTTTTGCTCCGGCTCGCCGCACGGATCGAGGCCCGTGCAGGTGTCCTGAACGGAACGGGAAACGCGAACGAAACGGGAGGGACAGACTGTCCTAAAAGTGGGAAGAGTGGCCGTCCCGTTTCGCTGCGGGGCAGCCTTTTTCATCGTGAACGAAAGTAGAAACGCGAACAAAAGTTCTTAGGACCAATTGTCCTAAAGCGCAGAACCGGAGGCCGTCATGGTAGGGTCTCGTGCGGATCGCAGAGATACAAAAGACGCCATTGAGCTCGCGAACATGATCCGAAGGAAGCTCGCCGAGCCGGAATTGCGTGTCGCCGTTTACTCCGATGCGACGGGATGGCATGCGACGGTATATGCCAATCCTAGTGCTGCTCGTGACTTGCAAAGCCGCGTCGACCAAGCAGTGCGGGAATTGAGCGCGCGCTACGATCTGGAGACCTGAACGGCGGCCTGTGTGTACCGAAACCTTATCCGCATTGCTGAGGTAACGGAATCGCTTAAGCTGGCGCAATGATAGGGCTGCTGCGTTTCATTTTGGCCATTGTGGTTTTGCCATTCAAGTCGAAGAGCCGGCTTGAGGCGGAGAATGCGGCGCTCCGACATCAGTTGATCGTTTTGCGGCGTAGGGTGCAGGGCCGGGTCCGGCTCACGAATAACGATCGCTGGTTCTTTATCCAGATGTATCGCTGGTTTCCGTCGATCCTGCAGGTCCTCATGATCATCCGTCCCGAGACGCTGGTGCGTTGGCATCGGGCCGGCTTTCGCCGTTATTGGCGTTGGAAATCACGGCGACGGGGAGGGCGACTGCAGATCGATGCGGAGCTACGTGGACTAATCCGGCGGATGAGCATCGAGAATCCGTTTTGGGGAGCACCGCGCATCCATGGCGAACTGCTCAAGCTCGGGTTTGAGGTCGCGCAGTCGAGTGTCGCCAAGTACATGGTCAAGCGACGCGGGCCGCCCAGCCAGGGATGGCGCACATTTCTGCGCAACCACGCGTCGGACATTGCTGCCATGGACTTGTTCATCGTTCCGACTATCGGTTTCGACCTGCTCTATGCCTTCGTCATCGTTCGGCTTGATCGCAGAGAGCTCGTCTGGATCAACGTCACGACAAACCCGACAGGCGAGTGGGTTGCACGTCAGATAACCGAGGCCTTTCCTTGGGACGGGGCTCCACGCTATCTTATCCGCGATCGTGATCGCATCTATGGCGCCGTGGTTACACGCCGGCTGCTTGCCATGGGTATCCGTGACAGCCCTACCGCACCAGCTTCACCCTGGCAGAACGGCTTTGCCGAACGGCTGATCGGATCGATCCGGCGCGAGTGTGTGGACCATTTCGTAATTCTAGGGAAGGCGCATCTGCGCCGAATCCTGCAATCCTATGCTCATTATTACAACGACATCAGAACGCATCGGTCGTTGGATAAAGATGCGCCGGTCTCTCGCCCGGTTCAGCGGACCGGGATCATGAGCTCACACGCGATCCTTGGTGGGCTTCATCACCACTACGTCCGGGTTTAGGTTTTCGGTACACACACTAAAGAGAATTTCTTGATACAGCGGAGCCTGACGTACGAATAACGTGACGGACGTGCGATATCACTCATCGGCGACTGCGGCGGAAGGTGTCAGCCCTTGAGACATTCGTCGCGCAGATCGCCGGCTTCATGAAGCAGGCGACGGCCGAGGCCGAGCGCAGTTTAGTGAGGACGGGTTGGCTATCCCGGCGCTTAAGGTTGCGTGATGTCTCTGACACTGCAATTTACAAAGCAATTAAGGCTTCGATCTGTTCTTCCAGCGACCGCTGCCTATTTTTTTGCAGTCGGTGGAGGTCTTCTGGTTTGAGATTGGTGTAACGCTTTAGCATTCGCCAATCCTTATGGCCCGTTACCAAGGCCACACGTTCGATCGAAAGACCCGCCTCGAACAGACGACTTGTCGCTTCATGCCGTAGGTCATGGAAATGAAGATCTTCGACCTCGAGCTTCTGACACGCACGCCGGAACGCTGCTCCGACCGATTTGCCGTGATGGGGGAACACGCGACCCTTGCCGCGGGTAACGATCCGTTGCTCGAGCAACACCTCCCAGGCATCGTAGCCCGTTAAGTTGAGGAGGGGAACGGTCTGATGATTGCCGTCCTTGCGCCTCGGATCCTTGCGGTCGCGCACCCGAACAGTACGCTTCTTCATATCGACATCGGACCACTCGATCTTGCAGATTTCTTCCTGCCGCATCGCGGTGGACACGGCAAAACGAATGATGCGTCCCATCGGAATGATTTGCCTTGAATTGGACTCGACGTGTTCAATGATCCGATCAAGCTCGTCCTGTGTTGGCCTTCGGTCTCGTTCACTTCCTTTTCCAATCAGTCCGAGACGTGTCAGTGCCACGCGAGCCAAGCGCACATTTTCGGCGGACACTTCAATACCGTGAACCGCCGCAGCGTGCGTCAAGATCGTCCGGATAAACGAGAAGTCGATCGATAAAGTCGTTGGTCCAGCGCCTTGCTTGGCACGCTTTTTCCCGAACTCAATGAGACGCTCGCGCGTAAGATTGCGAAGTTGCACTTGGCCGAGGGAATGCTTGAGAGCGTCCATGACGGCCGACTTTGACCGGCGGATTGGTTTCCCGACCTCCTGCAGATCGGCGATGTGCAAATCGATCAGATCGCGGAAGCTGCGGGGCAGGTCGCGCGATTGGTGACGCTTCACGGGGATGCCGCGGTCAATGGAGCGCTCGGCTTCGAGCGCCCACTCTGCAGCATCGTGGCGGCGACGGAAGCTGTTCGCGACGTACAGGCCCTTGCGCCGAACCTGAACGCGCCAGTTCCCGGACCCTAGCTGAGTGAACGTCGCCACCGTGTGCACTCCATCGTCACTTCGTGTGCGCTATGTGTGCACCGGGAGACCAAACGGGGTACAACCGTGTGCAATTTGGGCTAGTTTGGAGTGCACACGGAGCGCACACGTTCTTGTTCTAGTCCGTTGAGAGGATAGCATAAACCATTGAAAAACAAAGCACATCTCTTCTCGGTGGCCCCCATGATGGATTGGACCGACCGTCACTGCCGGTTCTTCCACCGACTGCTGACGCGGCGCGCGCTGATCTACACCGAGATGATGACGACCGGCGCCGTGATCCACGGCGACCGCGCGCGGCTCCTCGGCTACGATCCGGCGGAACATCCGGTCGCGCTACAGCTCGGCGGCTGCGATCCGCGCATGCTCGCCGACTGCGCGCGCATCGGCGCCGACCTCGGCTACGATGAAATCAATCTCAATGTCGGCTGTCCCTCGGATCGCGTGCAGGAGGGGCGCTTCGGCGCCTGCCTCATGGCGGAACCGACGCTGGTCGCCGATTGCATCGCGGCGATGAAGGCAGCCGTCGCGGTTCCCGTCACGGTGAAGTGCCGCATCGGCATCGATGAGCAGGATCCCGAGCAATCGCTTGACGCATTCGCGAGTGCGGTCGAAGCGGCCGGCGTCGATACGCTCATCGTGCATGCGCGCAAGGCCTGGTTGAAGGGACTATCACCACGCGAGAACCGCGACGTGCCGCCGCTCGACTACGATCGCGTGTTCCGTCTAAAGGCGGCGCATCCGACGCTGCCGGTGGTGGTCAACGGCGGTGTCACTGGTGTCGAGCAGGCGGGTTCGCTCCTTGATCGCGTCGACGGCGTGATGATGGGGCGCGCCGCGTATCAGGAGCCGTGGCGGCTCCTGGCGGTCGATCCGCTGATCTTCGGCAAAGCGGCAACGTTCGCGAGCGGCAAAGCGGTCGTGCAGGCGATGATGCCTTATGTCGAGCAGGAGCTCGCACGCGGCACGCGGCTCTCGATCATCACCCGCCATATGCTCGGCCTGTTTCGCGGCGTCCCCGGGGCGCGCGCGTTCCGCCGCGTGCTCGCCACCGAGGCAGTAAAGCCCGGCGCCGGCGTCGCGGTGCTCACCGAAGCACTGGCACAGGTGATGGGCTCTGACGCTGATTTGGCGCACATCGCCGCCTGAACGCTGGTCGGCCGATTCCGCGCCGACATCATCAGGGCCTTCAATGATCGGCAGCATGCCTATCGGCGAGCTCTCCTTTCTCGCCGCGCTGATCGTCTGTGGCGAGGCGAGACGCAATCGTCGCACGTCGCGCCCAGCTCGTCAGGCGACCGCCGTCGCCTCGACCTCGAGCTTGAAGCCGTAGTGCAGCTGCGGCACGGGAACGACGGCGCGCGCCGGCTTGGCAGCACCGGCCCACTCGGCATAGAGGGCATTGAAGGTGGGCCAGAGCGAAATGTCCGTCACGTAGACGCGCACCTGGAGGAGCTTGGCGACGCTGCTTCCGGCACCCTTGAGGGCGTGCGCGACGTTGTCCAGCACCTGCCTGGCTTGCTGTTCGAACGGGGCGTCGTTGAGCTTGGTGCCGTCGGGCGCGATCGGCAATTGACCGGAGACGAAGACGAACCCGTTGGCGGTCACCGCATGGCTGTAGTGGCCGCCCGGCGCCGCCATCGTCGCGGGATTGGTCGCAACGAGGTCACCAGCCATGAAAGCGTCTCCATGTTTGCACGGCGCCGTGCGGCGCCACCGCATGATATTCGGGAAACTGCGTGCCCGTCGCGCAGGCGTGGTTGGGCAGGATACGCAGCTGCGTGCCGAGCGGAAAGCGTTCAAGGATGCTCGGCTCGATCGTACCGTCACGGCGTGACACGATGCCGTGCTCCTGATTGGCCCCGCTCAGCACGAAGTCGTCGATCGGGCGACCGGCAGCGTCGCACACCGCGCCGTATCCATAGTCGATTCGCTGCCGTTGTGTGCCGCGATCGCGGTTCATGGCCATCCAGCCCGCATCGACGATCGCCCAGCCTTTCTCGGCTTGATGGCCGATCACCGTCGTCAGCACGGAGAGCGCTACGTCCTGCGGCGTGCAGACGCCCATATTGGCCATCACCAGATCGAAGAACACATAGACGCCGGCGCGCACTTCGGTGACGCTGTCCAAATGCTTGGCCGAGAGCGCGGTGGGCGTGGAGCCCACGCTCACCTCCGGGCAGGGCAGGCCGGCCGCGCGCAGGCGCTCGGCCGCGCGCGCGCATCGGCTGCGCTCCAGCTCCGCCAGCCGCTCGAGTGCATCCGGCGTGTCCAATTCGTAAGAGCTGCCCGCATGCGCCATCACACCTTTCAGCGACGCGCCCCCGTCCTGCAACAACCTGCCGATGCTGATCAGCGCGGAGTCGTCCGGTTTGACTCCGGAGCGATGGCCGTCAGCATCGACTTCGATCATCACGTCGAACGCATGAGCCTCAGCCCGGCCCTTGTTGACGGCCGCCTCTGCGGCGGCAACCGAGTCCACGAGGACCGTCAGCGCGCAGCCCCGGTGACGCAACGCGAGCGCCCTGTCGAGTTTGCCGGGAGAAATACAGACCGCATACAGTACATCGACGAACCCCGCCGCGAAGAACTGCTCGGCTTCCTTCAGGGTTGAGACGGTAATGCCGTGCGCGCCCGCCGCCGTTTGTCGCTTTGCGACCTCGATGCATTTCGACGTCTTCACATGCGGACGCAGGCGCACGCCGAGCGCGGTCATGCGCTGCTGCATGCGCGTGATGTTGCGCATCATGCGTGCATGGTCGATCAGCGCAGCGGGGGTGGAGATCTCCGACAGCGTCAAGGCAATCGTCCTCAATCGAGATACTCGCCGCGCGCCTTGAGCGCCGGCATGTCACGCGCGAGTCCGAGCGTAATCAGCTCGGATACCGTACCGGGAGCGAGATTGTCGGGAGAGGGCAAGTCCACGCCCACCGCTTGCATTTGCTTTATCAGGCCCGCGTCGGAAGTGGCCGCGCGAAGCGCGTCATTGAGCCGCTTGATGATATGGGGCGGCGTCCCCTTGGGTGCGAACAAAGCGTTCCAGGAGCGGACGTTGACGTCGCTGTAACCCGCGCTTGCGGCGGTCGCAACGGCGGGAAGCTGCGGCAGCTTCTGGTCACTCAGGACTGCAATGGCCTTGATCTTGCCGCCGGCAACCTGCGGCAGCGCGGTGGTCGACTGGTCGCACATGAAGTCGATGTGCCCGCCCATGAGGTCGTTCATCGCAGGGGCAACGCCCCGATAGGGAACGTGGGTAATGTGCTGTTTAAGTGCGGACAACAGGATCACACAGGCGTAGTGCGAGATCGAGCCGATACCGGCGCTGCCGTAGGTCATCCTGGCGCGATGGGTATCGACATAGGCGACGAATTCTCGAAGATCGGCGACCGGCAAGGCCGACTTCGCCACCAGCACAGTCGGAGCCGTTCCGGCGAGACCCACCGGTTCAAAACTGCCGAGCGGGTCATAGGGCAGCTTCTTGAACAGTGCCGCGTTGGCGACGTGTGTACCAATCGTCCCGAAGCCAAGCGTGTAACCGTCCGGCGGAGAATTGACGAGCTTGGCGAGGCCGATGGTCCCGCTCGCGCCACCGATGTTCTCGACCACGACGCTTTGCTTGAGATGGGTGCTCATGGCCTGAGCAATCGCGCGCGCCAGCGCATCGCTGGGCCCGCCGGCAGGAAACGACACGATGAGCATGATGGGCCTTGCGGGGAACGCATCCTTCGATGCGACCTGCGCCGGAGCGGCGTTCGCGGCCATTGTCGCGGCGATGCCGCCCAGACCTGCGCGAATCCAATGTCTCAAGCTCACGATCCAGGTCCCTCCAGCCAAGGAATTAACCCATCCAGCGTCGCAGACTCGAAATCCGCCGACGGCGCGCCCGCGGGACGCGCGAGTCCGATGCGGTTGTGCCAGTACGTGCGCAGGCCCACCGCAGACGTGCCGAACAAGTCGTACCCGGAGCCGGCGACGAACGCGGCATCGCGCGGCGACACGTCCATGCGGGCGAGCGCGAGGCGATAGGGACGGGGGTCGGGCTTGTAATAGCCGGCCTCCTCGGCGGTGACGACGCAGTCCCAGCGAGTTCTCAGTCTCCCGGCGGCGAAGGTGCCGAGCCGTGCGGAGCAGTTGGTGACTACGGCCAGTTTGGTGCGGCCCTGCAACGCGTCGAGCACCTCCTGCGCGCCGCTCCACACCGGCAGTTCGAGCCAACGCTCTTCCAACGTTTCGGAAACGCTGTCCGGCAAGCCTGTCGTTCGCGCCGCGGCACGCACCAGCTGCTCGTAGGGCACGTAGGCGCCGCACCCGTAGGTCAGGCGCAGATACTCCGTGCGCCAGGCGCTGCCTTGCGCTTCGGAACCAGCGGCCGCGTTCCAGACTGTCCAGGAATCCAGCAAGGCGGTCAGGAGGTCGAACAGCACGGCGCGAGGGAAGGGCGGCTCTCTCATGATCCGCACTGTAGCGCGTAGGATGTCATCTGTGCTTAATTCAAATGGAACATTTGAATAAGGAGAATTGAATGATATCGCTCGACGATTTGCGCTTCGTGGATGCGTTGAGCCGCAGCGGATCGCTCAGCGCGGCCGCGCGCTCGCTGAACGTCACGCCGCCCGCCGTATCGATGCGGCTGAAGAAGCTGGAGCGCTCGCTCGGTATCAATCTCGTGGTGCGTAGCTCGCGCCGCGTGCGCTTCACCGGCGAGGGCGAGTACCTGGTGGCCGAGGCACAGAGCCTGCTCGGACGGATCAACGCGTTGCCCGAAGCGCTCAGTGGCGAGGGGCAGACTCTGGCGGGCCGCCTGCGCGTGGTCGCGTCGTTCGGGTTCGGGCGCATCCATGTCGCGCCGCTGATCGCGCAATTCGCGAAGGCGCATCCATCAGTTCACGTCACGCTCGATCTATCGGAGAAGCCTTGGACGGATAGCAAAGACGCCGATGTGGTGATTCATATCGGCGCAGTGCGTGATTCATCCTGGGTAGCGCATCTCCTCGCCCGAAACGCGCGCTGGGTCTGCGCGAGCCCGGCCTATCTGCGTCGCCATGGCGTTCCGGCCCAGCCGCGTGAGTTGCTTCAGCACGCTTGCCTGTGCGTGAGGGAAAATGACGAGGACGTCACGTTGTGGCGCTATCGCAAGAGCAGTAAAACGCGTGCCGCACGTGGCCGCGCGGATGCGGTCCGCGTTACGCCCACACTGACCAGCAATGACGGCGAGGTCGTTCGCAACTGGGCTCTGGCCGGACTTGGCGTCGTGCTGCGATCGCAATGGGACGTGGCGCCCTTCGTCAAGCGCGGGGAGCTGCAGCGCATCGTGACGGGCTGGGATTTCGACGGCGCGGACATCCTGGCGCTGGTTCCGGCGCGGCGTGGCATTTCGGCGCGGGTGACCCGGTTCGTCGATTTCCTCAAGGGAGCGTTGCATCGCAAGCCGCCATGGCGGTAACGTTCCGACCGCTGGTTTTCTCTCCACCGATGCTGCCATACATCGAGTAGGAGCTTGCGCGTGGCACGCGGTTCTCAAGCATCACCGGCCACATGCTCGGCCTGTTCCGCGGCGTGCCCGGCGCGCGCGCGTTCCGCCGCGTGCTCGCCACCGAGGCGCTGGCGCAGGTGATGGACTCTGACGCCGATTTGGCGCACATCGCCGCGTGAACGCGGGTCGGCCGATTCCGCGCCGGCATCATCAGGGCCTTCAATGATCGGCAGCCTGTCTATCGGCGAGATCTCCTTTCTCGCCGCGCTGATCCTCGCGGGCGGAGTCGTGACGGGCTTGCTCGCCGGTCTGTTCGGGATCGGCGGCGGTGGCATCATCGTTCCAGTGCTCTACGAAATTTTCCGCGTGCTCGACGTGCCGGAGGAGGTGCGCATGCAGCTCTGCGTCGGCACCTCGATCGCGATCATCGTTCCGACCAATGTGCGCTCTTACATGGTGCATCGCCGATATGGCGCCGTGTTGATGGATGTCGTGCGCGCCTGGGCGGTACCTGCCGTGGCCGGCGTTGCGGTGGGATCGCTGATCGCCGGGCTCGCGCCGGGCCAGGTTCTGACCATCGCGTTCATCGTTGTGACCGCCATTCTTGGCAGCAAGATGCTATTCGGCCGCGACGACCTGCGCATCGCCAACGAGCTGCCCGCCCGGGCGGCGATGGCGGGTTGGGGTTTTGTTGTCGGCCTTGCCGCTTCGATGATGGGCATCAGCGGCGGCTCGGTCTCCAACATGATCCTCACGCTCTATGGACGGAAAATCCACAATGCAGTCGCGACCTCCGCCGCCGTCGGCGTGCCGATCACTGTCGCCGGGGTGATCGGCTACATGCTCGCCGGCCTCCCGCAGCAGGCGCTGATGCCGCCATTGTCGGCCGGCTTCGTGTCCCTCATAGGCTTTGCATTGATGGCGCCGGTCGCGACCTTGGTCGCGCCCTATGGTGCGCGGTTCGCCCACGCCTTGCCGAAGCGCCGCCTCGAGATCGCGTTCGGCTGCTTCCTCCTGGCGGTGTCGTTGCGGTTCCTCGCGAGCCTCATCTGGTAAGCTTCGCGGGGAGGAATCAATGCTGGGCGTCTCATTGGGAGAACTCGCGCTGCTCGCCGCCGCGATCCTTGCCGGCGGCGTGGTTGCCGGCTTGCTCGCCGGACTCTTCGGCGTCGGCGGTGGCGTGATCGTCGTGCCGGTGCTCTACGAGGTGTTCCGCATCCTCGGTGTGCCCGACGCGGTGCACATGCAACTCTGCATCGGCACTTCGCTCGCGATCATGGCGCCGACCAATATCCGGTCCTATGTCGCTCACCGCGCCGCCGGCGCGGTGCTTACCGACGTGGTGTGGCAATGGACACCGGGCGTCATCGTCGGCATCGCCATCGGCTCGCTGATCGCGACGGTCGCACCGAGCCCCGTGTTCAAGATCGCCTTCATCGTCATAGCGGGCATCATCGGCGGCAAGCTCCTGTTCGCGCAGGAACGCTGGCAGCTTGGCGACGACCTGCCGAAGCATCCGTTCGCACGATTATACGGGTTGGCCGTGGGCCTGATGGCGTCGCTTACCGGTGTCAGCGGCGGCTCGCTCTGCACCATGGTGCTGGCGCTCTACGGCAAGCCGATCCACCAGGCGGTGGCGACCTCGGCCGGCATCGTGGTGCCGATTACGTTTGCCGGTACGCTTGGTTACGTGCTCGCGGGCTTGCCGCATCAGAGCGAGCTGCCGCCGCTGTCGATCGGTTTCGTGTCGCTGATCGGCTTTGCGCTAATGGCGCCGGTGTCGAGCCTCGCCGCGCCTTACGGCGCGAAGTTCGCGCACGCGATGTCGAAGCGTGCGCTTGAGATCGCGTTCGGGTTGTTTCTGCTCGCGGCGTCGCTGCGATTTCTGGCAAGCCTGATTTGGTGATTTCGTTGCGCATGATCTTGTCTGAAAGCCGGTGCCCACCCCGGATCAAGTCCGGTGCAGGCCTTTTCGGGATCATGCGCTAAGGGTAAGCCCGCAGCACCAACCGGTCGCCGCGGACCTCCCAACCTTCCAGCCGATTGAGAAAGCTCATCCCGAGCAGGCTCTGGCGCAATTGCCCCGGCTGTGCAATGAGCGCCGACACGTCGCGCTCCACGATGCCGCCGACGCCGATCGATTGCAGCGTCACCGACGCCGCGCGCGCGCGCCCGTTGGCGGTGTCGACCGCCACCGTATAGGACAGCACCTCAAGCGGCAGCCCCGCCGCCTTAGCGGCCTCGTTTGTCAGCACGACCGAGCTTGCGCCGGTGTCGAGGATCATCGGCATAGGCGCGCCGTTGACCTGCGTCACCACCACGAAATTGCCGGTCCGGCCGCGTGCCACCTCAACGATGCGGCCACGGGTCGCGGCGTGGCCCGGGAGGAATTCCGCCACCACGCGATCAGCGACGTCGCGGAGCTCGAAGCGGTAGGTGTAGCCGACGGCAAGTGCCAGCACGATCGCGACCCAGATCAGGATCGCCTTGATCGCCTGCGAGAAGCGCCCGCGAAACAATCCGAGCACGACCACGGCGAGCGCTGCGATGATCACGAGCTTGACGTTCAGCGATGACGTGTCGAGGGCGTTCAGGCCCGCGATCCGGAAGTGGTTTTGCTCGAGGTAGATGAAGAGAAACGCGACCAGTCCGATCGCCAGGAGGAAACCAAGCAAGTTGCGCACGACGTGGTTCCTCAGGCCTGCTTGGCGTGATCAACGGATGCGCGCAACGATTCGAGGCGCCTCGGCAACTCAGCCATGATCCGCGATCGTTTGCCGTCGCAGAAGGCGATCCAGTTCGCGATTTCCGCAAGGCTGCGTCCGCATCCGATGCACAGACCCGAATCGGTCCCGATGGTGCAAATCTTGTTGCACGGGCTTGCGATGGCCGGGGGATTGGCAACGACGGTCATGGATTCGAGTGCTTGCGACAAGACCTGCGAACATAAACATCGCAGCCGGGAACGCAATCATGCTGCCTAATACCTTGGGTCATACCCGGAAGAACGGCAACTTGCGCACCGCCGAAGGCGGCGCCGGCTGCGGATTCCCGCCTTCCGCCTCTGACAGAGGCTGAATCGGCGGAGCGGGTTCTGCGAGCGGCGCGAGCGCTGACATCACCCGCTCTGGCGGGAAGGTGACGATCACCTCGGTGCCGATGCGCAGCTTCGATTTCAGCGCAAAGGTGCCGCCATGGAGGTCGACCAGGCTCTTGGCGATCGGCAGCCCAAGGCCCGCTCCCTGTTCCGCCGACTTGATCGAGTTCGAGCCTTGCCCGAACGACGCCAGCACGATCGGGATTTCCTCCTCTGGGATGCCGGGGCCGGTGTCCTTGACGCTGAGATACTGACCGCCGGATGCCGTCCAGCCGGCCTTGATCCAGATCTCGCCGCCCTGCGGGGTGAATTTGATCGCATTCGAAAGGAAGTTCAGGCAGATTTGGCGGATCGCGCGCTCGTCGGCCCACAGCTTCGGCATGCCTTCCTCGAACATCTCGTGCAACGTCAGGCCGCGATTGCGCGCGCGCATCTGCAGCAGGTGGCAGCATTCGCCGACGACGCCCACCAGCGAGACTGCTTCCTCGTTGAGCTCGTAGCGGCCGGCCTCGATGCGCGAGAGATCGAGAATCTCATTGATGAGGCCGAGCAGGTGGACGCCGGAATTGTGGATGTCGCCGGCATAGTCCTTGTACTGCGGCACCGTGTGAGGACCGAAGATCTCGGTCTTCATCACCTCGGAAAATCCGAGGATGGCGTTGAGCGGCGTGCGCAGCTCGTGGCTCATCTGAGCGAGGAAGCGCGATTTGGCGATGTTCGCGGTTTCCGCGCGGCGGCGCGCCTCGTCGGAGATCGACTTTGCGGTCTCGAGCTCTCCGATCAGGGCGTCCTTCTCTGCGCGGGCCTCGAGCGTGGCGAGCTGGGTCGAGTAAAGCCGGTGCGTCAACAGCGTAAAATAGCATTGCGCGGTGATTGCCAGCATCGCGAGGATGTAGTCCTGGATCGTTCCGCGGATCGCGAAATCGAGCGCCACCGCGGCGGTGACCGGCGTGGTGGCCGCGATCATCGCCATCGGCACGCTCGCTGATAGTGTGCTCGACAGCGCCACCACCAAGAGCATGATGAAGAGCATGAAGGTGCCGCTGTCATCCTCGACCCCGACCGGATGAATCAGAATGAACATCCAGGCCAGCCCGAAGAACAGGTCGAGCATGATGAAGCGCAGCCGCCAGGCGCGGCCGTTCATTGCGCTCACGGGCCCGGCAAGGAACTGCCGGCATTTGGTGATGATGATGGCATGAATGACCAGGACAGCGCTGGTCCAGATGCCGGCGGTGATGGCGCCGACCCAGAAGCTCGAGAGGAATCCGACGGCTCCGACCAGCAGGAGGATCACCAGTGACGCCGAGAGTCGATTCTGAGCGAATAGTCGCAACAGCTCATAGTCGAAGGCCGGGCGGGTACCGGTGGTCGAGATCAGGCGGTCGCGGGCCTCGCGCACATGCTGCGCCGCCGCGCGCCGGCGCTTGGCGGACGAGCCGTCCGAGGACGCCGGCCAGGAAGCCGGACCATCACGTTGGTCGGTACTCACACTCATCACTTGTTGCTGATACGCAGCCCCACAACCCGTGCAAAAGTCTCGCAAATTCCTTAAGAGCACGCTTAAGGACAGGCTAAAGATGGCAGTTAACAAAAGGTTTCGGTCGACGCCCGGCAAGGTTGGAGTCCGGAGGTTCTAGAAGCCGGTCTCGGGCAGGGGGATTCCATGAAGCTCTATGACGGCGGTCGGACGCCGAACCCGCGCCGAGTCCGGGTTTTCCTGGCGGAAAAGGGCATTGCCGTGCCGCTCGAGCCGGTCGATCTCGGGGCGCTCGCGCAGAAGTCGGCAGCCTTCGCTGCGATCAACCCGCTGCAGCGGGTACCGGCGCTGGTACTGGACGATGGCACGGTCATCACGGAATCGATTGCCATCTGCCGCTATTTCGAGACGCTCAACCCGGAGCCGCCATTGTTCGGCCGCGGCGCGCTGAAGGTGGCGCTGGTCGACATGTGGAATCGGCGGCTCGAGCTGCACCTCCTGTTTCCGGTCTCCCACGTGTTCCGCAACAGCCATCCGGCGATGGCGAAGACGGAAATCCCGCAGGTGCCGGCCTGGGCGGAGGCCAACAAGCCGCGCATCGAGGACTTCCTCGGCATCTTCGACCGCGCGCTCGCTGGTCGGCCGTTCGCAGCCGGCGACGGTTATAGCGTCGCCGACATTACCGGGATGATCGCCGTCGATTTCATGAAGCCGGCCAGGCTTATGGTGCCGGAGGCCTGTGCGAATGTGCGCCGCTGGCACGCAGACGTATCGGCGCGGCCAAGCGCAGGTGCATGAGCATGTCGGTGGCCGCGGTCACGTATCGTGCTGGCACCCCCGAGGACGGCGCCGCGATGCTGTCGATCCATACGCGGGCGATCGAGTTTGTTGCCGTGCGCGACTACGGCGAAGAGATGGCTCGCAGTTGGGCACACGGGTTGACCATAGAGGGCTATGCCCGATCTATGGCCGATGGCGAGATATTTGAGGTTGCTGTGTGTGATGGCCGGGTGGTTGGATTCTGCGGATATAAGAATGATGAGATTTGCGGTCTCTATGTCGATCCGGACTTTGGACGGCGCGGGATCGCCTCAAGGCTGCTCGAACGTGCCCTACGCACCCTCCAAGATCGAGGGCACCGACGCGTGAAAGTGGACTCGAGCATCACAGCCTCGCCGTTTTATCGGCAGCGTGGATTTCGCGTCATCAGAGAGCGTACCAGAATGACGCGCGGGGGGATGGAGATACCGACCGTCGATTTGGAGTGGCATGCGCCGGATGCGCAGACTTTCACCGGGACAGGATAAAGCATGCGTCTTACCATCGTCGGCTCCGGCGACGCCTTCGGCTCGGGTGGCCGTTTCAACACTTGCTTCTGGCTCGACACAGCGAAGGCGACCTTGCTGGTCGACTGCGGCGCGTCCTCCTTGGTAGCGCTCAAGGCACTCGGGCTCGACCACCGCAACGTGGACGGCATCATTCTCTCGCACCTGCATGGCGACCATTTCGGCGCGCTGCCTTTCCTTTTGCTCGACGCGCAACACCTTACGCGGCGCGAGCGTCCGCTTATCATCGCCGGGCCGCCTGGCTCGCGCGCGCGGATCGAGGCGGCGATCGAGAACTTCTTTCCGCGCGCGCTGAGCAACAGATGGCGTTTCCCATTTGAGATCGTGGAGATCGAGCCGGGAAGGCCGGTCGAGATTCTCGGACATGCGGTGGCGACGGCGGAAGTCGTGCATCAGTCTGGCGCGCCATCGACAGCGCTGCGCATTTCCGATGGGGAGCGGCTGTTCGCCTATTCCGGCGATACCGAATGGACCGACGCGCTGATTGGCGTTGCCGACGGCGCCGACCTTTTCATTGTGGAATGTTACGGTTATGCCGGCGCACTCAAGGGCCACCTGAGCTGGGAGCTGCTCAAGCCAAAACTACCCAGCCTACGTGCAGGACGCATCATGCTCACGCACATGAATTCCTCGATGCTGGCGAAAGTCGAGGAGGCGAGGGCGGCGGGAGTGCTTGTTGCCGAGGACGGGATGACGGTGGAGATTTAGCCGAAGGGTGTAGGCCGGATTTCGCTTCACGCAATCCGGGCTACGAAGCGCCGCTCACCGTTCCAGCCGTGCAATCAGGCTCGACGTGTCCCAGCGCTTGCCGCCCATCTTCTGCACCTCGGAGTAAAACTGATCGACCAGCGCCGTGACCGGCAGGTTCGCGCCATTCTTGCGCGCCTCGCCGAGGCAGATCGCCATGTCCTTGCGCATCCAGTCGACCGCGAAGCCGAAATCGAACTTGCCCTCGTTCATGGTCTTGTAGCGGTTCTCCATCTGCCAGGATTGCGCAGCGCCCTTGGAGATCGTCTGAACGACCGCCTCGACGTCGAGCCCTGCCTTCTTCGCGAAGTGAATGCCTTCCGCCAAACCCTGCACCAATCCGGCGATGCAGATCTGGTTCACCATCTTGGTGAGCTGACCAGCGCCCGCGCCCCCGAGCAGCTTGCACATGCGCGCATAGGCGGCGATGACAGGCTCAGCGCGGCCGTACGGCGCCGTGTCGCCCCCGCACATGACCGTCAGAACGCCATTCTCGGCGCCGGCCTGGCCGCCGGAGACCGGCGCATCGATCGCATCAAAGCCGCGCGCCGTCGCTTGCGCATACAGCTCGCGTGCGATCTCCGCGGACGCCGTGGTGTGGTCGACGAATACCGCCCCCTTTGCCATGCCGGCGAACGCGCCACTTTCGCCGAGCGTCACCTCGCGCAGGTCATGGTCGTTGCCGACGCAGGCCATGACGAAGTCCTGGCCCTGCGCGGCCTCTTTGGGCGTCGCCGCGCGCTTGCCGCCGAATTTTGCCACCCAGGAGTCGGCCTTGGCGGCGGTGCGGTTATAGACTGTGAGCTCGTGGCCGCCCTTGGCCTTGAGATGCCCGGCCATGGGGTAGCCCATCACGCCAAGTCCGATAAACGCCACCTTCGCCATCATTCCCTCCTGCCAATGGGCCCCTTTGCAGCATATCTGTATCGTGATTGCGACGGCATGCAGCGCCCGTCAACAGGGCGTTGACCCGTCGCGCGTCGGCCGTATGGTGGCGGCCACAAACATGATCCCGAAAAAGCCTGCGCCGGACTTGATCCGGGCTGGGAACCGGTTTTCGGAAGAGATCATGTTCAAACAAAGAGCTAGATCGCGATCTGATCCAATTGGGTTGGATCATGATCGTGCAAGTGGCGGAGCGCCATGGCGCCGACCAAGCAGCAAATCCTCGACAGCCTCGCCAAGGTTCCGGCTCCGGATGGGATGCCGCTGACCGAGACCGATGCGTTGTCCGACGTCGTGGTGACCGATGGGAAGGTGTTCTTCTCGATCGCCGTCGATGCCGCGGCGGTCAAAGCCTGGGAACCGGTACGCGAACGTGCCGAGAAGGCCGCGCGCGCCGTGCCGGGCGTTGTCTCAGCGCTGGTTGCTTTGACCGCCGAACGCAAGGCGGGCGCGGGGGCCGCACGTCCTGCAGCCGGCGGTGCCGCGCCGCGCGCCGCGCATGGCGGCGGTGGTAGAGCGCAAGCCGGCGTCCCGGGTGTCGCCGCGATCATCGCGGTTGCCTCCGGCAAGGGCGGGGTCGGTAAATCAACCACCGCCGTCAATCTCGCGCTCGGCCTTGCGTCGCTTGGATTGAAGGTCGGCATCCTCGATGCCGACATCTATGGCCCGTCCTTGCCAAAGCTGCTCGCAATCAAGGAGAAGCCGCAGACGCTCGGCGGCACCAGGCTCAAGCCGATCTCGCGCTACGGCCTCACCGTCATGTCGATCGGCTTCCTGATCGACGAGGAGACACCGATGATCTGGCGCGGGCCGATGGTGATCTCCGCGCTCACGCAGATGCTGCGCGAGGTCGAATGGGGCACGCTCGACGTCATGGTGGTCGACATGCCGCCAGGGACCGGCGACGCCCAGCTCACCATGGCACAGCAGGTGCCGCTCAAGGGCGCGGTCATCGTCTCGACGCCGCAGGACCTCGCGCTGATCGACGCGCGGCGCGGCATTGCCATGTTCCGCCGCGTCAATGTGCCGGTGCTCGGTATTGTCGAGAACATGAGCTACTTCCTGTGCCCGAAATGCGGGGAGCGTTCGGATATTTTCGGTCACGGTGGCGCGCGGATGGAGGCCGAGCGGCTCGACGTGCCGTTCCTCGGGGAGGTGCCGTTGCATGCGACCATCCGCGAGAAATCCGATTCCGGGCTGCCGGTGGTCGCGACCGAGCCGGATGGGCCACATGCGGCGATCTACCGCGACATTGCGGCGCGCGTGCGCGACCAGCTCATGGAGCAGCCGGCGCGTGCGGCGCCGAAGATCGTGATCGAAGGATAGGGCATCGTCTTCTCGAGGATCCTTGATCGGTAACCGGATTTGTTGCCGCAATTCATGCTCATAAGTGCCCGGTTACGCTTAACCTTCCGTGATCTAGGAGCCGATATGAAACGCCGTCAGTTTCTTCAGGGGGCCGGTCTTGCAGCCGCCAGCACGGCCGTCGCCGCACCGGCGATTGCGCAGTCGATGCCGGAGCTCAAATGGCGCCTGACTTCGAGCTTCCCTAAGAACCTCGACACCATCTATGGCGCGGCGGAGGAATTCGCCAAAGCGGTGTCGGAGATGACCGACAAGCGTTTCCATATCCAGGTCTTTGGCGCCGGCGAGATCGTGCCGCCGCTCGCGGCCGCCGATGCGGTGCAGAAGGGCACGGTCGAAATGGCGCAGACCGCGTCCTACTATTATTTCGGCAAGGATCCGACCTTTGCCTTCGGCACGACCGTGCCCTTCGGCCTCAATGCGCGCATGATGAACGCCTGGATGTACCACGGCGGCGGCATGGAGCTGATGAACGACTTCTACAACAAGTTCAACATCTACGGCCTGCCGTGCGGCAACACCGGCTGCCAGATGGGCGGCTGGTTTCGGCGCGAAGTCAAAACGCCGGCCGACCTGCGCGGCCTCAAGATGCGCATCGGCGGATTCGCCGGCACCGTGTTGGCCAAGCTCGGCGTGGTCCCGCAGCAGATCCCCGGGGGCGAGGTCTATTCATCGTTGGAGAAGGGCACCATCGATGCCGCCGAATGGGTGGGCCCCTACGACGACGAGAAGCTCGGCTTCGCGAAGATTGCGCCGTACTACTACTATCCCGGCTGGTGGGAGGGCGGAGCGATGCTCCACCACTTCTTCAACCTCGACAAATGGAATGCACTGCCGGCGAACTACAAAGCGATCCTTCGAACGGCGTCGTCGCTGTCGAACGAATGGATGCTGTCGAAATATGACGCACTCAATCCAGTCGCGCTCAAGAGCCTACTCGGTGGCGGGCATGCCAAGCTGCAGGCATTTTCGCCATCGATCATGGATGCGAGCCTGAAGGCGTCGCTCGAGGTCTACAACGAAGTGTCGGCCAAGAACGAGAACTTCAAGAAGGTCTGGGAGGCGATGCTGGCGTTCCGCAACGACCAGTATCTGTGGTGGCGCGTTGCCGAGTATACCTACGACGACTTTCTAATCCGCAATCGCACGCGGACGTAACGTGCGCTCTCACGCCGGGCGCGAAATGCGTCGAGCACGTCACTTCTGAGACTCGTTCACTACTATTGTCGTGCGGGATCAAATTTGAACCTGGCGCGGACGACGCCATGATCGTTCGTGCCGCGTTCCTTGTGATCTTCGAAGTTGAGGTGGTCGTTGTTGACCTCGAGGCCTTCGAACGCCCAGATGCGTTTCCTACTGTTATCATAAAATTCCTGGCTGACCAGAATCTGGTCTAACGATTCTCGAATATTGTTGAAGATGTGCGTGTAGTAGACGTCGCGCGTGCTGCGATACTCCTGCAGGGTCTGCGCTGTATAGAGATCAACGTCGCTGCCGCCGGTCGAGAATCCCATCAAGTAATTGGGTTGTCCGGTAAGGATATTGAGGGTGTTGCTATGATCGGCGTCGTTGACGTCACCGAGCACGACCACCGGCGTGCTGGTGCCCTTCATTTGCTCCGTTAGAATCATTCGAAGGGCGATCGCCTCAGCCGTGCGGCGGATCGTCGACAGGGCTGATCCGATCCCTTCGCTATGCTTCGAATAGATCTCTGCGCTGTACCAGGATTCGCGAAAGATCTGCGTCGGTGCTTTTGACTTGAAGTGACAAACATAGATATGGATCGCATCTTGATCCTCGCGCGGCTTGACCTGGAAATGCAAGACC
>WHTP01000107.1 GCA_009377695.1 Hyphomicrobiales bacterium | reverse complement strand
CCGCTGGCCTCGCAGCCAGCGATGCACGGCTCGGGGCCGATGCGGTTCGCTACTCCTTCATCGTATCGGACTTTCACCGACTACTCCTTGCCGGTCTCCCGGCGCACAGAGATTCGAACTCCTGACCCCCAGATTCGTAGTGAGAAGGTCAGCTCTCCGTACCAATGTCCCTCGCCCAGCGAGTCAGGTATTCCGCCCAGGCGCCCACGGGGCGGGAAAATCCGAACCCTTCTTACCGATCCAACTTCAGCAGCTCACTCACCTCGACGCCAAGCGCCTTAGCGAGCTTGCCCAACACTGTAACGGACGCGCTGTAAACTCCCGTCTCAAGCTGACTAATATAGCTTCTATCTACTGAAGCCTTAAACGCGAGCTCCTCTTGACTCCAACCCTTCGCATTTCGAAGGCGGCGAAGATTTCGTCCGACAACTTGCCGCATGTCGCTCATGGATGACGACATGCACGGCGTTGAGTATACTCAACAATTGAGTATACTCAACAAAAGGATCTCTATGCGAAAGGGGCCACCCCCTGCATACAAGCCGTCCTTATTCGATCAGTCTCGAGCCGTTCGCTGAACCGCTCCGACTTGCGAACGGTGCGGATGCCACTGCTTATCGGCTCGGCTACCGCGTTGCTGATACCCATGCAGTACTCACAGCTGTTGACGTACCAGCGGAAGTGATCGCAGAGGCTTTGCTAGCCGAAGCGTCGCTTGTAGCTACTATAACCGCGGACGGCAGTGTGATCCCATCGATGTCCGGCCTCGCAAACGGAGCGCAGAGGCTCAAACGGATCATGTCCTCGATAGACGAGCTCGTAGGCCAAACGATCGAAGAGAGAAATCTCCGCTTGGAAGAAGCAAGTACTACAGATCTGAGAAAGCTCCTTGCGTCTCTCAATCGGTCAGTTTGCTTAGTAAAGCGTGCACTCTCTCGGATCGGGAGTACTGAGGATGGTGACGACTCAGAGTGCTGAAATCTCCGGCTCCGTCCTGCCTTTCCAGACGAACCGATAGGTAGCGACCTTCCGTACATTCATGATGAGTGCCCGGCGGAAGCAGGCGATGCAGGTGTCCCCCTTTCGACGAACACTTGGGTAGGCGATGCCAAGCGAGCCAGCTTCAAGCAATTGCTGCGCGAGATTCTGCGATGCCAAATAGTTATCGGGATCGAGGCATTCGGCGAACTGTCCGTCGTCCCGGATATCGTAAAACTCCGCGCTGAAATCCGCCAGATAGTCGTCGTAAGTGATTTCCTCCTCGAACCAGTTCACCTCCGCAAGCTCGACGGCTTTGTGAAACGCACCCTCTGCCTGGGAGGTCTCGAGTTCGAAGGCCGCGTACCAGGCGCCGCGATCGGCCCCATTGAACCGGCTGCCGAGCGGGTGGGCATGGCAGAATGCAGCGTTGACGATCCGGCAGTATGGGACACCGAACACGAGTTCATGGATACCAATGCCTAGAAGCAGGTTGTTCTCGGCAAGCAGCCGGTCGTTGGTGGCGTTGTCGAGATCGAAAATATCCTCCAGGTGTGCGTCATCGTCCGCAATGCGTGCGAGCACGCTGTCGCCGCCCTCGCTGTATTTCGAGGGGATCAGGCGATGCGTGTCGTTCTGACGGACGAGGCTTGTCCGCGGTAGTTTCACACGCCGCCCCGCCGTGCGTCGAGGAGGCGGCGCACGGTCTGCATCGCTGGCAGGCCGCCCTTGATCATGTAAGTGAGCGCCGTTTGCCCGGCGAAGACGCGGTTTGTGTTGGGTCGCTGTACCCAAGCATCGGCGAGCTTCTCGGAATAGAGGATGTTGAGGGCCTTGAAGATGCCGACGAGGTAGGAAATGCGGGTCAATGTATCGGCATCGAGCGTCCGCTCCGGCTTCTTCTTCATCTCGTAGTACTGGCCGTTCGAGATGCCGCCGAGCAGTGCTCGGGCATCCTCATCGCGTACAGCCCATTTCTCCATGATGTTGAGGAATGCCTTGATGGCCGACGGGCTGAGCCGCTCGCGCTCCACCTTCGCCGACAGGTCAATCAGCGGAGACGGTTCATGTCTGGAATTGGGATACCTCGGAGCGAGGGCCATATTTATACTCCAACAATGGAGTATATTAGCTCCGAAATCGGATTTTGCAAGCGAGGCCATCAGGCTACCCCCTGCTCTCTCATTATGATTGTTACGATTCTTATGATTGTTACGATTCGCTTGATGCGCCCGGGGACACGGGCGATCGCGGCCTCCGCAGCTCCCGGATGACCTGATCCGCGTCGTCGAAGGCCGGCCTTCTGCTGGAAGTTGCGGGCTGCTCGGCATCATCCCCTTTCCCGGTCTTCGTCCGGCTGACCCGCCGAAACTCTGGGTCGCTGTCGAGGAAGGCCTCGACCATGAACGGGACCAGATCGACCGGCTCCTCGCGGGCGCCGTAGGTTTGCTGATAAAGATCCGCATAGTCTCGCAGCCGCGCCGCCAGGTCCGGCGCCAACGTGACCTGCAGCTTCACGGGCACACGGTCCGGAAGTTTCGCGAGTTTCATCTTCTTCATTTCGTCCTCCGCGCCTGCGCATCCGCATACGGTTTCAGTACGAGATCCTTGGCAACGATGACGCGCAGCGGCCAGCCTGGCCGCACGGTGATGGTCGGTTGCACGTCGAGCTGTCGCTCCACGAGACGTTGCCCCGCGCGGTTGGTGGTCTGTTGCACGCTTTCGCGCAGCAACCGCACGAGGTCGCCTTCGTCGTCGCCGAGCGTCAGCTCGGTTCCGACGCCGAGCAACGTCGCGAGCCCGATCGCTTTGATGAGCTGCCATGTGTGGAAATCGACCTCGTCCTCGAGCCCGGCATAGCCTGAGGCATCGGTCGCAGGCAGGTTCTCGATCACGATCGAGTTGCCGTTCGGCAGGATGATGCGCGTCCAGACGAGCAGCGCCCGCCTTTGTCCGAAGGCAACGACGCTGTCGTATTTGCCGATCAGGCGCGTCCCTTGCGGGATAAGAAGATGCTCGCCGGTGACCGTGTCGTAGACGTTCTCGGTCACCTGCCCGATCGTCATGCCCGGCAAATCGGAATTCACGCCGGTCACGAGGCTCGCCGCGATCGTAGAGCCCGCCATGATCGTGTAGGGCGACGGCGGTTCAGTGAGCGGGTGCGGGTTCAAAGTCTCCCGCTCCGCCCGAGCGCCGACGAAGGATAGCTTGCGCGCCTGCGACGGCGGGACGATTTCGGCGCTGCGATCGTAGAGTCCCTCACGATTCGGGCGTGACGATGGACCCACGGTCAGGGGATTTCGCTCGTCGTCGGGGACTGTGCGGCTCGCAGGCGCAGCAGTTGCGGGCGATGTCTGCGCGACCGGTGTCGCCTGCCGGCGGCGCTCCTGCTTTCCGGAGAGGCGAAAGAACAACCCCGATGCCTTGGCTTGTTGCGCGATGCGGGCCTGCCGGATGCGCTCGGCGCGTTCGGCCTCCTCCTCGGGGTTCGGCACAAACGATGTACCCGCCGGGCCAGATGGCACGCCAAGCTTTCTCTCGCCGCTGACAACACCGCGACCAATATCGCCTGGCGAAGGCGGACCCAGCTGCGGGACATCTGCATACGATTTTGGCAGCTTCTGAAGTCCCTCGGCCGTCTGCTTGCGTTCGGTATTGTATAGCTCGGTCCGCTCGCCCGGAGCGACAAGCCGCGGCGGATTGAGCGCGAGGATCATCGCGCCGGCAATCAGCAGCGCGGCGACGGCGCAGCCGATCAGGAGCGTGCGCTTGTTGAGGCGCCGGATCGGGCGCGGTCTGGCGCGGAGTTCGAGCCGCTCTGGATCGATCTTGTCTTGGTCGGTCACGATGCGCCTCCAAAGAGTCCACCTCCGAACGTTTCGGAAATCGACCGCGCATCGGTGCGGATGATGCGAACGATGCGTTGCGGATTCTCGCCCAGCCGAAGCTCGGCTGCCCCGAACATGCGATCGACAATGTAGTAGGAGCCTCGCACGCGATAGTTCACGAGAGTCGGACGGCCGTCGCCGCCTGCGACGAAGAGCGGTGGCGCCTCGCCCTGAGAAAGACCGGACGGCATCTGGATGTAGACTTTGCGTCCGTCATCGAATGCTCGCAGCGGCCGCCAGGGCGGGCTGTCGCCTTCAATGCGATAGCGAAAGTTCAAATTGTCGAGCCGCACGCCGCGACCGACGACACGCTGTTCCTCCTCGCGCGCCCCAGCGTTCTGCCGTCGCAACGCGATCAGACTGTCGGCCGGGTAGGTCCACGAGACCGACGCCATGTAGGTCTGCTTGGTCGAGACGAGCTCCAGGTGATACGTGCGCCGATCGGTAAGCATCACGAGGTTGGTCTGAATGTCGGGGAGCGTCGGCTTGACGAGGATATGGACACGCCGCGCAGTGCCCTGCCCGCTCAGAGTGTCACCGACCACCCAGCGCACGGTGTCGCCAGTCGAAACGTCGAGCAACTCCTCCCCCGGCTGTAGCGCGACGGTCGAGATCTTCTCCGGACTCGCATACAGACGATAGAGCGCGCCTTCGGTCCAGGGATAGACCTGGATGGCATTCACATAGCCGGCGCGCGTGGGCTCAATGCGCGCGGCCTCGTTCGCCTTGTTGACCGCCTGCTTCGGCGGAACTTTCTCGTGCTTGGCCGGCTTCCCAGGCGCCGGCTTCAGTTGCCCTGGCAACGGCAGCGGCTTCGGCACTTCCACCACTTGCACCGGCCTTGGTGCCTCAGATTCCTGCACCGCAGGCTCGAAGGTGAATTCGTCATAGGGCGCTTCGAGATTCAGCTTGGTCGCGCAGGCGCCGAGCGACAATGCCAAACTGATTGCCGCCGCCGAAGCGGAGCTCTTCATGGCGAGGTTCATCATTTCCTGTCATCTCCAATAAGGTCGCGCGACCAATTGAGGGAGTGGACGTAAAGGCCGAGCGGATTCTTCCGCAGCATCTCGGCCGTGGTTGGTGGCTTGAGGATTACAGTGAACACCCCGGTGAAGCGTTCGGTCTTGGCGACCGCGCCGTTCTCGTAGGTGCTTTCCCTCCAGCGCGTCTCAAACGAATCGCCCGAGGCACGCACGACCGAGATCACCTCCACTGTCACGGTTCTCGCCCCGATCTTCGTGAACGGGTCGGCCTCGCGCGCGTAGTCGTTCAGGGTCTGCGCGCCGCGATCGGTGACATAGTCGTAGGCGTGAAGCCAGTTGGCCCGCACGACGACAGGATCAATCGAGAGCGAGCGGATGTTCTCGATGAAGCGAGCCAGGAAGTGAGCGATCTGCGCATCGCTCGCTTTGTAAGGCTCGATCGCCGGACCGACGGCTCTGACCTCGCCAAGCCGATCGACCTCCACGACATAGGGCACGATGCTGGACCGCCCAACGGTGATCACGAGCGTGAGCCCAAGCAGTGCTGAAAGCCCAGTCGAAGCGATGGCCGCCAAGCGCCAATTGCGCGCCTGCACCCGGGCGGAGCCGAGCCGCTCGTCCCATACCTGGGCCGCCTTCTGATATGGCGTGACGGGTTCAGGTGTATCGCCGTAGCGCACTGACGCGCGGCGGAATGAATGAGAGGCCATGGCTCAGTTCTCCCCCAGTTTCGGACTGGTGCCTTGACCACCCTTGTCGCCTTCTTTCAGTGTGTGAGCCGCGACCTGCGCAGCCTCGCGCACCCGGTGCCCCCGGCGAAGCTTTGCAGCCCAGCGCGGCGTGCCACCGTCGCTTGTTCCTTCTGGGCCGGAATGGGCGTTGGCGACGGTCGAGGAGCCACCGGTTGACTGTCCCTCCCCTCTGACCGCTGCTGCAGGTCCTCCGCTCGTCGCGGTCGAGGATGCGCCCGCAAGAGACGAAGCGGAGCGCACGGCCGCCGCCGAACCGCTTGCGGCACCGCGTAGGCCGCCCAGCGCCAGCGAACCGCCGCCGACCACGACCGCTGCGGCGCCGGCGACGGTTCCTGCGGCGGCTCCGGCGCCAAGCTGCGGCGCCCCGGAGACCAGACCTGCTGCGATCCCGGGGCCAAAGATACCGAGACCGAGCAGCGAGATCGCCGCGAGCAGGAGGCTCATCGCCGAGGCAATATCGATCGGGCGCGTCAGCGTGGTCGCAAGCTCGCCGAAAATGGTCGACCCGATACCGATGATGATGGCAAGCACCATGACCTTGATGCCCGACGACACGACATTGCCAAGGGTTCGTTCGGCCAGGAACGCCGTCTTTCCCCACAGTGCGAACGGCACCAGGATAAAGCCCGCGAGCGTCGTCAGCTTGAACTCGATGAGCGTGACGAAGAGCTGGACCGACAGCACAAAGAAGGCGAGCACGATCAAGATCCAGCACAACAGCAGGATCAGGATCGTCGGCAGATTGGCGAGAACCTCGAAGCCGGAGAACTGGCTTGTCTCCTGCAGCAGCGGATGCGCCGCCGTGAAGCCCGCGGATGCAACGAAACCTGGCCGCATCAAGTTGGCGGACGAGAGCGAGCCGCCGCTCGCCTTGAGGCCAATGCTCGAAAAGGAGTTGAAAACGATATCGGCGAGCGACTTGAAATTCCCGATAATGAAGGCGAAGGCGCCGACATAGAGCACTTTCTTCGCCAGCGTCGCGAGAATGTGGTCGTCGGCGCGCAGGCTCCAGGCAAGCCCCGCCAGGGTCACGTCGATCGCAATCAGCGTCGCACTCAGGAACGCGACATCGCCGCCGAGAAGGCCGAACCCGGAATCGATGAAGCGCGAGAAGGTGTCGGTGAAGCGGTCGATGACGGAGAGATCGGCCATGTGCTTTCCTCCACTTAATGGCCGGCGTAGGCGCGGCCGTCGCCGATGAAGCGCGTGAACCGCTCGCGAGCCATCTCTTCCGACGTCTTCCGCTCAGCATCTCGCAAGGTGTCGGAGCGCGCCTGCGCGGCGATCAAGGCCTGGAGCTGAATCGATTGCTTGACCTGAAGGCCGGCGAGCTCGTTGCCCGATTGCCGCGCCTGCAGCGCGCCGACCGCTCCCGACGAGGCGCTCAGCAGGGTCTGAAGTGTTCCACCGTCGCGCTCGATCGCCTCGACAATCTTCGATTGCGTCTGCAACGTTTGCCGCAGAGCTTCGTGGGTGTTGGTCCAACGGGCCTGTGCATCCTGCGTCATGCGCTCGGCCGACGCCGTGGCTGAATATTCACGCGGATAGAGGCGTTCGAACTCGCTGTTCGTCCTTTCGAGCTCGAAGGTGATCCCGCGCGACTGAGCGAGCAGCTGATTGATTTCGTCGACATGTGACTTGAGTCGTTCCGCCACGCTCGTGGGCAGGCTCGTGAGATTGCGAGCGCTGTCACTGAGCATACGCGCCTCGTTCTCGAGGCTCTTGATCTGGTTGTTGATCTGATTGAGCGCGCGCGCAGCCGAGAGGATGTTCTCCGTATAGTTCCACGGATCGAACACCACTTGCTGAGCAAGGGTTTTCTGAGGTGCCACAGCGGCGATGGCGAGCAGCAACGCCACGCACATCGCTGGCTTTCGGCCGCCGGTCCGCGGCAGATGACGAGCGACCAAGAGGGAATTCGGCATGTTCAATCTCCCGATTTGCGAATGGTTCAACGAGGCGCCGCCCAAGCCGCGCGCACGTGTTCGAAGGTGCGAAGAAGGTCTGCCGCCCACGAAAGACCGCGCTCGGCGAGGAAGGCCTCGGCAAAGGCCGAGGGATCCGTCTCGGCCAGCACCTTGTCGATCAGGCGCTGGTCTTCGGGAGTGGATGCTGCGGCGAAGGCGAGCGCGACCGGCCCGAGCCCGAGCTCGAGCAGGCGGTTGCCGGCGCGCGATTGAAGATAGTAGTCACGCTTTCCGAACGCCTCGGCGATCAGCGAGATTTGCGTGTCGTTGAGACCGAAGCGGCGATAGGTCTCGGTCTGCGTGGGTTCGAGAGCACGCGGGTTCGGCAGGAAAATCCGCGTGGGGCAAGACTCGATGATGGCCGGAGCGATCGCGCTGTCCGCGATGTCGGCCAACGATTGCGTAGCGAAGATGACCGCCACGTTCTTCTTGCGTAACGTCTTGAGCCACTCGCGGATGCGATGGGCGAACAGAGGATCGTCAAGAAAGACCCAGGCTTCATCGAGTATCAGCAGGGTTGGGCGTCCATCGAACCGCTCCTCCAAGGCATGGAATAGATACGTGAGCACCGGCGCGACCAGCCCCGGAAGCGCCATCAGTTCCTCCATTTCGAAGGTCAGGACGTCAGCCTGCGCCAAGCAGTCCTCGTCAGCATCGAGGAAGCGGCCATAAGGGCCCTCAAGCGTGTAGGGTTCGAGGGCCTGGCGTAGAGCGTCGCGCGCGAGCAATGCCACCAGACCCGTCATCGTGCGTTCGGGCGCGGGCGCCGACGCGAGACTCCGCAGCGCCGACCAGACCGTTTCCTTGACCTCGGGCGTGATGGGCACCCGCTCGTGCGCCAGCACGCCGCACAGCCAGTCGAGCGCCCACATGCGCGCGCCACCCTCGTCGATACGGCCGAGCGGTTGGAAGGCGAGCCCACCCTCGATGCCGAGCTCGTACCATGCGCCGCCTAGGCCCAGCGTCACCGCGCGCGCTGAGCGTCCCTTATCAAACACGATGATCTGGGAGCCGACGTAGCGACAGAATTGCAGCGCAAGCATCGACAGAAGCACCGACTTGCCGGCGCCGGTCGGACCGACCACGATGGTGTGGCCGACGTCGCCGACATGCAGCGACAGACGGAAGGGCGTGGCGCCCTTCGTTTTCGCAAGAAGGAGCGGTGGTCCGTCGAGATGTTCGCAGCGGTCCGGCCCTGCCCAGACGGCCGAAAGCGGACACATATGCGCAAGGTTGAGGGTGTGGACGATCGGCTGGCGCACATTGGCATAGACCTGACCAGGCAAGCTTCCGAGCCATGCCTCAACGGCGTTCGCGGTCTCCCGGATCGTGGTGAAGCCGCGGCTGTTGATCGCGCGCTCGATGCCGCGGATCTTTTCCTCCGCTGCGTGCGAGTCTTCGTCCGCAACCGTGACGGTCGTCGCGAGGTAGCCGAACGCGACCAGATCGTCCCCAAGCTCCTGCAGCGCCGTGTCGGCATCGGCCGCTTTGTTGTCGGCGTCGGTGTCGAGCAGCGCGGCCTGCTCATTGAACATCACCTCCTTCAGGATGGCGCCGACCGACTTCCTCTTCGCAAACCATTGCCGGCGATAACGCGTCAGCGCGGCGCTCGCCTCAGTGCGATCGAGCGGCAGGAAGCGAGTGACCCAGCGATACGGAAGCCCAAGGCGATTGAGATCATCGAGGATGCCGGGGAACGTGACGGTCGGGAATCCAAGCACCGATAGCGTGCGAAGGTGACTCCGACCGATTGCAGGCGAAAAGCCACCGACAAACGGTTCGTCACATAGGATCGCGTCAAGATAGGCCGGAATCTCGGGAACGCCTACACGATGGCGCTTGGTCGATATGCAGGCGTGGAGATAGGTGAGCGTTTCTTCGTCGTCGAGCGGATGGACCTCGGGCAGTACCGAAGCAAGCAGATCGATGGTGCGATCGGTTTCCTGCACGAAGCGGGCGCGGTGCTCGCGATAGGCGTCGGCTCCTGTTTGGCGGATCGCGACTGACGGGGTATCGCCAGCGGTGATCCTTTGGTCCCGTGCCTGGACCTGATCGCTGTCTGCACGGCCGTCGGCTCCTGCACCGTGCCCATTCGGAATAGCGCGTCGTTCACCCGCGTCGCCGTGGCGGCTGGCATCATTGCCGGCTGACAAGCGGTTCGCCCGATGCTTCCACCGCAGCAGACGCGCGAGTGTGTTCGTGCGCGTTGCTTCGTGATCCGGCTCCTCAAGAAACAATGCCTCGAGGCGCGACACGCGTCCCGCCGGCGGCAGATAGACGAACGTCAGGTGGTAGACGCTCTCATAGTGTTGCGCGGCGTCCGGTGTACCTTCGAATGCGGCGCGGCGCTCCTCGTCGACCAGCCATGACACCGCGTCCGGAAACCGCGACCGCGGATAGTCGGACGCGGGCACGCGTTGCGCATCGAAGAACAGCGCCCAGCCGGAACCGAAGCGCTTCAACACATTGTTGACGCGCGACATCACGCTCATGAGCTCGGCCTCGGTCGCGCTATCGAGGTCCGGACCCCGATAGCGGATTGTGCGCTGAAAGCTGCCATCCTTATTGAGGACGACGCCCGGGGCGATCAGACAGGCCCAGGGCAGCCAGTCAGCCAGGCGATGGGCGTGGGTGCGGAATTCGTTGAGGTTCAGCATGTGAGCCATGCCTTGTGCTTGATGTGACGGGCCGCGACTTCGACAAAAGCTGGATCTCGCTTTGCGAGCCACACGGCGAGACCGTGCCCGACAATCCAAAGCACGAGCCCGGCGATCCAGAGGCGGAGGCCGAGCGCGAGCACCGCCGCCAAGGTGCCGATCAGGATCGCGGCCGCGCGCGGCGCGCCGCCGATCAAGATTGGTTCGGTCAAGGAGCGATGAAGAACGAGCTCAAATCCCTCGCGCCGCATCAGATGAGCGCTCCGCCGCCGAACGAGAAGAAGGAGAGAAAGAACGAGGTTGCCGCGAAAGCGACCGACAGTCCGAACACGACCTGGACCAGCTTTCGGAAGCCACCCGAGGTATCGCCGAAGGCAAGCGAAAGACCGGTCACGGTGATGATGATAACCGCGACGATCTTGGCGACCGGCCCTTGCACTGACTCGAGAATCCGCTCGAGCGGCGCTTCCCACGGCATTCCGGACCCTGCGGCCCAAGCAGGCGTCGTCGCCACGAGGATGGCGACAGCAGCTACGACCGTTCCGACCAGCAGTACGATCGCGACCCGCTCCGGTCGGGCGAGCGGTGGTGTGGACGCAAATGTCATCCGTAGCGAGGGCATGTCATTCTCCATTGATCAGGAATGGCGCGATCGGCTCGGCAAGCCAGGCGGGGTGGCGAGGACGTAGTCGCCGCCAGAGTCGAGCCCTTTCACCTCGACCACGGCCTCGACGCGCCGTCCCGCGCCGCGGCCTTTGATGAAGACGACCAGGTCGATGGCTTCAGCGATCAGGCGACGGGGAACGGTGGCGACCGCCTCTTGGACGAGTTGTTCGAGTCGATAGAGAGCGGCGCGGGGAGAGTTCGCATGCACGGTGGCGAGGCCGCCCGGGTGGCCCGTGTTCCAGGCCTTGAGCATGTCGAGCGCCTCGCCTCCCCTCACCTCGCCGACGATGATGCGGTCGGGACGAAGCCGCAGCGTCGAGCGCACGAGGTCGGCGAGCACCGCCACGCCCACCTTGGTGCGCAACGTGACCGCATCCTTGGCTGCACAACGCAGCTCGCGCGTGTCCTCGATGATCACGATGCGTTCCTCAAGCGCAGCGATCTCGGCCAGGAGTGCGTTGGCAAGCGTGGTCTTGCCCGATCCGGTGCCGCCAGCGACGAGGATGTTGCGTGCTTCCGCAACCGCCGTAGCCAGCACAGAGGCGACCTGCGCGGTCGTGATCTGGGCGATCACGTAATCCGCGAGTCGGAACGTAGTCATCGCCGGCTTGCGAATGGCAAAGCACGGCGCCAGCACCACGGGCGGCAGCAAGCCTTCGAAGCGTTCTCCGGTTTCCGGAAGTTCGGCCGAAACGATCGGAGACGCGGCGCTCGCCTCGGCGCGAATGTGACTTGCGACGAGGCGGATGATCCGCTCCACTTCCAGTGCCGTCAACAAGACACCGGTATCCGAACGCCCAGAACCATGGCGATCGAGCCACAGATGTCCATCTGGATTGACGAGCACCTCGACCACGTCCGGCTCGTCGAGCGCGCGCCCGATCGCCGGTCCCATGGCGGTGCGGAGCATGCCGCGGCGACGTTCACGCGTTTCAGTCGAGAGGAGGTCAGACATTGCCGACCTCCTCCCGACCTGCCGGGGAAAGCCCCGGCGCCTCTCCCGCCCCATTCGGTGCGCGGGAACCTGTTTCCTGAGTAGCGGAGCGATTGCCGATCGGCGCCCCTTCCTCGAGCTGACGCGTAAACAGATCAGGGTTCGACGTGGTGACGCGGTCCAGAACCTCCGCCACAAGCCGCCCACCCGAAGCGATGCGCTTGCCGACCTGGGCGACGAACATTTCGAAGCGCTCGCGTCCAAGCGCCCGGGCGGTATCCTGATCGGCGATTGGCAGAGGGGGCGTGATGGTCAGGTAGTAGCGGACGAACAGTGCGAGCGTCTCCGCCATGATGGCCTGATCGCGATCAAGGCGATCGAGCTGGCGGCTCATCCGATCAAGTCGCCGCAGGAGCGCCGCGTCGCCGGTGGGGTCTCGTTCGGGGTTGAGAAAGCGGTCAAGCGCCGCGTCGACGATGGCGGACTTGTTTGCTCCCGGCCGCTTGGCAGCAAGCGCCAGCCGGTCTGCAATATGGTCGGACAGATAGACGGACAGCTTCGGCTTCATCGTTCACTCGTCAGAATGCGGGGAGAAGATCGTCGTCGTCGCGGGTGACGGCGTGTGCACGACGCACCACTGCTGCGCCAGCCGAGGCAAGCTGCATTTGCCGGCTGTCGGCAGCGGTGTCGTCGTCCGCATCGAGCAGCCGATCCTCGCTCACGCCTGCCTCGATCGCAGCGGATGCGAGCCCGTCGAACAGCGTGAGCTGTTGCTTCAGCCCGCCATCGTCGTCGGCGCCCGGAATCAGATCCTTGAATGGCAGCGTTGCCAGACGCAGATCGACGGTGCCGCATTGCCCGGACCAGTCATCGGCGCGTGCAGCGGGTCGATCTGCATACGATGCCGCGGTCAAACTCGGCGCCGCGAGCAACCGGCTCGTGAAATTCCCGTCCTCGTAATGCCGCAGCTTCTTTGCGCGAATAGGCGCAAGTCCAGAGACGAGGACGATCGCGTCGTCCTGCGGCAGCTGCATCACCTCGCCGGGCGTCAGCAGTGCGCGCGCCGTTTCCTGCCGGCTGACCATGACATGGCCGAGCCAGGGCGCGAGACGATGGCCGGCGTAGTTGCGCTGGGCGCGCAGTTCGGTCGCGGTGCCGAGCGCGTCCGAGATGCGCCTAGCGGTGCGCTCGTCATTGGCCGCGAAGGCGATGCGCACATGGCAATTGTCGAGGATCGCGTTGTTCTCGCCATAGGCCTTGGCGATCTGGTTGAGGGATTGCGCGATCAGATAGACGCGGATGCCATAGCCGGCCATGAAGGCGAGCGCGCTTTCAAAGAAGTCAAGCCGACCCAGCGCGGGAAACTCGTCGAGCATCAACAGAAGGGTGCGCTTCTTCTCCTCGCCTTGAACGGCGCCGAGCGTCTCGGTCAGGCGGCGGCCGATCTGGTTCAGGATGAGGCGAATGAGCGGCTTGGTGCGGCTGATGTCGGACGGCGGAACGACAAGGTAGAGTGTGACCGGCTTTTCGGCGGCGACGAGATCGGCGATGCGCCAGTCGCAGGCTTCGGTGTTCCTGGCGATGGTCGGATCGCGGTAGAGGCCAAGGAAGCTCACCGCAGTCGAGAGCACGCCAGAGCGTTCGTTCTCTGACTTGTTGAGGAGCTCGCGCGCGGTGGCGGCCACGACGGGATGAACTTTCGGCGCCTGCACGGTTCCGAGATGGTTCGTCGCCATCATGATCCGGAGCGTTTTTTCAAACGACTGCGCCGGATCGGCAAGGATTGCGCTCACCCGCGAGAGAGTCTTTTCGGCTTCGGCATACAGCACATGCAGGATGACGCCGACGAGCAGAGCGTGGCTCGTCTTCTCCCAGTGATTGCGGCGCTCCAGCGCCCCTTCGGGATCGACAAGGATGTCGGCAATGTTCTGGGCGTCGCGGACCTCGGATGGACCCTTGCGGACTTCAAGCAGCGGATTGTAGCGCGCGCTGCGCACATCAGTCGGATCGAACAGGAGACAGTGCGAGAACTGCGAGCGCCAGCCCGCCGTGAGCTGCCAGTTCTCGCCCTTGATGTCGTGCACGACCGCGGAGGAGGTCCACGACAGCAGCGTCGGCAGGACGAGCCCGACGCCCTTGCCCGAGCGCGTCGGGGCAAAGCACATGACGTGCTCGGGACCGTCATGGCGCAGATAGTCGTTGCCAACGCGGCCGAGGAACGCGCCTTTAGGCTTGAACAAGCCGGCCGCCGCGATTTCCTTTTGGGTGGCCCAGCGTGCCGAACCGTAGGTGGTGACGACCTGGTTCTGCCGCGCCCGCCAGACGGAATTGACGACGGCGAAGAGAGCGCCGGCGATGCCGCCCCCGGCTGCCATCGCTCCGGCGCGTTCGAACACCTCCGGCGCATAGCCCTCGTAGGCGTACCACCATTCGAACAGCCGCCAAGGCAGGTAGACGGGAATGTCGCCGAGGACGAACCAGGGTGCGCCGAGCCCGGGCTGGTGGCCGAGCATGGCGGCCGCCCACTGCGTGGCGCCCCAGGTCGCGGCAACGACAATGCCGAGGACGACGCTGATCTGGCCGATGTAAATCCTTGCCGGAAACATGTTTTGGGCCCCCGCCCCGGTGCTGGCGGAGACGAGACCCGAGATTCGGGCGAGGCTCAACGTCGAATGTTGATCAAAGTCTTTGATGATTCAAGCATTATACAAATTTATCAAGGTTATGCTATGACTAGCTAAGTTGATCCCTAGCAGTCCTAACGTTCAACTGGTCGTGAACGACCGGACCAACTTGGACGATACTTCTGGTGATGGGTGAGGCGCATTGCGGATCAAAAACACATCCGATATGCCTACTTTACGAGGCATTTCTACCAATCGAACATTAACTGATTTTTATACGAGGCATTGCGGCACAGCTTGGTGCCTTGTATAAGAGGCAAACCCGGGAACAATTCGGCGTCGTGCCTACTTCACGAGGCAAACCAATGGACCTGATCGAGCTCGGCGAGCGCGTCAAGACGACTCGGAAGGCCAAGGGCTGGTCGCAAACGCGACTTGCGCAAGCCGCCCGGGTCAGCAGGGCGCGCCTCGAGGCGCTCGAGAACGGGCGCATCGCCGAGATCGGATTCAAGCACCTGCTGCGTATCCTCAATGCGCTCGGTCTCGACCTGCGCATCACCGAGTTCAACCGCGGTCGTCCGACACTGGAAGACCTTACCGCCGAGGAGGCCGAACAAGATGCTCCGCGTCTGGACCGATAGCCAGCCCGCCGGCCTCCTCGATCGGCACGGCCCACGCGGAACGACCTTCGTCTACGATCCGAAAGCGGGCGCGCAACGCGCGGTTTCTGTGACTATGCCAGTGCGGATCGCCTCGTGGGACACGGCGCACGGGCTTGCTCCGATCTTCGACATGAATCTTCCCGAGGGCGCGCTCCGGGCGCACCTGATGCGGACCTTCGCCAAGGCAACCGGCTCGTTCGACGACTTTGATCTGCTTGCCGTCGTGGGACGAACCCAGATCGGTCGCCTCCGCTATTCCGACGCGGACGCACAGCTCACCGAAGATGTCCCGTTCCAATCGATCGACGAGATCTTGCGGGCAAGACGTGGCGGCGAACTGCTCGACTATCTGCTCAACACGTTCGCCGTTCATTCCGGTCTCTCCGGCATCCAGCCCAAGGTCATGATCCGCGCGACCGACGACGATCGGTCTTTCCCTGCGAAGGACCGGCAATCGCAGAGCTTTCGAAGCGCAACGCACATCGTGAAGTTCTGGGAGGCGGCCGAGTTTCCGGAGCTCGCGGCCAACGAATACTTCTGCCTGGCCGCGGCCAAGTCCTTGAAGTTGCCCGTCTCGGATTTTCAGCTGTCCGATGATGGCCTCGCGATCGTCGTGAAGCGCTTCGATGCCAAGGCGGACGGTAGCTATCTCGGCTACGAGGATTTCTGCGTGCTTAATGGCCTCCCGACCGCCAACAAATACAAGGGTGGATATGAAACCAGATTGTTCCGACGCGCACGCGAATTCATCGACGTCGAACAACACGGCCGTGCCTTCGCGGACTTGTTCAAGCTCTTCGTCCTCAATTGCGCCATCCGCAACGGCGACGCACATCTGAAGAATTTCGGCATCGTCTACGATGATGTCACCGGACCGGCGCGTCTCGCGCCGGTCTACGATCTCGTGAGCACGGTCCCTTACCTGCCCAGGGACGCGATGGCGCTCACATTGAACGGTTCGACCAACTGGCCCGATCCGAAGGCGCTCACGCGGCTCGGCCAGACGCGATGCGACCTCTCGCTGCCCGTCATCAAGGCCACCTTCGAGGAAACCGCGGACGTGCTTTCGACGATCGCGCCCGAAGCCAACCGATATTTTGAGGAAACGGCCACCCACCGCGAGGTCGGCGCTCGCCTGCTTGCCGCATGGGAGACAGGCATCCGTGACAGCCTCGGCTTTACGGGCCGCACGATCACGCCCTCGCCGGCCTCCAAGACGTCGACCAAGAGCGCCGACCGCTGATTTGCGGCGCAGCCGTGCGTGGGGTTCGACCAAGTCCGGGCCCCTTACCGGTCAGAGGCCGGCAATAAGAATCGGAGCCGCGAAACCAGAGGCCTGTCCTGCGATCGGGTTCGTGATCTCATCGCCCCAGTCCACGCTTGCGCCCGATCGACCAGGAGACACCCTCCCCGCCCACGATGCCGACGACCGTCTGACCCTTGGCGCGTTCGAGCACGGGGCGCCATGGAACGAGCGTGAAGTCGTGCGCGCGCTCAATCACTGCGAACCGCCCGCTTGCGAGCGTCAAACTTCGACGATAGGTGCCGCGAACCTCATCGCCCGTCTTCGCTTGCGCGTAGCCTACGCCGATCTCCTGCGCCATCTCGGCTCCGAACTTGGCGAGTTCGCGCCGCCGCAATACGTCGAGCAGATTGCGGGCATAGACCGTGCGATGCTGTTCGATGCGTGCCAAACCCTCGGCGATAAGCCACCGGCGCCGACGATCGAGCGCCTCCTCGACGGAGGCGCCGAAACCGAACGGTTGCGGCGTTCGTTGTTTTCTGCCAACAAGTTCGCGGTCGAGCCAGGTCGCACCCAGGGTGCTCGGCAGTGCGTCGATCGCCTGCCACGACAGGACCCTGATCTGGACCGGCATGCGCGATCGATTTGTCGCCTCGAAGCGGGCGGCGCGATCGAGATAGTCGTTTCCGACGCGCCAACTACCGTCCCCCCTGCGTTCGACATGGCGTTCGCGCCGCAGGGCTTCGAGCCGGCGGACATGTGTCGCGACATATTCGTCCGATGCACGCGGGTCGGTCGCTCGATGCAAGCCCGCCGAGTAGACGCCGCCATGGCGCGCGGCGATCTCCGCGATGGTGCGGTCCACGTCTCGCGGCTCTCTGGCACGGGCATCAACTTCCACGATCATGTTGCGGAGGAGCGGCTCATCGTGCGCAGAGCGCACGCCGGTCTCGACGTAATGCGTTCGTCCGTCGATCCCGTCGATGATCAAATAGCGTCGCTCCTGCAGCTCGTCGGAGAATCCCTCGGCGACGATGCTTCCAGCAAGGCGCGCCCTCGGATCGGCTGCATCGAAGATGGAATGATCCGCGTTGGCGCGATCAAGGCCGGCCGACCGCAGCTCGCGGTGCATGGTCTTGATGATGTCGCCGCGCTCTCCCATGCGGCGCAACGTAGACGCCAAGTCGGGACTGATCCGCCACAGCCCCGCCCGCATCTCGCTCGCAAGGCCCAGCCGTTCAAGCATCCGCAGCCGGCCGATGCGCAGGGTCTGCCGCCGCGGATCGCGCTCCGGTTTCGCTGACAGGCTGATAGCGTCGCCGGTCGCGTCGCGGAGGATTGCGCGATCGAGCCGGGTGAAGCGCTCCTGCGCCACCTCGCGTTCGAGTTTGCGGACGCGTTCGAGTTCCGTCTCCGGTCCGAGCTCGCGTGTGACCAGGTCGCTTGCACGCGCCCGCATGCCATGGCCGATGTAGTCGCGCGCAATGACGAGGTCCGCTCCCCGCTCATCCTTGCCGCGCAACACGATATGGGTATGAGGCTGTCCGGTGTTGAAGTGGTCGGCGGCGACCCAGTCGAGCTTGGTGCCGAGGTCCTGTTCCATCTGCCGCATGAGATCGCGGACGAATGGCTTGAGATCGGCGAGCCCGGCGCCATCCTCGGCCGAGACGATGAACCGGAATTGGTGGCGGTCATCGCTGCTGCGCTCGAGGAATGCTTTGCCGTCGGCTCGATCGTGCCCGGCATCGTACAGGGTGCCCGGTTCTCCTTCCCGCGTGACGCCGTCGCGCTGCACGTAGCGTAGATGGGCTCGCGCGGCGCCGAGGTCCGGTCCCTTCATGCGCACGATCCGCGCCTTGATGATCACCCGGCGCGCGCCAGGCGCTCGGCGCCGGATTGCGGCGATCGTTCCCTGGGCTCGCCCCTGCCCGATGCGCGCGCCGCTGAAGCGGTGGCGTTGTCCCGATCGATACCCGCCCGCCTTTTCCGATTCGCGCAGGACACGCTTGACGTATGGCGCCACCGGACGCGCCCGACGGTCGCCGATGCGGCCAAGCTTCAACTCGAAGTCGTCGTCCTGGTCGCCCATGTCCATCCTCGTCGATACGCGCGCGGACGCATGTGCGCTGCATCGATCGCCTTGCCAAGGCGACGACGACATAATCCCGCTCGGTCATGCACTTGCGCGGCGCGTGTCGTCACTGTCAGCGATCGCGACGCCAATCTTTGGATGTGCAGGCAAGGGCTTGAGCGGCCCGTGGCGCTACAGCTTTTATCTTGCCGTCCTAATGTAAGCGGTAAGCGTCCGGTCCTGACACTGTCTCTCGTGGTGCAATGTCGTTGCATATCGGGTTCTCTCGTACATAGGAGGACCTCCGGTGAATTTGAGACACTTCGAGAACAAAGCGCGTCAGTCGTTCTGGCTGGTTCACATCGAAGCGTGGCAGCGCAGCGGCATGGATCGCACGAACTATTGCGTCCAGCACCGTTTGACGAAGAGTACGTTCGATCGCTGGATGAAGTATCTGGCTGGCAAGGAGATTGCGCGTAAACACACGGAACATCAGGCCGAATTGCGTCGTCAGAAACGTCTTGAAGCGCGTGAGAAGGGGATCAAGAAACGTCAGAGGCGGCGCTACGCGGTGAGCACGGACATGCGTTCGCGCGCGGTCCAGGCGTTCTGGGCGATGCATGTGGAGGCGATGAACTGGAGCGGCATGAGTGTTCGCGATTATGCAGCCGGGTTGCAGCTTTCGCCGACGAGCCTGAAGAAATGGCGCGACCGTCTTGATGACGGAGAGGTGGAAATCGACTGGCGGGCGTTCCTTCATCCGAGCGCCCGCCCGCAAATAAGCACTGGTGCTAAGGCTAGTGCTAAGGATGGCGCGACTGAATCGCCCTTGACAGCCGCGCCGAATGACGATCCGCCGACACTAGAGAAGCAGAACCGCCGCAGCTTCAGCGCCGAAGAAAAGCTCACCATCGTGTTGGAGACCGAGCGTCCTCGGGAGACCGTATCGTCCGTTGCACGGCGGCACGGCATCGTCACCAGTATGTTGTTCCGCTGGCGGGCCGAGCTTGGGTTCGGCAAGGGCAAGCGCGCGAAGCTGGCGCCGGTTGCGGTGGCCGATGAAGGAGCCGGCGCATCATCGACGCCGGTTGTTCTGCACGATCTCTTGCAGCCGCCCGACGGCATGACAGCTGTGGAGCTGTCCGATGGCCGCCGCGTCTTCGCGCCGGTCGGCAGCGATCCGGATGCGGTTCGCCGGCATGTACTTGACCGGGAGGCTGCACGATGATGATCGTTCCGGCCGGCGTGAAGGTGCACCTGGCGCTGGGTTACACCGACATGAGGAAGGGCATGGACGGGCTGGCGATGCTGGTCCAGGAGACGTTGAAGAAAGATCCGTTCTGCGGCCATCTGTTCGCCTTCCGGGGCAGACGGGCGCAGATCATCAAGATCCTGTTCTGGGACGGCAACGGGTTGTGCCTGTTCACCAAGCGGCTCGATCAGGGCGGGTTCGTGTGGCCGCGGATGACGGGGTTCGAAGGCAGCATCACTTTGTCTCCGGCGCAGCTCGCGATGCTGATCGAAGGCATCGACTGGCGCGCGCCCGAGCGCATCTGGAAGCCCGCTCTTGCCGGCTGAAACAGCGCAGAAACTCTGATAAAATATAGCGAACTGACTTCTTCGAATCGGCCGATTCGTGTAGATTCGGATATGCGGTTCGATGTCGAAAATCTGCCGTCCGATATGGCTCTGTTGCACCGTCTGGTGCGCGACATGGCTGCTGTCGTCGAGAGCCGCGACGGTGAGATCGAACGTCTCCAACTGATCATCAAGAAGCTGCAGCGGGCGCAGTTCGGGCGTCGCTCCGAGCGCATCGATGCCGATCAACTGGCACTCGGGCTTGAGGACCTCGACGGCGACATCGCCCGTATCCGGGAGAGCCGTCCGGCTGTCACAACAGATGCGGCCGAAGCGCGGTCGCGGCGCAAACCGCTGCCCGAGCATTTGCCGCGCGAGGATGTTCTGCTCGACACCGCAGGTGATATCTGTGGCTGTTGTGGTGGCGCGCTCCATGCCATCGGCGAAAGCATCAGCGAGATGCTGGACTGGGTGCCGGCGCAATTGCGCGTCGTGCGCATCACCCGCCCGAAATACGCCTGTCGCGTCTGCAACAAGGTGGTGCAGGCGTCGGCGCCGGAGCGGCCGATCGCCGGTGGATTGGCCACGCCGGCGCTGCTGGCACAGGTTCTGGTCAGCAAATATTGCGATCACACGCCGCTGTATCGGCAGTCGCAGATCTTCGCCCGACACGGCGTCGATCTCGGACGTTCGACGCTGGCCGGATGGGTTGGCGGCGCATGCTGGTGGCTGGAGGCGCTG
>WHTP01000038.1 GCA_009377695.1 Hyphomicrobiales bacterium | reverse complement strand
GCCTAGTGTGGCGGTTCAGAAGTCCGCATCATTCTCGCGGCGAGTCCGACATGCGGACTTCTGAACCAAAGCCACACTAGATTCAAAGAGTTGCTAGTGTCCTTCGATTCCGAAGTTCGTGTAAGAGGCCGCTGCGAAGTGGTACGAACTTCGGAATCGGGACACTAGGGCAATTCGCGCTCGCAATATCGCGACCATAATTTGGTCATCAACGGCGCGGTAATCCGCGCCGTTTTTCTTGCACATCTGGAACCGTCGCGAGAGAGTGCCTAAGTTCCGGGCGCGGATTCGTCCTGCCGCGACTATCAACCGATCGCCGAACATTTCACCGAGGAGAAAGCCAGTGATGATCCAGACTGCTATCGGCGCCCTGTCCTATGTCGACATCCTTCTCGACGATTCCGCCATACCGGAATTGCTCACGGGCGCGCGTCCCGCCACCGCAGCTGCCCCTGGTTTCGCGACCGGACGGCCGCCCCTGTCCGACGAAGAGGAGGAGGACGGATCGCACGACGTCGCCGATGATGATGATGACGACGACGATGACGAAGAAGAGGAAGAAGAGGAGGACGAAGAAGGCGACGAGGACGAAGAAGAAGAGGGCGAAGAAGGCGACGACGAGGAAGATGACGATGAAGAGGACGAGGACGACGATGAAGAGGACGAAGAAGATGAAGAAGATGAAGAAGATAAAGAAGAAAAAAAATAGTGCTGAAATCGGATAGCGATACGACACTCTCGACATCGGAACCGCCGGCGGCGATTTCGTTCAGCCGCAACTGATCTGAACACGGCAAACACCGCGCCGGTCCGCGCCGCGATTCAGTCGCCGCGGGCCGGCCGATCGGTCTTCCCTCCCCCCTCACCTGGAATCGGCCCAAGCTCCTCGTCGCGCATCTCGTCGAGCCGGCGCGCGATCGCCTCGTCGGCCACGCCGAGCCCCTTGAGCAGGCGTGCGCCGAGCTGAAGGCTCGCCTCCACTGCCTCCAGCGTCACCGCGACGGCGCCGAGCTTGAGCAGCCGCGCCGCGTGCGCGGGATCGCGCGCCCGCGCGAACACCGGCACATCGGGCCGCTCCTTATGGGCCGCAGCGACCATACGTTCGGCCGCCGGCGCCGAATTGACCGTCACGACGAACGCGCGCGCTCCCGCCGCGCCGGCGCGGCTTAAGAATTCGCCGCGCGCGGCATCGCCCAGGAAGACCGCATCGCCGCGCCTTGACCCTTCGCTCGCGATGCGGGCATTGGTGTCCAGCGCGACGAACGGCACATTCTCTGCCCGCAGCAGCCGGGCGATCACCTGCCCGACCCGACCATAGCCGCCGATGATGACATGATCGGTCACCTCGACCTGATCCTTGGAAGGCATGTGGTCACGATGCTCGATGCGCTGGATGCGGCCGCCGAGCGCACGCGCGCCGATGGCCAGAAACGGCGTGAGCACCATGCTGATGCCTACCACCGCCGTCGTCGCCTGCGCGAGATCGGCAGGCACGAGCCCGGTGGAGCGGCCGATCCCGATCACGATGAAGCCGAATTCGCCGGCTTGCGCCATGAGGATCGCCGCCTCAACGGTCACGCCCGGATTCACGCCGAACAGCCGGCACGCACCGTAGAGGATGGCGGCCTTGACCACGAGCAGGAGCGCGACCGCAAGCAGGATGATGCCGATTTCATTCCAGACCACGCGAACATCGATCGACATGCCGACGGTGATGAAGAACAGGCCGACCAGCAATCCCTTGAACGGCGCGATATCGATCTCGATCTGATGGCGATATTCCGTTTCCGACAGCAGCACCCCAGCGAGGAACGCGCCGAGCGCGGTTGAGAGTCCTGCATAACCGGTTGCCGCGGCGACACCAATCACCATGAGAAGCGTCATCGCCATGATCAGCTCGCGGCTGCCGGTCCTCGCCGCGATGCTGAACAGCGGTCGCAACAGGAAGCGGCCGGCAATCAAGATGGCGGCAATCGCGACGGCGGCCTGCAGCACCGCCTCGGCGAGCCCGAGCCATACATCGCCGCCGCGGCCGAGGATCTCCGCCCCGAACAGGACCGGCGCGACCATCAGATCCTGGAACAGCAGCACCGCAAGTGCGACCTGACCGAGGGGCGTTGCGGTGCGGCCCTGTTCTTCCAGGAGCTGCATCACGACTGCGGTCGAGGACATCGCCAGCCCGAGTCCCAAGACGATTGCCGCATTCGATGATGCGCCGAGCATCGACAGCACCATTCCGAAGGCGACCGCAGAGAGCAGGAACTGCACGCTGCCGATGCCGGCCACGAAACGGCGCAGCGACCACAGGCGCTCGACCGACATCTCAATGCCGATCAGGAAGAGAAGAAACATGATGCCGAGCTCCGCGAACGGCTCGACGCGGGTGCGGTCCTCGATCGTGAGATAGCGCAGCCAGGGATAATCGGCGGCGAGCGCGCCGAAACCGTAGGGCCCGACCGCGACGCCGATCAGCAGGAAGCCCAGCACCGCGCCGATGCGCGCGCGATGGAACAGCGGCACGATCAGCCCGGCCGCCACCAGGAAGACGAGCACGTCCTTGAGCCAGGCTTCATGGTGCATGGACTGACTTCCAACGGACCTTGATCGGCCTCATGCTGAGGAGGCCCTTAGCACGCTCCAGCGAATATGCACGCGGCTGCGTGGGCCGTCGCCATAGCGCGTCGAAGACGCGCATAAACGCGCTTATGGCTCGGCCCTCAGGATGACGGCGGAGAATCGCTGACCGCCAGTCTACCCAAACCGTACCGCGTAGATCGGCGGCAGGTGGGCGTTGACCAGCTCCCAGCCGTCGCCGCCATTGTCGCTGACCCAAAGCGCGCCGGTGGTCGAGCCCACGGCGAGCTGGGCGCCAGTCATGTCGACGTCGAGGCCGTGGCGGTAGACCAGATCGAAGGCATCCTTCTGCGGCAGCCCATCACGGAGCGACTGCCAGGTTGCGCCGCCATCGCGCGTGCGGTGCACGTACAACGCGCCGTCGCGCGGCATGCGCACCTCATCCTTGATCGCCGGCACCAGCCAGGCGGTCTTCGGGTCTTGCGGATGGACCGCCACCGCGAAGCCGAAATCGTCACCCGGCGGCTGGATCTGCGTGAAGGACGCGCCGGCGTCGTCCGAGCGGAAGACACCGCTGTGATGCTGCACCCAGATGGTGTCGGGATCAGATGCGCAGCGCACCAGGCGATGCGGGTCCTGAATCTCGGGCACCTCCTGCTGGTCCGGCGGCATGTAGCCGGCAATCATCCCCTTTCCACGGACCGTCCAGCTCTGGCCGTCATCGCGCGTGTCCCAGACGCCGCCGCACGAGATCGCGATCACCACGCGGTTTGCATCGCGCGGATCCGGCGAGACCGAATGGATGCCGGCATCGTCATAGCCGCCGCCGAACCATTTGCCTCGCTCCGGCACATCCCACAGCGCGCGGACGAGCTCCCAATTCGCGCCACGGTCGTCGGAGCGGAACAGGCCGGCCGGAATGGCGCCGATCCACAGGCGGTCGGAATGATGCGGCCCACCTGGCTCGAGCGTCCAGTACTGGAACACGGCCGGAGCGCCGGCGGCGTCGGTCGGGAATGCCGGAGTTCCGATCTCAACGAAGTTGCGGCCACCGTCGTCCGAGCGATGCACCTTCGGTCCGAAATGCCCGTGCTTGAGCGCGGCAAAGATCGCGCCGTCGCGCGGATCGCTCAGTGCCGCCGACACCGGGACTCCCGGAAACGCTGTGGTGGTGATGGTCCAGCCGCCGCCTTTGCGCTCGAGCACGATCAGACCTTTGCGCGTCGACACCAACAAGCGATCACTCATTGTCTATCCCCCCGACAAGGCTTGCATGACATGGAGCTGCGATTCCGGGCCGATCGGGTGCGCGAGCGCCGCCTCGCGCGGCAGTCGCGCGCCGTCGGCGAAGATGCAGACATGCTTGCGCAGCCGGCCCTGCTCATCAAGCACGTAGCTGCGGACATGTGGCCGCTGCGCCAGCAGCGCATCGAGCGCCTCGCCCACGGTCGCGCCGTTGGCCGTCACCGGCGCGTCCGGCACGACCGTGCGCAGCCAGCTCGTGAAGTGAATTTGCGCCATCCCAAATCGCCGTCTCAAGCCGCCGTCTCAAGTCCTCGCGGCTGACAAAATAATACGAGCCGGATGGAAACGCACCCACCTCGATTCGGCGGTGCACCCGTTGTTCGCGTTTCGCGAGGCGGTATCATGAGCGGAACAACCACCGGAGGATATCATGGGCTATCATCGTCGGCATATCGCTGCAGTCGCGGCGTTCCTTGCGTTGTCATCGCCTGCATGGGCGCAAATGCCGGCAGAGATCGCCGCACCGGGCGAGAAGACGGTCATTACGCTGCACGCGCAGGGCGCGCAGCTTTACGAGTGCGCCGCGACCAAGGACGGCAAGTTCGCCTGGAGCTTCCGTGAGCCGATCGCGACGCTGCTGCTCGACGGCAAGACCGTCGGCCGCCACTATGCCGGCCCGAACTGGGAATACATGGACGGCAGCGCCGTAGTCGGGAAGGTGACCGGCCGCGCGCCCGGCAAAACTGCGAAGGACATCCCCTGGCTCAAGCTCGCGGCGACTGCACATCGCGGCAAGGGCACGTTCTCGGGCGTCACCACGATCCAGCGCATCAACACGTCGGGCGGCCAGCTTGAAGGCGCCTGCAGCACGGTCGGGACTTTCAACAGCGTGCCTTACGCGGCGGACTACGTCTTCCTGCGCAAATAAACCACGCGTCGCTTCGATTCTCGGCAGCGCCACGGTCTTGCCTGATTGGCATTCGACGGTGCCGCCGCATCGGGGAGACGTATGAAACGAGCGTTGCGCATCGCGGCCGCGGGCATCGTTTTGCTCGCGGCCTTCGTCTATCTCAACAACACGACTTGGCTTGTGTCCGAGCGGCCGAACCGACCGACGCTGCTCGCGCATCGCGGGCTCGCACAGACCTACGATCCGGCAGGCCTCGAGCGCGACACCTGTACAGCGACGCGCATTCATCCGCCGGAGCATCCCTTCCTCGAAAATACGCTGCCATCAATGCACGCGGCGTTCGCGGCGGGTGCCGACGTTGTCGAGTTCGACGTCCACCCGACCACCGACGGCCATTTCGCCGTGTTTCACGACTGGACCGTCGATTGCCGCACCGAGGGCCGCGGCGTCACGCGCGGGCATACCCTCGCCCAATTGAAAGCGCTCGACGTCGGATACGGCTACACGGCCGACGGCGGAAAGACCTATCCGTTCCGCGGCCGCGGCGTGGGCATGATGCCGTCGCTCGATGAGGTGCTCGACACGTTTCCCACACGGCGCTTCCTCATTCACATCAAGAGCAACGATCCCGACGAAGGCGAAAGGTTGGCGGAGCGTCTACGGCAACTGCCGGCACAGCGCCGCGCTCGCCTCATGGTCTATGGCGGCGACGCGCCGATCGCGGTCATGCGCAGAGAATTGCCCGAGATTCCAGCGATGTCGCGCGCAACGCTCAAGCAATGCCTGCTGCGCTATCTCGTCATCGGCTGGACCGGCGCTGTGCCCACCGCCTGCCGCAACAGCCTGCTGTTGGTGCCGGCGAATTATGCGGCTTGGCTGTGGAGCTGGCCCGACGGCTTCATCAACCGCATGAAGCGGGTATCGACCGAGGTGTTCGTCATCGGCCGCTATGACGGAGCGGATTTTTCCAGCAGCATCGATACGGCGAATGATCTCAACATGTTGCCGAAACCGTTCCGCACCGGCATCTGGACCAACCGGATCGACCGTATCGCGCCATTGGTGCGGGCAAAGCCGTGACGCGACTGGCTGCTCATGGCAGACGGCGGGCTGCTCATTGCTGCGCCCTCTCCCCGCAAGCGCGGGGCGAGGGCACAATGACGACGATCGCCCTTAAGCGCCGATCGCGGCCTCGACGGCGGCGAGCGCGGCATCGGCCTTGGTGCCGTCGGGACCACCGGCCTGCGCCATATCCGGACGGCCGCCACCCCCCTTGCCGCCGAGCGCTTCGGCACCCTTGCGCACGAGATCGACAGCGGAAAAGCGCGACGTGAGATCGGCGGTGACGCCGACCACGATGCCGGCCTTGCCATCGTCCGTCTTTCCGACAATCGCGACGATGCCGGAACCGACCTGCTTCTTGCCTTCGTCGGCGAGGCTGCGCAGGTCCTTGAGGTCGATGCCCTCGACCGCGCGGGCAAGGAATTTCACATTGCCCACGTTGCGCACGCCATCGGCCGCATCGGCCTTGCCGCCGCCGCCCATGGCGAGCTTCTTCTTGGCGTCGGAGAGCTCGCGCTCCAGCCTGCGCCGGTCATCCATGATCTGGGCCACCCGTGCCGGCAGCTCTTCCGGCGGCGCCTTGATTTCGGAAGCCGCGATTTTGGCGAGCTCGCCGAGACGGCGCGTCGCCTTGCGGGCGGTGGCGCCGGTGAACGCCTCGATGCGGCGTACGCCGGCCGCGACGCCTGAGTCGGACAGCCCGGCAATGAGGCCGATATCACCGGTGCGCTTGACATGCGTGCCGCCGCACAGCTCGACCGACCAGCCCATGGTGTTGCCGCCGCCTTCTCCCATGGCAACAACGCGCACCTCGTCACCGTATTTCTCGCCGAACAGCGCGCGGGCACCGGATGCGCGCGCGTCCTCGAGCGCCATCAGCCGCGTGATCACCGGCGAGTTCTGGATGACAAACTCGTTGGCGATGTCCTCGACCTTCTCGATCTCCTCGGCCGTCATCGGCTTCGGATGCGAGAAGTCGAAGCGCAGACGGTCGGGCGCCACGAGTGATCCCTTTTGTGCCACGTGGTCGCCGAGCACTTGACGCAGCGCCTCGTGGAGAAGATGCGTGGCCGAGTGGTTCTGGCGGATGGCACTGCGGCGCGCGTGGTCCACCTCGAGCGCAAGCGCCGCGTCGGGCTTCAATGTGCCCTCCTCCACCGTGCCGGTGTGGACGAAGAGATCGCCGGCCTTCTTCTGGGTATCGATAACGCGGAAGCGCACGCCGTCGGCGATCATCACGCCGGTGTCGCCGATCTGGCCGCCCGACTCGCCGTAGAACGGCGTCTGGTTGACGACGACAGCACCGCTCTCACCCTTGCCGAGCGCGCCGACCTCCTTGCCGTCTTTCACCAGCGCGGCGACCACGCCCTCCGCGGTCTCGGTCTCGTAGCCGAGGAATTCGGTGGCGCCGAGCTTCTCACGCAATGAGAACCAGACAGCTTCAGTCGCGGCGTCGCCCGAGCCTTTCCAGGACTCGCGCGCCTTCTCGCGCTGGCGCTCCATCGCGGTGTCGAAGGCATCGGTGTCGACCTCGACGCCGCGCGAGCGCAGTGCGTCCTGGGTGAGATCGAGCGGAAAGCCGTAGGTGTCGTAGAGCGTGAAGGCGGTCTCGCCCTTGAGGCGGTCGCCTCGCTTGAGCGCCTTGCTCTCCTCGTCGAGGATCGCAAGCCCGCGCTCCAAAGTCTTGCGGAAGCGGGTCTCTTCGAGCTTGAGTGTCTCGGAGATCAGCGCCTCGGCGCGGATCAATTCGGGGTAGGCCTGCCCCATCTCGCGGACGAGCGTCGGCACAAGCCTGAACATCAACGGCTCGCGGGCGCCGAGCAATTCGGCATGACGCATGGCGCGGCGCATGATGCGGCGAAGCACATAGCCGCGCCCCTCGTTCGAGGGCAGCACGCCGTCGGCGATCAGGAACGAGGACGCGCGGAGATGATCGGCGATGACGCGGTGCGAGGCCTTCTGCGGCCCGTCAGGATCGACGCCGGTCAGGTCCGCGACCTGCCCGATGATCGCGGAAAACAGGTCGATCTTGTAATTGTCGTGCGTGCCTTGCAGCACCGCCGCGATGCGCTCGAGCCCCATGCCGGTGTCGATCGAGGGCTTCGGCAGCTCGAGGCGGGCGCCGTCCGGCTGCTGCTCGAACTGCATGAAGACGAGATTCCAGATCTCGATGAAGCGGTCGCCATCGGCGTCCGCCGAGCCCGGAGGGCCGCCGGGAATATGCGGGCCGTGGTCATAGAAGACTTCCGAGCACGGGCCGCAGGGGCCGGTGTCGCCCATCTGCCAGAAATTATCGGAGCCGGCGATGCGGATGATCTTCTCGTCAGGCAGGCCCGCGATCTTCTTCCAGAGATTGAAGGCCTGGTCGTCGTCGATGTAGACGGTGACGGTCAACCGATCCTTCGGCAGCCCGAAATCCTTGGTGACGAGATTCCAGGCGAGCTCGATCGCGTGGTCCTTGAAGTAGTCGCCAAACGAGAAGTTGCCCAGCATCTCGAAGAAGGTGTGGTGGCGCGCGGTGTAGCCGACATTGTCGAGGTCGTTGTGCTTGCCGCCGGCGCGCACGCATTTTTGCGAGGTCGCGGCCTGCGTGTAGGGACGCTTCTCGAGGCCGGTGAAGACGTTCTTGAATTGCACCATCCCGGCATTGGTGAACATCAAGGTCGGGTCGTTGCGCGGAACGAGCGGCGACGACGGCACCACGGTGTGACCGTGGGCCGCGAAATAGTCGAGGAACTTCCGCCTGATCTCGTTGACGCCGCTCATATCCGCTCTGGAATCTTGCCGCTAAATACCGGTCGGGCCGACCTTATTTGGGCAGCGGATATGTAGCGGCGAGGTGCCGGTGTGTCCAGGAAGGCCGCCCAGAAAGGCATTGCTGGCAGGCAGACGGCCCCAGTCTCGATGAGCCGGCACGGGAGGTCCGTTGCGGGAGGTTTAGCGAGCACCCCTGCAACGTGAGGATGGCCGGGCGGTACCACCCGGCCATCGCGAGGTCGTCCGGAGGGAATCGGGGGGCTATCCCTCCGCGGCCTCGTCGTCGTCATCGCCGCCATTTTCCTCACCGACGAGGATTTTCTCGGCGATCAGGCCGGCGTTCTGGCGGATCGCGGCTTCGATCCGATTGGCGATGTCGGGATTCTGCTTGAGGAAGCCTTTTGAGTTCTCGCGGCCCTGGCCGATCCGCTGCGAGTCGTAGGAGAACCAGGCACCGGACTTCTCCACCACGCCGGCCTTGACCCCGAGGTCGATCAGCTCACCCATCTTGGAGACGCCTTCGCCGTACATGATGTCGAACTCGACCTGCTTGAACGGCGGTGCGAGCTTGTTCTTGACCACCTTGACGCGGGTCTGGTTGCCGATCACCTCGTCGCGGTCCTTGATGGCGCCGATGCGGCGGATATCGAGGCGCACGGAGGCGTAGAATTTCAGCGCATTGCCGCCGGTCGTCGTTTCCGGAGAGCCATACATCACGCCGATCTTCATCCGGATCTGGTTGATGAAGATCACCATGGTATTGGACTTGTTGATCGAGGCCGTGAGCTTGCGCAGCGCCTGGCTCATCAGCCGCGCCTGACTGCCCGGCTGCACCTCACCCATCTCGCCTTCGAGCTCGGAGCGCGGCACCAGCGCGGCGACCGAATCGATCACCAGCACGTCGATCGAGCCCGAGCGCACCAGCGTGTCGGCGATCTCCAGTGCCTGCTCGCCGTGGTCGGGCTGCGAAATCAGCAGTTCGTCGACATTGACCCCGAGCTTGCGCGCATAGATCGGGTCGAGCGCGTGCTCGGCATCGACGAAAGCGCAGATGCCGCCCTTCTTCTGGGCTTCCGCCACGGTGTGCAGCGCCAGCGTGGTCTTGCCGGAGGATTCCGGCCCGTAGATCTCGACCACCCGCCCGCGCGGCAGCCCGCCGACGCCGAGCGCGATGTCGAGGCCGAGCGATCCCGAGGGGACGGTTTCTACGTCCATCGACTTGTTGTTCTTGCCGAGCCGCATGATCGAGCCCTTGCCGAAATTGCGCTCGATCTGCGAGAGCGCGGCGTCAAGGGCTTTCGATTTGTCCATGGAGGTGCCTTCGACCAGACGTAAATTCGATTGGGCCATCGCTCCCACTCCTTATGACCGGGATTCGGAAGACCGACAACGAAGGGACCACCCCATCGCCTGGTCCACCGACTGAAAATTCAATGTACATGATCTGTTCTATGTTCGCAATATGTTCTGTTATGAAATTCCGCCGCAGATTTCCCGTCCCGCCTGCGCCTTCCGCGGGTTGTGGCCTCAAACTTTTGTCGTTGCTGTTGAGTTTACTCAAGGTATCCGAATAGGTTGCCCCTGCAACCGGGGGAGCTGGCGATGAACGAACTTGCGCAATGGACTGTGATCGTCCTGACGTTCTGTGCGGTCACGTGGTTATTCGTGTGTGTCTATTCGGACCGGTGACCGATTCGGACCAATGCGCCTTCCCGCCTAACCCAATCAAATCGAACCAAAAATAAAAGCCCCGCACGGGCGGGGCTGAGTTGGAAGTGGGAGGTATATCCCGAGAGGGATGGTCCGTGTTTATGCAAAATTTACGCGCGGGCACAATGCGCTGCAACGCCACAGTTATCAGCCAGAATTATCGGCCAGCCCGCCAGTCGAGTTGCACCACCCTCGGCCTCCTCCCCGCCGCACCATTCGAAAACCGGACGCCTGCGCCTTCCAGCGCGCGCCATCAAGTTCGGGCCCGCAACAGATGGGAAACCCTAATGCGAATAAAGCGACCTATCCACAGCGGCATTGGCATACCGGCAATATCTTGGCGCTAGGATGGCAACGTCGGTTCTTGTGTGGACAAGCCGAACAAAACCGAAGTCCCGGCCCGGTGAACAGCCCCGGCCGGGACTTCACCATTCCACGGCTGCATGCGGATATTTTCGCGCACGCGGCGGAAACCATACTCCGCGACAACTCACCGGAACGCTGCATCCGTGCTTGCGCTATCCGCGCGCGGAACCAATCATGCTAGTGTGGCGGCTCAGAAGTCCGCATCATTCTCGCGGCGGGTCCGACATGCGGACTTCTGAGCCAAAGCCACACTAGATTCAAAGAGTTGCTGGTGTCCTTCGATTCCGAAGTTCGTATAAGCGGCCGCTGCGAAATGGAACGAACTTCGGAATCGGGACGCTAGCGAGGGTTTGATCGGGCGACGGTTTGGGCGGGGCCTCGCGTGTGCGGACTGACTCCATGCCCAAAGTCGTACGTCACGGCATCATCGCGTTCGGATCTGCGCTGTGGATCGCCGGCCTTTGGGCGCAATTCCACTCCCTCTCCGCCGCCACCACCTATGTCGTGATCTCGCTGCTCATGGCGCTCGCGGTCGCGCTATGACGCGGGCTGAAGCACTACCCATTTGCCGCGAATTCATCGGTTGTCATCGCCGGGCTTGATCCCGCGCATGACGTAGAGACGGCAGTTCAAGCCATTTCGGAATCCGCTCTAACGAACGACGTCAGTCGAGCTTCATCAACTTGAGCACCTCGCGGCCAAGCAGGCCGTAGGGCGACGCCAGCGTCTCCTGGATCTCGAAGTGATTGTAGCCTTCGCCGACAATGAAGGTGATCGGCTTGCCGGCCGCCTTTACCGCGGCGGCAAAATCGCGCGCCTGGCGCTGGAATTCGGGCGTCTCCTGCGTGCCGTAGGCCACCACGATCGGGCAGTTGAGCCGGTCGAGATGGCGGATCGCGGAGAGCTCCTCTTCGATCTCGTCGGTGAAGTTCACGTATTTCGAACGCTTGGAGAGCCGCACCGGCTTCAGGTCGTACATGCCGGACGCGAGCATCGCACCTTTCACGATGTCCTTCGGCAGGCCGAAGTCCTTCTGCCAGTCACAGGTGACGATCGTGCTCGTCAGGTGCGAGCCCGATGAATGCCCCGTGACAGTGAGCCGGTTTTTGTCGCCGCCGAATTTTTGCGCGTTGTTGTAGACCCAGGCGACCGCCGAGCGGACCTGCTTGGCCATGGTCATCAGGTTGCCGCCGACGTCGTCGATATTGTTGAAGTCGACGATCACGCTGTGTGCGCCGGCATCGACGATCATCTCGGAGAGGAACGCGAAATCGGCGCAGCGGCCGTTCCGCCACGCGCCGCCGTGGATGTAGACGTTGATCGGCGCGTTGTCGGGAATGTCCCTGGTGCGGTAGATGTCGATACCCTCGATCTCGCTCGCGCCGTATTGGAAGCGCTCCGCCGCACCAAGCCGCGCCTTGGCGCGCGCATTGGCCGCGTTGCGGCGCGCCTGCACCAGCGGCTGGTTCGACGCATAGACCGCCTGGTCGTAGGCGTTGTCGAGCTCGGTCTGGTCCATATCCATCCAGACGATCGGGCCCTTGGTGCGCGGTGCAGCGAGCGTGTCGGTCATTGTTTTCTCCTCGCGTGAGGTTTCCGTTAGACCGCGATCCGATTCAATCGAATTGATCACGGCCTAACTTCTTGTTTGAGCATGATCTTTTCCGAAAACCGGTTCCCACTTTTCGGGATCATGCTTCTACACAGCGATTCCATTCCGCCGACGCCGCGTCAATGCGCATCAGCCTTGTTCAATGCGCATCAGCCTTATTTAAGACATCGCGGTAGTCGGTAGGATCGATCGGATCGAACAGCCGTTTGAACAGCGGCTTGTTCCGGTCGGCCGGCGGCAGCCCGAGATCGCGCAGCAGGCGATCGAGATAGCCGAAGGTGAAGGGCGATACGTAGGTCCCGCCGGTGAGCCGCGAGGTGACGAGGCGCGCACGCAGATCAAGCTCATCCCGGATGCTCGCGAGCATCGCGGCGCGGTCCGGAACCTGCACGCGCCCCTCCATGAACCGGACAAGCCAGCAGGCGCCAACCTCCGCGGTGATCTGGCAGGCGCCGACGCCGTTGTAGCCGTTGAAGCCCATGAACGGGAGGTCGGGATTGACCAGCGAGCGATAGAGCCGCACCGCGCCGGCGGGATCGAACAGCGCAGCCTTTTCCGTTGCGCCGAGGAAGGCGCAATCCTGCGCGTAGCCGGTGGCAAAGATCACGGCGTCTGCGGGCACGACGTCCCCGCTCGCGAGCTCGATGCCCTTTGCGCGCAGCCGCGCGATCGAACCCCGAACGAGGCCGATCTCTCCCTCGCGCAGCGCCTTGAACCCATCGGCGGGAGCCAGCCCGATGCAAACCGAGGCCTGCCGTAACGATATGTCGGGCCGCAGCTTCCCCCGCAATCCGAGCTGTCCGCCGACCGCGCGCTCGGACAGCCACCAATAGGCGTCGACCAATGGCCGCAGCCAGCGATGCAAGAACCGGTTGGTCCGCGTGCCTTCGGGATTCGGGAACCAGACCTCGGTGAAACGGCTGAGCACGAGCCGCATGACGTTGACGCGCCCGAACATCCGGCGAGGAAATTTCCAATGCACATTCCGGCAGAGCATCGTCGCCGAGCGCGCATTCGCGCGCGCGACCTCCGTCATGTCGATCGCCGACTTGCCGAACCCGACCACGACCGCCGTGCGATCCTTCAGGGTCGCAACGTCGCGCAGTTGCGAGGAATGCAGCACCACGCCGCCGGCCGCCTCGAATTCATCGCGGCCCGGCACCGTAGGAATGCTCGCAATGGAGAACAGCCCGTTGCACACGACGACGAAATCGAAATCGAGCGATGCGGGTTCGTCGGTGGCGACATTGCGCACATTCAGCCGCCACCCGTCGCGGCCATCGGGCCTGCGCACGATCTCGCGAACCTCGGTGCCGAAGCGGATGCGCTCGCGCATGCCGAAGCGATCCGCATAGGCTTCGAGATAGGCATTCATCTGCTCGGAGCTTGGAAACTCCGGGTAGCTCTCCGGCATCGGGAAGTCGGAAAAGCTATAACAGCGCCGGCTGATCTGGATCGACAGGCCTGGGTATCGGCGCTCGGGCGACCACACGCCGCCGAGCGTGGCAAGCTTCTCGACGACCGTCACCGCGTGGCCTTGCGAGGCGAACGCCTTGGCGGTCGCAAGGCCGCTGATGCCCGCCCCGATGATGCCGACCGTCTTTTTCTGCATGAAATGACTTCTGAACCGCCATATTACGCGGCGCCGCACGGGGTCGATGCCTGTCGGCCCATGTGCTACCAATTCCGCTTCCCGCCCGCAAAAGGTAACCGCGTCTGCCGATGGATGGAGTTCCGCTCGAGACCCGCGTTGCGCTATTGCGGGCGTATGGGACCTTCCCGCAGGCCTATTCAGCGACTTATCAGCCAAATCTCCTGCACTTTGGCGACCAGCGCGGTTTCATCGCGTACAAGAAGATCGGGCGCACGGCTTTCGTCCTTGCCGATCCGGTGGCACCACCGGATCATCACGCCGACCTGATCGGGCGGTTCCTGAAGCAGTATCCGATCGCCGACTTCTGGCAGGTGTCGCGCCCTACTGTCGAAATTCTGCTGCCACAGGGCTTCTTGATCAACGAGCTGGGTCCCGACCCGCGTCTCGACCTCGCGACCTACAGCTTTTCCGGGAAGGACAAGCAGAATCTGCGGACCGCAATCAACCGTGCCGCGAAATCGGGATACGTCATCCGCGAGTGCTCGCTTACATCGCTGGACATCGACGAGGTGCGCAAAATGTCGGAGGCATGGCGCGCGACCCGCACCATCCGCAGCCGCGAGGTCTCGTTCATCAACCGGCCGTTCGAAGCCAAAGACGAAGTCGACGTCCGCAAGTTCTTCTTGTTCGACCGCGACGGTCGGCTGCAGGCGCTGGGCGGCTTCGATCCGATCTATGAAGGCGGTGAAATCGTCGGCTACATCGCCCAGCACAATCGGAACCGTCCCGAGGTTGCATCATTCGCCGATCACGCGATCAAGCGGCACGCCATCGAGACCTTTCAGCGGGAAGGCCGCAAATGGTTTTACCTTGGTCTCGCGCCGTTCGCGCATCTCCTCAACCAGCAATACAAGTCGAGCAGAAGCCAGCTGGTGCACCGCATCTTCGTGTTCAGCTACAAGAATGACCTGGTCAACCGCCTCATCTATCCGCTCAAGGGTCACGAATTGCACAAGCGCCAGTTTCGCGGTGCGGTTGAGCAGACCTATTGCGCCTTCAGCCGGCGGCCAACCATCCCGCGGCTCTTCATGACGCTACGGGCGTGCAACATCATCTAAGCATGCTCCGACGTGCTGTTCGTAATCTTTCGCAATCTAACGTCCCGTCATGTTCTCGAACATGCGCCGCAGCGACCGCTTGACGACCGCCATGTCCTTCGCCGGGATGCCCGTGCTCGCCGTCTGCTCGAGCTTCAGGGCGGCGGGAATGATGCGCTCGACCTGCGCCCGCCCCTTCGCGGTCAATTCTATGACCACTTCGCGGCTCGACGTCTCGGAGCGCTTGCGCGTGACCAATCCCATCCGCGCGAGCCGCGTCACCAGCCGCGACACCGTCGACGCCTCAATGCTGCTCATGTCGACGAGGTCGACCTGCCGCTGGGCACCGCGATAGGACAGTACGGCCAAGAGCCGCCACATATCGATGGTGAGATCGAACGGGGCGAGCGTGTTCGCGATCATGTCTGCGACCAGCGCGCCGCCCAGCCGATTGACGAGATATGGCAGGTAGTTGGCGAGGTCGAGCTGCAGGCGGTCGGACACGGACCAACGTCCTTTTGAGTCAGCGGATTTGCCTGGACTTTACGCCTAGACTATTGCGTCCACAACAATTGCATTGACAACAATTGCGACCGCATTCAAGCTTGGGCATGGCTGCTGGAGACGGCCGAACAGGAGGACACCATGGAATTCGGCTATTTCACGCTCAGCGACAACCACTACGACAACAATCCGCGCACCCCGAACCAGTTCGTCGCCGACATCACCGCCGAGGCGCTTTACGCCGATACGCTCGGCATGAACTCGGCATGGATCGGCGAACACCATTTCAATTCGCTCGGCGTGCTGTCCTGCCCCGACCTCGTGCTCGCCTATATCGCCGCACGCACCAAGCACATCCGCCTCGCGCCGGCGGTGACGGTGCTGCCGCTGCATCACCCGATCCGCGTTGCCGAGCAATGGGCGAGCCTCGATCTGCTCTCCAACGGCCGCGTCGATTTCGCCGCCGGGCGCGGTTACGACAAGCGCGAATACGATCCCTTCCATGTGTCGTTCGCGGACAACCAGAGCATCTTCGAGGAAGGCCTCGAACTCGTGCGCAGGCTGTGGGCGGCGGACGGGCGCATCTCGCATAAGGGCCAGCACTATTCGTTCGAGGACGTGCGCATCACGCCCAAGCCGGTGCAGACGCCGATCCCGACCTATGTCGCCTCGTTCTCAAAGCTTTCGATCGAGCTTGCTGCGCGGCTTGGCTGCGGTCTGGTGGTCGCGCCGTTCGCCGCCGCGATGAGCTTCGGCGGATTGAAGCAGGTCGCCGACCTGTACAACGAGACCTGCGCCAAATACGGCAACAAGCCGGGCCGGTTGATGTGCAGCTACTTCACCCATTTCGCCGACAGCAAGGAGCAGGAGGCGGCGCAGCGCGCCCGCCAGATCCGCTACTACAAGGAATGCGTGATCCCGGCCTTCCCGGGCGACCCGAAAACTGCGCCGCCGAGCTACCGCTATTTCATCGAAATCGTCGAACGCCTGCACAAGATCAAGGCCGAGGACCTGACCGAGAATTCGGTGCTCTTGGGCACGCCGGCACAGATCACCGACACCCTGAAAAAGGTCGAGGCCGCGGGGTTCTCCGAAGTGATTCTCTACTTTAACGTGGGCCTGAAGCCGCACGCTCAGGTCAAGGACGAGATGGACCGTTTCATGCGCGACGTCGCTCCCGCCTTCGAGGGTGCCCATAAGCGGCGCGCCGCCTAGTGTGGCGGCCACACTCGATTCAAAGAGTTGCTGGTGTTCCGATTCCGAAATTCGTATAGGAGGTCGCTGCGAAATGATACGAATTTCAGAATCGGAACACTAGAGGTCCATGAGATCAATCCGTTTTGCACTGTTAGCCGCCGGCGGCATATTCACCGGCGCCACCACCGCCGAGACCGCCGATTGCCGTGCGCAACTTACGCGCCAGGACGAGCAGTGTCAGGCGCTGGCTGAAAAACTCGCAGAAGCCTGCCCGAGCGGCACCAAAATCAAAGAGATCGCACAGTGCCGCGAGCTCTCGACCCAGATCGCCAATACCTGCACGCGCAAGCCCTGCGCCGCGCCACCGCGCAAGCGTAGGAGGGCCACATCGCGATCGAGAGGCATGGGCGCGGCGAAAGGCATGGGCGAAACGCGCAGCAAGCCGACCAGGAAGCCCACGAAGAAATCAAACTAGTGTGCCGATTCCAAAGTTCGTACCATCTCGCAGCGCCCTCTTATACGAACTTCGGAATCGACGGACACTAGCAACTTATCGGCAGTCGGCGAGCGCCGTCTGCAGGATCGAACCGGGGAGCGACATATGCGTGACAAGCCCTGCCTCACCTCGTCCGACTTGCAAAAGGCAATGGCCGCTTGCCGCGCCGAGGCGGAGAAAAACAAGTGGAACGTGTCGATCGCGATCGTCGATGACGGCGGCTACCTGCTCTCATTCGACCGCATGGACGGCGCGCCCGCGATCACCGCCGAAGTCGCGGTGGGCAAGGCGCACACCTCCGCCCTCACCAGGCGGCCGAGCAAGTTCTTCGAGGAGCGAGTCAAGGAACGTCCGGCTTTTGCTAACTTCCCGGCCGGCATCCTGATCCAGGGCGGCTTGCCGATCATGGTGCGTGGCGAATGCGTCGGCGCGATCGGCGTCTCCGGCGTCGCCTCGCACGAAGACGAGCAGATCGCGCAAGCGGGCGTCAGCGCGTTAGCGTAAGCGGAGATCAGAATGCCACCCATAGCCCGGATGATTGCCGTCATTGCGTTCGCTGCTCTGGCGCCGGGCACGGGGTTCGCGCAGGATTTCGCCAGCCTCTACACCTCGACCGCTGCGCGCAACTGCAAGAAGGTCGACGCCGCGAAGAATGGCGAAGGCGACTGGTCCGTGCGGCTCTGCTACGGCATCGGCGGCTATGTCGTGCGCGTGACCGAAGATGACCTACGCATGACGGTCTCGATCGCACGCAATCTCGAGGCCGCCGCCAACGAGCCGGCAGCGAAGCGCCAATTCGCGCCGTTCAATAACGTCCACGACACGCTCGAATGGCGGATGACCAAGGGCCGGCCGTTCGCAACCATCCAGCGCTGGTTCCTGTCGGATGCATCAAACCCCGACAAGAGCGGCAAGCCCGCCGAGGTCGCCATGCTGGTCCTGACGCGGCTCAATCCCGCCTGCCACGTTGGCTATCTCGACATGCACGCCAATGCCATCGCCAATGCGCTCATGCGCAAGGCCGCGGACGAGCATGCGCGCGACCTCGACTGCAGCAATAAGCCGATCGTCATCGGCAGGCCCGGCCGCGCCATCGCGCTCGCGACGCCGTAGCATCAACGGATTAATTCACCTTGATCTTCGCCGCCGCGACTGCACGGCGCATGCGCTCGAGCTCGCGGCGAATCTCGGCGCAAACTGCTGTGGCGAATTGGCGACAATGATCGCCTCCTGGCGCCGAGGCGCTTGCGCACTGCGTCCGTCGCCATGACCTGCACGATCGCGTCGTGCAGACGGATGACAATCGCGTCGGGAGTGCGCGCCGGGGCGACGATGCCGAAGAACGCCACCCAGTTGAGATCGCCGAGTCCCTGTTCGGCAAAGGTCGGCACCTGCGGCAGCGCCGCCGCGCGCTTCTCGCCCGATACTGCCAGCGCGCGGAGCTTGCCGCCCTGCACCATCGGCAACGACGTCGGCAAGTTGTCGAACATCACCGGCACCTGTCCGGCGACCGCATCGTTGAGCGCAGGCCCGACGCCGCGATACGGCACGTGCAGGAGATCCGTTTTGGTCGCGAGCTTGAACTGCTCGCCGAGGAGGTGGCTGACCGATCCGTTGCCGGCCGAGGCGTAGGCAAGCCTGCCCGTCTGAGCGCGCGCGAGCGCGACCAGACCCTTGATGTCGGTCACCATCAGCGAGGGATGAACCGTCAGGATGTTCGGCACCGCCGCGACGTTGCTCACCGGTGCCAGGTCCGTGAGCACGTCATACGGCAGCGACGCGTACGCTCCGGTTCTCGACGACCACCGGCTGCCCGAGCGCACCGCGCAATGCCTCCGCCACCACCCGCGCGATCACGTCGGTCGACCCACCAGGCGGGAACGGAACGATCAGCGTGACGGGACGGGTGGAATAGGTCCGCTGTGCGAATGCGCCCGAAGCGCCGACGGTCGTCATCGCAATCGCGACAGCGACAATAGCGGCAAACCATTGACGGCGCCGGCTACTGAGGCTCGTCGCGATCGATGAAGATCCAGACTCCGCCGTTGCGGGAGGACTGCACGCGAATCCGCAAGTCGCGGTCAGTGGCGGTGTAGTCACCATACCAGCCGATCTCCAGGTCGACCTTGCCATTCTCTTCCATGGCCTTCGTGATCCGGCCACGAAAGGCGTCCGTGTCCATGCTCGGCGCGACGTCGTAGAAGTTCTGGCCGAGCGGCGAGCGTGGCGCATAGCCCGACAGGCGGCCCTCGGTCTTACTATAAAACACGACGCTACTCTCGCGATCGAGCAGGATAACGCCAAACGGCAGCCGATCCAGTTCGTCCTGAGACATCTGCTCGGCCCGCGAGGCCAGATTGGGGGAATTGAAATCGATTGTCTTCATCAGCCAGTCGGTGCTCCAAGCCACGTACAACTGACGATGCAATATCCGAGTCGCTTCAATGGTGTCCAAAGTAGAGCGCAGATGCGATGACAACATCGACCCGCGCGGCGATCTTCGCTTGCGCGAAGTGATGCCGACTTTCACAACGGTGAGTTGTCAGTTTGCGCGGATACGGGTCGACCGGCGATGAACGCAACTGCCACGTGTGCGCACCGCGACGGCAGCGAATTGGATCAAGTGCGATGTGACGCGATGCCGCGATCAGGGACTCGCGCGATTGATGAATTTCTCCGGCGGCCCTTCGCCCCATTGCGAGACCAGCGCCTCCTCGGCCGGCAACAAATGCGAGCCGTTCTTCACGTTGAGGCGGTCGCTGTCGGCCCAGTGCTCGTGCACGCGCCCCCAGGGATCGGCCCAGTAATCGTAGACCTGGCTGCCGAGGAGATGCCGCCCGAGCCCCCACATGTGCTCGTAGGTGCCGAACTGTTTGAGATAGTTGTGGCCCATCGCGACGTCGTCGATGTCCTGCACTTCGAACGAAATGTGATTGAGCCCCGTCTTCTCATGCACCAGGCAGAAGAAAACGTGGTGATCGACATAGTCGTCGCCGCGGTCGAGCCGGTTGAACGAGCCTATCAAGTTCGACTTGTCGCCCGCGTAGACGTCGTCGGAGCAGATGAAGCCGAGCGTCTCGCGGAACCAGGTCACGGTCTCGCGGAATTTCGGCGTGTTGAGCACGCCATGGCCGATGCGCTTCACTTGCGACGGCCCCTTCGGCAGTCGCATCAACTCGCCGGCGCGCGCCAGCGGGTCCTCGCCGGAGTTCAGCTTCTGGCGCGGCTTCAACGCGATCACCGGCAGCGTCGCGATGCCGTGCACGATCTCGACCTGATAACCATTCGGTTCGGTCAATCGTACACGCTTGCCGCCGCCGGGCTCGTCGATGGTTTCGATCCCGCTGGCGCCTGGTGCTGTCGCAACGCGCTTGAGATCGTCCTCGCTCTCCGCGTAGTAGGCGAAGCCTAAGAATTTCGGATCGCCCTTTTCGGTGACGTGGATGTGGTGGGCTGGATCGGTGCCGCGCATGTAGAGCGCAGTCGGCATGCGCGCGGCCCGCGTCATGCCGAAGCGCGTGAGGAATTCCTCCATCAGATCGAGGTCGGGCGACCGCAGGCGCCCATAGGCCATATCCTTCGCCTTGATCAGTGCCATGTCATCACCATCCTTGACCTGTTTCCCCTTATAATCGCCAGCATATTACAAGCAGTTCCACACGTCATCGGCCATGCTCGCGCCATGTCGGGATGGCTTGACCCGGCCGTGGGTGGCGACATAGCTGATGGCTCGGGCGGACGGCGCTGCCCGCGCTACAGGGTCCACGTCAACGCGGCCCGGAGTCGATGGATGCCCCGCCAAGCCAACGCGATCGATTTCTGGCGCGGGATCGCGCTCATCACGATCTTCATCAACCATGTGCCGGGCATCTACTACGCGCGCTTCACGCACGCGAACTATTCGCTGTCGGATTCCGCCGATCTGTTCGTGTTCCTCGCCGGCTGGTCGCTGCGGCTCATGGTCGGCTCTCCGAACCGCCCACCGCAATCCGAATGGTATATCGTGTTGCGGCTCGGCGGACGGGCGGTGCAGCTTTACGCGGTGCAGATCATGATCACGATGATCGCGATCGCCATGCTGGCCGCAAGCGCGACCTTCCTCGACAATCCGCTGCTGCTCGAATGGCACAACGCCGCGGCGGTGTTCTACGATCCGATCCTGACCCATATCGGGCTTGCCACCCTCACCCACCAACTCGGCTATTTCGACATCCTGCCGCTTTATGTGGTGCTGATGACCGTGGCGCCGATCTTCGCGATCATTGATCGTTACGCGCCCAGCTGGCTACTGCCACTGTCGATCGCGCTCTATCTTGCGACGCTGATCGTGCCGATCCCGGCGCCGACCTGGCCGATCGAGGGGCAATGGTTCTTCAATCCGCTGGCGTGGCAGCTCGTGTTCGTGCTCGGCTTCGTTCTGGCGCGCGAGGACGGCGTCGGCGGTTTTGTGCGCCGCCACATCGTCCTGCTGCGCTGGCTGTCGGTGCCGATCGTCGCGATCTCGGCCTACATCGTGTGGAATCGGATGTGGCCAGATCCGACGCTGGCGCCACACCCGCGGCTCCTGTTCATCGCCGACAAGACCTACGTGACACCGATGCGGCTGATCCAGTTCCTGGCGCTGATCGCTTTATTTTCAGGGACTTACCCCTATATCAAGCGGTGGGTGTCGTGGTTCGTCAACGTCTGCTCGATGCTGGGACGCAACGCGCTGATCGTCTTCTGCGTCGGTTCGATCCTGAGTCTCGCCGGGCAGATCACGCGCTTCGTTTACCGGGGTGATATCGTGGTCGATACGCTTGTGGTAATCGTAGGTATCTCAATCATGGCGTTTGCCGCATGGCTTCCGGAATGGCGCGAGCAAGTCAGATCAAGGCCATCGGCGCAACCGTCGCCGGCATCCTGATTGCGTCATCGATCGCCGGCACGGCGTTCGGCGAGGGCGCGATGCCGGCAACCCCCGCACCGCCGACGCCGCCGGTCGCGGCGACGACGCCTGCCCCCTATTCGCCGGAATGCCAGAGCGGATCGACCGAAATCGTCACGGCAACGCCACTGCCGAATGTCGCCGCTGCGCTGCAGAAGCGCAGGACCGTGCGTATCCTCGCGATCGGTAATTCGGCCGGCCGCCGTCATGGCGGCTATACGCGTCACATCGAGCGCATCCTCCAACAGGTGGTGAAAGGCGCCGACGTCGTGATCATCAACCGCGGCGTTTCCGGCGAACTTGCCGCCAACTCCGCGTTGCGGATCAAGAACGAGGTGGCGATGACAAGCCCCGACCTCGTGATCTGGCAGGTCGGCACCGACGATGCGCTCGCCTTCGTTCCGCTCGAGGAGCTCGGCGAGACCGTGCAGTCGACCATCACTTGGCTCAAGGAGCACAATGTCGACGTGGTGCTCGCGGGCCTGCAATATGTCGACCGCGTCGCGCAAGACGAATATTATCACCGCGTGCGCAAGCTGTTGCGCGAGATCGCGGCGAAAGAGCACGTGATGATCATCCGCCGCTACGAGGCGATGCAGTTCATCGCCGCGGCGCAGGAATCCGGCAACGGCTTCGGCCCCGACGAATTCGAGCGCACCGAGGCCGGCTATAACTGCCTCGCGCAATACCTTGCGAGCGCGATCACGCTCGGCGCGTTCGGCAAGGGCATGAGCATGCGTCCGCTGCGCGGGCAAAAGCCCCAGCAGCCGCCACCGATGCAGTAACACCGCAAAGTCGGCGCGCGTGAATGTGCCCTCTCCCCTTGAGGGAGAGGGCTCAGGAAAGAATCCGTAAGCGCGGATTGGGTGAGGGGTCTTCTTCGCAAGACTTTTTCTGACGAAAGATACTCCTCACCCAATTCGAATGTGTTGATCTGTCTGCGTAGCCCTCTCCCTCAAGGGGAGAGGGCACATTAATCGCCGCCATACACGCGGCACCGCTAGCCCAAATTCAATTCCTTGAAGAAGTCATTGCCCTTGTCGTCGACCACGATAAAGGCCGGGAAATTCTCCACCTCGATCCGCCAGATCGCTTCCATGCCGAGCTCGGGATATTCCAGCGTCTCGACCTTCTTGATGCAGTGCTCGGCAAGGTTCGCGGCCGCGCCGCCGATCGAGGCGAGATAGAAGCCGCCGTGCTTCTGGCAGGCTTCGCGCACGGCCGCCGAACGATTGCCTTTCGCCAGCATCACCATCGAGCCGCCGGCCGCCTGGAAGTCGTGCACAAACGAATCCATCCGCCCGGCCGTGGTGGGACCGAAGGAGCCCGACGCATAGCCATCCGGCGTCTTCGCCGGCCCCGCATAGTACACCGGATGATTCTTGAAATAGTCGGGCAGCCCCTCGCCTTTCTCCAGCCGCTCGCGCAACTTGGCATGTGCAAGATCGCGCTCGACGATCATCGGCCCGGTAAGCGAGAGCCTGGTCTTCACCGGATATTGCGAGAGCGTCGCACGAATCTCCTGCATCGGCCGCGTGAGATCGATCTTCACCACGTCGCCGCCGAGCTGCTCCTGGTCGACGTCCGGCAGATACTGCGCCGGGTTGGCTTCGAGCTGCTCGAGATAGACACCGTCCTTGGTGATCTTGCCGAGCGCCTGCCGGTCGGCCGAGCACGACACGCCAAGACCAATGGGAAGCGACGCGCCGTGGCGCGGCAGCCTGATCACGCGCACGTCGTGGCAGAAATATTTGCCGCCGAACTGCGCGCCGACCCCGAGCGCCTGCGTCAGCTTGTGCACCTCCTGCTCCATCTCGAGATCGCGGAAGGCGTGGCCGTCCGGCGAGCCCTTCGTGGGCAGGTCGTCGTAGTAGCGCGCGGAGGCGAGCTTCACCGTCTTCATCGTCAGCTCGGCCGAGGTGCCGCCGATGACGATCGCGAGATGATACGGCGGGCACGCGGCGGTGCCGAGCGTCAAAATCTTTTCCTTCAGGAACGCGATCATGCGGTCGTGGGTGAGGATCGACGGCGTCGCCTGATAGAGGAACGATTTGTTGGCGGAGCCGCCGCCCTTCGCCATGAACAAGAACTTGTATTCGTCGGCGTGATCGTTGTCGGCATAGATCTCGACCTGCGCCGGCATGTTCGAGGCGGTGTTCTTCTCCTCGAACATCGAAATCGGCGCGAGCTGCGAATAGCGGAGGTTGCGCTTGAGGTAGGCGTCGCGCGCGCCCTCGGCGAGCGCCGCCTCATCATCGCCCGCGGTGAACACCTCGCCACCCTTCTTGCCCATGATGATTGCGGTGCCGGTGTCCTGGCACATCGGCAGCACGCCGCCGGCCGCGATGTTCGCATTCTTGAGGAAGTCGAAGGCGACGAACTTGTCGTTCGCGCTCGCCTCCGCGTCGTCGAGGATCGCGCGGAGCTGCTTGAGGTGCCCCGGCCGCAGGAGATGATTGATGTCGGTGAAAGCCGCCTCCGCCAGCGTCCGGATCGCGTCGCGCTCAACCACGAGCATATCGCGGCCCATGACCTTCTCGACCCGCACGCCTTCGGTCGTGAGCTTGCGGTACGGGGTCTTGTCCGGCCCCAGCGGGAACAGCGGGGTGTGGCGGTAGGGCGGGACGATCTGGGCGGGGGCGTTCATGGGCGGCCGGAAACCTTGCTGTTAGAACGGGTCGTGCTGTTGTATTAATGCTTATTCGCATTCTTTTGAAGCCTTCTAGATGGGTGACTTTTCTCAGCAGCGAAATGAACGGTTTACGAGCATGCGATGGCGATTCAATTGCTTTCGTTTGATGAAGCCCTGAAGCTGTCAGAGCGATACGGCAAAAGGCACCTCCTGCTCGGCAACGGTTTCAGTATTGCCTGCAAGCCGGACATCTTTGCCTACGCGTCGTTGTTTGAGGAAGCTAAGAAGTCAATGTCCACGGAACTCGCAGCCCTTTTTGAGGCCCTGGACACCCAAGACTTTGAAATGGTGGTTCGTTCGCTTCAACATGCCGCAATTGTCGCTGGACTCTATAGACCTCAGGATGCCGACCTCGAAAACACCCTACGTGTAGATTCTGAGAAACTAAAAACCGATCTAATTCGCGCGGTTGCTGGACGTCACCCACCGCGCCTGAATGAAATAGCCGACGAGCGGTATTTTTCCTGCCGAACCTTTCTCTCACACTTCGTTTCGGAGCAGGCAGATGGCAAGATCTACACGATGAATTATGACTTGCTTCTCTATTGGGCTTTGATGCACGAAGAAGAAGACCCAAAAAGCAGAATTGCACTGCGTCATGACGACGGCTTCCGGAAGGATCAAACAGATTTCGACGCCCCATACGTTGAATGGCAAGGCGAAGGGGCAGCGCGGGGCCAAAACATTCATTACCTTCATGGGGCATTGCATTTATTCGACGCCGGACACCAGCTACAAAAGTATACCTGGGTGAACACCGGAAAGGCATTGGTCGATCAAGCGAGTGAGGCGCTCCAACATAATCTCTTTCCGGTCTTCGTGGCTGAAGGTGACAGCAGAAGCAAACTCACCAAAATCCAACATAGCGCCTACCTACATCACAACTTCAAGAGTTTTGCGGGAATTTGCCAAGGTTCGAAGGGAGGCACATCTTTGTTTGTTTACGGCCACTCTTTCGGGCCCAACGACGCGCATGTCCTCGACCTCATCGGGACAGGAAAGATTGTGCACGTATTTGTTAGCCTACATGGCGATCCTGATCGCGCCGAGAATAAGAGAATCCGTCGCCGAGTTGAACAATTGGCCCGATTTCGACCGCAGATGTTCCCTCCCTTGAAAATCGACTTCTTCGATGCAGCATCAGCCAAAGTTTGGGGTTAGTTAGTAGAATGGGCTACATCCGCTCGTATCTGCGAGCTTGCTCAAAGCAGCGCCGCTATTCGTCCATCCATGCCTATCGTTCTCGCGAAGCAAATTTGCCCCCGAGCTTTGCCAGTTCTCCCCTCGCAAGCGAGGGAGCGGAGCGCCGACAGGCGCTGGGGTGCTTGCGAGACACCCGTTTGCGGACCAGTGGCAACCAGTCCGCAGGCGCTTGCGAGGCGCCCTGCATCCTTTGCGATCAGGATGCTCGCCTCTCGGCGCTCCACACGCGGCGACTTTTGGCTTCCGGGCCTGGCTAAGCACGACGCCTTGCGGCCTCGACACTCACGCGAAGACCCTTCGCGTCCGCTCTTAGTGGTCAGAGCAGTACCCGGAGCCTCCCGGGGTTGCTTGCAAGGCAACGCGCAGGACGCCGCACCCCGCCCTGCCCTTGGCAATGCCTCGCGAAGAGCACCCTCGGCGGACGGGACGGCAGGACGATAGTCTTAAGCAGGCGCCTGTCAAACGACGGAGGCAGCTATGCACGGATGCGCTGTTGGCAACCTGTCGACAGAGTCACGGCAACGAACGGGGAAAGCGCGATGGCATCGGGACAACCCGTATCCACATGAATCGTGTGTCGTGCCGAGCCCGCATCACCGACGCGACGGGTGTGATGCATGCCGCCTTGATTAACCGCGCTTGATGTCCGCTTGCCCCCAAAATAGTGGCGCAAAAAGCAGACATAGCGGGAGGTCCGAGAAGGGCCACTTGCGGACATCCCCTGTTCTGCGATCCAATTGGGAGCCTACAATCTCCCGTCCCCGCGAGCTTGAAGAGGAGACGCTATGCCGAAGTATCTCGTGCAGGGTTCTTACACGGATCAGGGTCTGAAGGGCCTGCTAAAGGAGGGCGGCTCGAAACGACGAGCGATGGTGGAACAACTCGCCAAGGAGATGGGCGGCAAACTCGAAGCGTTCTATTACGCCTTTGGCAGCGATGACTTCGTTATTATTCTCGACCTGCCGAGCAACATCGACATGGCTGCCACCGCCATCGTCGCCCAGGCCAGCGGCATGGTGAAGTCTCGGGTCACGGTCCTCATGACTCCGGAGGATGTGGACCAGGCTGTGCAAAGGCAGGTCGATTTCCGCCCGCCGGAGTAGAGGGGTGCGGACATCAGCGTTGAAATCATCGAACGTCCGCTAAGGAACCCCGAAGCGGAAAGACTCAACCGGAGTAAACCTTGTCCGCTTTGCCCCGGATGCGGACGCAATTTGCGCATTTGTGAGTACACGCGGAGATAACGAGTCTTCACTCCAGTAATCAACAAATCTCTCGCTAAAGAGAGCGCCTTGCCGCGGCCGAGCCACGTCAGCTCATGGATGAGACGTGTACCGAGACGCGGCGATGATTGGCCTTGCAACCCAATCACGTTGGGGAATGCGCAATTGTTACCGTAAACGCAATCGTTGTCGTCCAATAGGTCGGGTCGCGGTAAAGTGTAAACAACTCGTCGAGTGTTGCTTGTGACACGCCGCCTTCGCTTTGCAGCTTGTCTGCGACTTCGCGGATGCCGCAATCCCACCACTGCGCGAACGCCGAGCCGCCGTTGTAGAGAATGGCATGACCTTCGGAGCTGATATCGAGCAAGCCTTCCGTCTGCAGCCACGCGGGAATTTTGCGCCCGACGTAAAAATCAATGTGATGGGTCGCCGCCCATTGAATGAATGTCTCCCAAAGATGTTTTTGGGACGGTGGTTCGACGGTCCAGGTTGGATAAAAGTCGGGTTCTTGAATGAAAAGCCAACCGCCCGGCTTAAGCCAGCGCGCCATCTTGGTCACAACCGCACGGCGTTCGGGAAGATGGTGCAGAAGCGCGCGAATCGCAATGAGGTCATACGGCGCCCCAGGCCGTTCGTCATGCACGACGTCGAATTGACGAACGTCCAAATTGCCGCCTGCAATCCCTTCCATCAGATCGGTACGGATGTCGGTGGCAATGACATGCCCGGCGGGTCCGACGCGCTGCGCGAGCCACTGTGACAGCGAACCGTTGCCGGCGCCAATCTCCAAGCAACGCCAACCCGTCGTAACGCCCGTCCGCAGCAGATGAAACCGGCTCGACGGGTCGAGCAGGTCCGACATCAGCCGCAGCCGGTGGCGTTCGCCTTTTAGATCGTGTTGCCAGACATACTCAGGCATGACAGCCGCAGTCGCAGGGCGGAATAGCGTGGCGTATTCCGCCACTCGCGCGTTGATCGGCGCAATACGCTTCGCTATTGCGCCCTGCGGGTCCTGCGACGTCGCTCACGCCGCATGTGCGACTGTCCCCGCGTCCGGCTGGTGCTTCCGCAGCTTGAGCCCGAACATCACGTAGATGATGCCGAGCACGACCGCATAGAAGCCGATGATCCACACCACCGCGAGGGCGCCGACGCCCGGCCGCCACAACAGCGCAAGACCGAACAACACCGAGATGATGCCGTTGAGGACCAACAGCCACTCGCCCTCGATCTCCTTGCGCAGCTTGAACGCGCCGTAGATTTCCATGGCGCCGAGGATGATCGCCCACACCGCGATGAAGATGAGCAAGACGAATGCGGTGATGCCGGGCCACACGAACGTCAACAGGCCGGCGACGATGCCGGCGACGCCCACGAGCGCAAGCCACCAGCGCGGCATCGGATTGCCGCCCTTGATGGCGGCAACGATCGCCAGCACGCCGTCGATCAGCGCGAATGCGCCGTAGAACAGAACGAGCGTCAGCAGCGTAATGCCCGGCCAGGCGAACGCCAGCACGCCGAAGATGATTGCGGCGACCCCGCGCAGGACTTCGAGCCACCAGTTGCGGGCCAGCGAATGGAGAAGCTCGGCGCCCGGCGCCAGCGAACCGTGCCCCCCGGGAGCTTGCGGAGCTTGGACTGAGGACATGGCAGCCTCCTTGGTTGATGTCGACGCATCACATGGGTCGGCTAGTGTGGCGGTTCAGACGTTCGCCTTACTTTGCGGCCCAAGCCACACTGGCAACCGATGAACGGCTCGTGGCCCGAACTTCGCTAACGCACGTGCGGCCAATCAAGCGAACTTCGGAATCGGGATACCAACCCCATTCTCCACCCGCGAGGGAACTCGGCGCAAGCGCCCTTCCACAGCGTATTTGTTTCGTGCGAACGGGATGGTTAAGCGAAACGAAATCGATCGCAGCAAATCGTGACGCATACCTGGCGCGGCAACGGCGGCGCCGTTGACGCTATTTATGCCGCCTGGGACGTGCGCAGCTTCAACCCAAACATCACGTAGATGACGCCGAGCATGATCGCGTAGACGCCGATGATCCACACCACCGCGAGGGCACCGACGTCCGGCCGCCACAGCAGCACGAGGCCGAACAGGACTGAGATGGCGCCGTTGAGGATCAATAGCCAGGTGCCTTGGACCTCGTTGCGCAGCTTGATCGCGCTGTAGATTTCCAGAACGCCGAGGATGATCGCCCACACCGCGATGAAGATGAGCAGCACGAGCGCGGTGATGCCCGGCCACACGAACGTCAGCGCCCCTGCGCCGATACCGGCGACGCCCATGAGCACGAGCCACCAGCGCGGCGCCGGATGGCCGCGCCTGACGGCGGCGACAAGCGACAGCACGCCGTCGACCAGCACGAACGCGCCGTAGAACAACACCAACGTCAACAGCGTGATGCCCGGCCAAATGAACGCGAGCACGCCGAACGCGATGGCGGCAAGGCCGCGCAAGACTTCGAGCCACCAGTTGCGGGCGGGCGAATGGACAAGTTCGGCGCCCGGCGCCAGCGAAGCTTGATGAGCTTGAGCGATGGACATGGCAGGCCTCCTTTGACACGGGCCTTATTCTCCTCCCACGTCGCAAAGGCGCGCAACGGCCTGCCCCTGTGTCCATCCATACTGCGACGTGGAATGGTTAAGCGAAGCGGAATCGCCACTGCATGATTGTGCTCAAGGTTTTGCTTCGCTCAACCCACGCTACAAAAGCGCCCGCAATCTTGCGCCTACGGCGTCGGCAGCCTGCCGCCCCGCGCCTCCGTCGTCGCCGGCAGCGGCCGGAAATTCTCCATGACCGTCACGCAGTCAGTGCCGCCCCCGCTTTGACACGACCGCGCGGCGAGGAAGCGCGCAGCCGGCAGGCCAAACGGGACCGAGCCGCGGTACGGCTTCCCCGTCGCAGGATCGACCACCAGCACCCGTGGAACGATCGACGACAGAAACCCCACCACGTCACGCCGATATTCGGGCGCAATGCCGCCCTGCCGCATCACGGCTTCGACCATGGCCGGGCTCCAGGTTGGCAAACCGTGGCGATGCAGGAATTCGTCAAGCGCGGTGAGCCAGCGGTCGCGTCCGGTCCAAGTCGCGAACATGTCATGTCCGTCGTCGCCGATCGGTGGCAGCATCACGAAACGGGTCTGACCTCCTCCCGCGGCTCTTGCCGCGCCGGCGTAGGCCGCGTGTATGGCGCGCGCCATCGACCCGCTGAAGAAGCTATCGTTGGCCGCATAGACCCATAGCGACGGAACCGCAGCGCGGGCGCCGAGCGACTCGAACAGCGGCGCCAGCCAGTCATCCGCCGTGCGCAGGACACTTTGATTCGGGTCGTTGGCCGAACAGCGAACGCCGCCTGACACAGCAATCACCGCGCGCACGCCGGGATACCCGCGTGCCGCCAGCGCGAGTGCTGCCGGACCGCCGGCAGAATTGCCAATGACGATGGTGCGACTGGCGTCGGCATCGGGACGTGCGGCGACCACCGCGAGCGCCGCCGCAAGTTCGTCGGCGGAGGCTCCGAACACAGTCTCGGCGATGCTCTCGCAGGTGTCGAACCGCGCGCCACCCGGAAGCCCGGGAATTCCGTCCGATTGCCCGAAGCCGCGCCGCATCACCACCGCGGCAAGATAGCCGCGATGAGCCAGGTCGCGGGCCTGCGGCAGGAGATGAGCGGCCGAGAAGCCGGCCATCCGGTCCGCGCGCGGCTGGCCGTGCGCAAACAGCGCAACAGGCAGCCGACCGACGACGCCGGCTGGTCGCACCAGGATCGTTTCGAGCCGATAGTCCTCCGCGCCGATGCGCGCGGTGATGACCGTGCGCTCCTCCACCACGTCGGCGTCTGGCGGGGCGACAGCGGGTTCTTCCACAATGCCGGCATACTGGGCTCCCAATTGATTGCTGATGCAGGTGACGAGCGCACTTCGCATGTCGGACATGCCGTCCAGCGGCAGCGTTAGAGTGCGGCCGGGCAGCCGGATCTCAATCGTTGGCGCTTCGCCGATGCGCTGCAACGTGGTCAGCATGTCGCCGAGATCGACGTCGAGGGTGTGCGGCGACGTCAGCGTCGCGTTCGACATGCCGCGCACGCGCTCACCAGCGGTGATCGTGACCGGGATCACAGTGCCCGCCGGAAGCGCCCAATCATTGGCAATGATGCGCAAGGCGCGGGAGCTCTTGGTACGCAAGAACAGCATCGCTTGCGGCTGGCCGGATGTGGCGGAGCCGAGCGGCCGGCGGGCGATGCAGGCTTCGGTGCCGCCGCTGTCACGGACGGCGAAGATCTCCCAGGTGCCGACGGTCGCGGTTGAGAGGACTGTGAGCGGAGGGCCATCTGCCGCGCGTCCGTGCGCGGACACGACGGCCAGCGGCAGCGCCAGCGCCAGGGCGGTCAGAAGGTTGCGCCCGTAGGAACGCGCAACGTGTGGGCACGCAAGACGTGGTTGCACGAGGTGCGGCATGACAGGTCTTCCCTCTTGCGTCGGCACCAGTTGCCGAATTGGGGGAAGACTGCCGTGCGGCCGCCGAAGGGGATGTGCTGGGGATCACAAAAGCGAGGATTTTCGGGCAGTTGCTGCGCAATCGCGAAGTACCGATTGATCGAATTGCCCAGCAGCGCGAAGTCCTTATAGTGCGGCCACCGAACGCGCCGCCTGTGCCGGGCCGGCGCGTCGGGGGTGGTCACGCCTGAGACATTGTCACCCATCGGCGGCGATATCGATTTCGCGATATCGCTTTCGCCGATCAACAACAAGGAACGACAGGCATCATGGACACCCTTCGACGCCGCTCGCGGACCGCGCTTTCCGCGGCGATTTTTGTGTCGGCGGCCCTCGCGATCACCTCCGGCCTCGCCCCGTCCGCCCGCGCGCAGTCCGTCGCCGAGTTCTACACCGGCAAGACCATCAGCATCTCGGTCGGATACTCGCCGGGCGGCAGCTACGACTATTATGCGCGCGTGTTCGCCCGCCACATGGGCAAATACATCCCGGGCAATCCGACCGTCGTCGTGCAGAACATGCCCGGCGCCGGAAGCCTGCGCGCCGCCAACTATCTCTACAACGTCGCGCCGAAGGACGGTACGCACCTCGGCGTGGTGACGCAGACCGTGATGCTCGAAGCGCCGCTCGGCACGCCGAGCGTGAAATACAACGCCGTCGAGTTCAGCTATGTCGGCCGCATGACCGCCGTGCTGGAGACGATGATCGGCTGGCATGAGGCGCCGGCAAAGACCATCTACGAAGCCCGCAAGCATGAGATGATCGCGGGCGGCACCGGTCCGACCTCACCGACCGAAGGCTATCCGCGGCTGTTGAATGCCTTCGCGGGCACCAAGTTTCGGGTCGTGTCGGGCTTCGGCGGCACGTCGGAGATCATGCTGGCGATGGAACGCCGCGAGGTCGATGCGCTGGAGAACTCGTGGAATTCGATCGTGCGGACCAAGAAGGACTGGCTCACGACCAAGAAGATCAACGTCCTGATCCAGGCGGTGATGACGCGCAGCAAGCAATTGCCTGACGTGCCCACGCTGGTGGAGATGGGCACGACGCCGGAAGCGAAGGCCGCACTCGCGTTCTATACGAGCGCGGCGGAGGTGAGCCGCTCACTCATTGGCACGCCCGGCATCCCCGCCGACCGGCTGAAGGCGTTGCGCGAGGCGTTCCAGCAGACCACGCGCGATCCGGAGTTTCTCGCCGAGATCAAGAAGTCGCAATCGGAGTTCGATCCGGCGCCAGGCGAATATCTGGAGGATCTCGCGAAGAAGATCGCGGCGACTCCGAAAGAGATCGTGCAACGAACGGCGGCGGCGCTGCGGGCGAAGTAAGAGCTACCGCATCCCAACTGGTGATCCGTCATCCTGAGGTGCGAGCCGCCAAAGCGCGCTACGCGCTATGGCGGCGAGCCTCGAAGGATGCACGGTCCCCGACTCGCCGCGACATACGGGCCGCCATCCTTCGAGGCTCGGCCTTCGGCCTCGCACCTCAGGATGACGGATCAAGACGGGAATCCTCAATTGCCGCGCCTACTGCGGCTCGACGCCCACATCTTTGACGATCTTCCGCCAGCGCGAATATTCGTCTTTCACGAAGACGGCGAAGTCGCGCTGGCTCATCGGCATCACATCGATCGCGGCCGCTGCCATGCGTTTGACCATGACCGGGTCCTTGAGCAGGCCCTGCACCAGCGCATGGATGCGGTCGACGATCGGCTGCGGCGTCCCGGTCGGCGCAACGACGCCGAGCCACACCGTCATCAGGTAATCGGGAATGCCGGCCTCGGCCGAGGTCGGCACGTCCGGGATGTAGGGCAGCCGGTTCTTAGCTGCAACCAGGAGGAGCCGGGTCTTGCCGGCGTCCAGACCGGGCCTGAGACCGCCGATCGAGCTCGACAACAACTGGATGCGACCGGCGATCAGGTCGGCGGTCGCCGGCGCGTTGCCCTTATAGGGGACGTGCACCATGGTGATGCCGGCCTGGCGCACGAATTCGGCGGCCGAGAGATGCGGCAGCGAGCCATGGCCGGCGGAGCCATAGTTCAACGAGCCGGGCTTCGCCTTGGCAAGCGCGACGAACTCCTTCAGCGTCTTCGCCGGCACCTCCGCATTGATCGCGATCATCTGCGGCGCCTCGCCAATCGCGGCGACCGGGACGAGCTCCTTGAGCACATCGAGCGGCATCTGCTTCTGCACGAACGGATTGATGACGAGCTGGCCGGAGAGCACGAGGCCGAGCGTGTACCCATCCGCCGGCGCCTTGGCGACCGCAAGCGTCGCGACCGTGCCGGCCGCGGCAGTGCGGTTCTCGACCACGACCGGCTGGCCGGTCTCGCGTGTGACGTGGTCGGCGAGCAGCCGCGCGCCGAGATCGGCGATGCCGCCGGCGGCGAAGCCGACGACGATGCGGATCGGCTTGTTGGGATAGTCTTTGCCACTATCCTGCGCCTGCGCGGCGCCGCAGAGCACGCTCACGCCGAGCAGCGCCGCCAGCATTGAGCGGACAAGCATCCGGACTTCCTCCCTGTCTTGAGACTGCTCCTTTGCGGAACATGTCGTATGCCGAATGTATCGTTGTCCGACCGGATGTCCATTGAATCGGTGGGCCGAGGCCGTACGATTGGCCCGCGGAGAGTTGCCCCACCTGAGAAAAGGAGCGTCAAATGAGGCGTCATCGCATTCGCCGCATCCTTGCGCTGATCCTTGCGACAATCGGCCTTCTCCTGCTGGCGCAGAACGCGGCGACTGCCGCCGCGGTATGCACGCGCGAATACCGTCCGGTGTGCGGATCCGACGGCAAGACCTACGGCAATGACTGCATGCGCCGGGCCGCGCGCGTATCCAAGCGGCACAATGGTCCATGTCGGGGATCGAGGCGGCGCGGCTGAGTACTTACCAGTTGAATGCACTCGCTCTTTCCCGCTCGTCCCCGCGAAAGCGGGGACCCAGGAGCCACAAAGAAGATCCTGGATTCCCGCTAGCGCGGGAATGAGCGGCGGAGAGAGCCAAGCCAAATAGAAATTCTCTAGGCGTGCTAAAATCGCCGCACGACCCTCGCCTCGCCGACCGCGCATTCGAGCGCGGCGCGGTCCCATTTCCCGAGATCGGCGGCGGCATCGTAGGTCGACTGCAGGAAGTCCATCAACGTGGCGTGCGGATCGGCTTCGGTGCGCACCACGTCATACGGCAGGACGAATTCGCCCAGCTCTTTCGAGAAGAATGCCTGCGCCGGCCGCACGGGCGCCGCGGCGAAGCCTTCCGGTGCCGGATATGCGTAGGAGTAATACGCCGGGTCATCGATTGCGCCGCCGCCCGGCCAGAACCCCGCGCTCGACACCTCGTGCGAATAGGCTTCCTGCGCCACGTCATCGGGGAGGTTCGGCACGCCGCCGGGATGGCGCGGCGCACTGCGTCCGGAGAAGCGCGTCACCGCGAGATCGAAGCTGCCCCAGAAGAAATGTACCGGGCTCGCCTTGCCAAGGAAGCCGGTGCGGAATTGCGTGAACACATCGTTCGACGCGCTGAGCACGCGCCAGAACCGGTTCGCGTAATCGCGGTCGTAGGAGGCGTGCACGCGATCGTCGGCGAACGGGATCGCGCCGGGGATTTCGTTCGGCTTGCCGTTGATGCGCACGGCGATGCCAAGCTCAGACAGGGCGTGCAGCACCTCGCCATAAAACTCGGCGACGGTCACCGGCTTGAGCACGACCTGCCGAAAGTGACCGTCGCTGGTGCGCAGCCACAGCACATGGTCGATGAAGTCGAACGCGATCTCGAAGGTACGCGCGCCGTCGGGGATCGGCGATGTTGTCAATCCGCGCGCGGTGACATAGAGCGTCACGTGCCAGGAATGATTGAGCCAGGGCGTGCGCGCAAGGCGGATCTTGCCGACGATCTGCGTCCACAGGTGCAGCGTCTGGCAGGTGTCCTTCCAGGCCGCATAGGGCAGTTCGGGCCAACGCGTTGTCAAGGACTGCACCGCCATGATCCTCTCCGCGTTGCTCGTGTGAACGCGCGTCCCTGCAACATGGAGGGCCGGCCGCCATCCGGCAAGCCGGTCGCAGCCGCCATGCCTCACCCCGCCCGGGGGTATGCGGATTTGGCAGTTGCCCCGCGCCCGCGTGGCCCCTCTATTGGCGCGCGCGTCGTTCCCGGAGAATGCCTTCCTTGAGTGTCGAACCGAGCGTCAACGGCATGGTGCCGCCTGAGCCCGCGCGCGCGGTCCGTCACGAAAACGTGCCGCGGGCGATCGCCCTGATGCTCGGGTCGACGTTCGTTTTCACCTGCACCAGCGCACTGTCGAAATGGCTGATCGAGACCTATCCGATCGGCGAGGTTCTATTCTCGCGCGTACTTGTCCCATTGATTGGCCTCGCGATCATCATCCTGCCGCGCACCGGTCTCGCGGTGTTTCGCACCAAGCGCCTCAAAGGTCACCTGCTGCGCGGGGTGTCACAAAGCACGTCGCAGACCTTTCTGATGATCGCATTCTCGCTGATGCCGCTCGCCAGCGCGGTCGCGATCAATTTCTCGGCGCCGATCTTCGCGACGCTCGCCTCGATCATCCTCTTCCGGGAAACGGTCGGCATCGCGCGCTGGTCGGCGATCCTCGTCGGCTTTATCGGGGTCATGATCGTAACGAGCCCGGGCACCGAGACCTTCACGATCGGCGCGCTGTTCGCGTTGGCGAATGCGGTCCTGTACGGCACGGTGACCGCCGGCGTACGCGACCTGACGTCGACCGAATCGACCGAGACGCTGACGCTCTACCAGATGCTGATCATGTCGGCGGCGTTCTCGCTGGCACTCCCGTTCGCCTTCGTGCTCCCGACGTGGGCCGATACCGGCTGGCTGATCCTGAACGGCGTCGGCAATGGCCTCGCGCAATATGGCTGGACGCGCGCACTTCACCTCGCGCCGACCTCGGCGGTGACGCCGTTCCAGTATTTCTCGCTGATCTGGGCGATGTTGCTCGGCTTCGCGATCTGGGGCGACGTGCCCACCGTGAGCCTCTTGATCGGCGCCGCGATCGTCGCCGGCTCCGGCCTGTTCCTGTTGTGGCGGGAGTCGCGCAAGCGCGGTAACTAATCGACCATGGACGCCAAACCCTATCGCGTCGGCCGCTCCCACACCGGGCTTGGCCTGTTCGCGACCATGCCGATCAGGAAGCATGCGCTGATCGTCGAATATTCCGGCCCGCGCATTCCCACTGCCGAGGCGCATGCGCGCGAGCGCGCCGGCCGCAGCAAATACATGTTCGAGATCAATCGCCGCTGGACGATCGATGGCGCCGGCCGCGACAACATGGGGCGCTACGTCAATCATGCCTGCCAGCCGAATGCGGAATCCGTGCTGATCCGCGGCAAGATCTTCCTCAAGGCGATCCGGCGCATTCACCTGGGCGAGGAGATCACCTACGACTACGGCCGCGAGTACGTGGAGCTGTTCTTCAAGGACGGCTGCAAATGCGCGGCGTGCCGCGCCAGGTGACCGGACGCAACGCGCCTCCCCTTCCTTGAACGTGAGTCCTGGTTGCACGGCAGACTTGGCATCACCGCGCGGAATCGTATCGCAGGTCCAATTCGCGCATCCGTATTCCACGATCCGAGTCCCCGCCTTTCAGGCATCGAGTTCCTTGTAGTAACGGAAAATGCCGTATTCATTGAACGGGATGCGCCGCGGCGACGCCAGATAGGCCGCGATCCGTGGGCGTTCGGCCACCGCGTCGCGCAAGGCGACGACGCCAGGAATCGTCCGCTCAAGGCGCCGCATCGCCTTGGGGAAGGCATAGCGTATGCCTTCCACCACCTGGAACAAAGACAGGTCGGTATAGCTGATCCGGCGGCCGAGCAGCCAGGGTCCGCCGCTGCGATCAAGCACCCGCTCAAAGTAGCCGAGATATTTTTGCGGCCGCCGCTTCCAGAACTCGCGGCTGTAGCCCTTCGCCTCCTTGCGCTGCTGCTCGTAATAGAGCGCCGAAGCGATCGGGTGGTGGGTTTGATGCACCTCCTCGACAAAATCGGCGATCGTGAGCTGAAGCTGGTGGACCCACAGGCGGCCCTGCTCGTTCTTGGGCGCCAGGCCGTGCCGCGGACCGAGATACTGGAGGATGTTCGCGGTCTGCGCGATCATCAGCCGGCCAGCCTTGAGAAACGGCGGCGCATAGGGCGGATATTTTTCGCGCTCGCTCCCGAGAATCGCCATCAACCGATCCTCGCCGCCGCGGCGGCGCGCGACATCGACGTAGGAGGCGCCCGCCTCCTCGAGCGCGAGGCGCACATATTCACCGCGTCCCTGAATTTCCGGCCAGTAAAAGAGCTCGTAACGCATGACTTGACGCCTCCGTGTGTGGATCGCTGCGCGCGCCTTGTCGCACCCGGCTCCTGATGGCGCGCCGATCGGCGTCGCACTAACGTATCAGTTCAAGAAACTGTTGCATTTCACAACACATTCAAACGCGTCTGGGGGTGCAGTCGCCATGACAACGAATGCATTGACCCGCAGATCAATTCTCGGCGGTGCGGCTGCGCCCGCGTTGCCATCGATCTGAAGAAGGATTCGGCGGCGGTGAAGAGCGAGATTTTCTCGATCTAGTGGTCCGATTCTAACATTCGCAACCCTTCTCAGCGGGCGACTTTGCGAATGTTAGAATCAAAGGACCACTAGCAAATATAAGCTGCTAGTGTCCCGATTCCGAAGTTCGTACCATTTCGCGGCGGCCTCTTATACGAACTTCGGAATCGAAGGACACTAGCAACTCTTTGAATCGAGTGTGGCTTTGGTTCAGAAGTCCGCATTTCGGACTCGCCGCAAGAATGATGCGGACTTCTGAACCGCCACACTAGTGGAGTTTTTGATTTGACATTCGCTTTGGGAGTCTGCGGTCAACGGGGTAGCGAATGCCAAATCCACTCCACTAGACCGCTCATCCCGGCGCCGGGATACGCGCTGCATCTTTGGAGACAATCTAAATCATTGCCATTGCGGGCGAATTTTGATGGCCCTATGAATGAAAACGCGGCTGGCCCTCGGCCGATGGCCGCATGCTGACGTCATACGTGTTTGCGTTGCGTTGACCTGTGTCATCTATGAATTGTTTTCCGCGCGAGCATAGGAACGAAGCAACTGCACAAAACGTGCGCGGGAACGGCGCCAGCGAGGCTGATTTGGACGATGCGACTTCGAGGGTCCGTTGATGTGGGATCTTCGGAGCCTCTTCCTCAAACATGCCCGGGACATCGACCGATTCCTGCGCCGCCGGGGTCATAACGCGGAGACCGCCGCCGATATTGCGCAAGACACTTTCGTTCGCTTGCTGGCAGCGGGGCCGAAGATCGCCTCCGCTCACGACAATCCAAAGGCTTATCTTTATCAAATATCGCGCAACCTGAGCATTGACTATCAACGACGCGAACGGCTGATGCCGCGTGTCACGCTGAGCGATGAGGATTTGGCGCGGGTCGCCGACCCATCTCCGTCTCCCGAAATCCTCGTCTATAACAAGCAACGGCTGGCGATAACGCTCACCGCGATCAATGAGCTGCCGGACCGGACGCGCCGAGCCTTCGAGCTGCACCGGCTTGATAATCTGACCATCAACGAGGTGGCGCGGGAGGTTGGGCTGTCCACCACCCGGACATGGGCACTCATCCGTGACGCCTATCGGTCGATCCGAAGCCGCCTGCACGGCCTTTGAAGTTCTCGGGATAGACCAGTAAAAATCCGCGCGGCCAGTTCGTTATCTAGTGTGACGGTTCAGACGTTCGCGATGCCTGGCGGCTATGTCGCTGGCGAACGTCTGAATCGAAGCCACTAGTGGAGTGGATTTGACATTCGCTACCCCGTTGACCGCAGACTCCCAAAGCGAATGTCAAATCCAAAAGCGAACTTCGGATTCGGGACACAGTATTCGGGTCGGTATCATCGGCTCGTCGCTGGAAGGGATTGAATGGCCCAGACGCCGCCGGATGAGGATTTGCTGTTCGAGGAGGCGATGACGCTTGTCATTCGGCTCCAGAACGATCCCGGTAATCCGATCACCATCGAAATGGTGCAGCAATGGCGCGCCAGAAGCCCCGACCATGAAACGGCCTGGGCCGAAGCCGCGGAAATCCACGGCATGGCCGGCAAGGTCCTCAAGGACCGGCGGGCAGTCGAGCAGCGGGCGAAGCTTGGTCTCACGCGACGCAATCTCGTGATCGGTGCGGGGATTGGGATCGGTGCGCTGGCAGCGGGACAGTTCGTGATCCCGCCGCTGCTGTTGGCCGCGCGGGCCGACCACATCACCCGTACCGCGGAAATCCGCTCGGTTCGACTGCCCGACAGCAGCGTGGCAACGATGGGGCCGGAGAGCGCAATCGCCCTCGCCTATTCGGATTCCGTCCGACGCATCGGCCTGCTGTCGGGGATGTCCTATTTCGACGTCGTTAGTGATGGCCGGCGGCTGTTCCAGGTGGCGACAGACAGCGTCGTTGCAACCGCTTCGGGCGGGAGCTTCGACGTCAGCAATGACGGCGGATACACAACGGTATCAGTCAATCAGGGCCAGATGGACATCCGCGCGTCGGATACTCATCGCCCCGTTGGGGAAACGCTCGAAGCCGGCCAATGGCTCAGCGTCCGGGAAGGTACACACGCCATCAACCGCGGGTCACGAGACCCGGCTCAGGTCGGTGCGTGGCGTGAGGGAATGATTGTTGCAGAAAGCGAGGCCGTCTCTGCGGTGCTTGCCAGGATCGCCCGCTGGCAGCGCGGACGGCTCATCACGCTCGATCCGACCCTCGGATCGCGCCGCGTGAGCGGTGTCTATGATCTCGCGCGACCGATGGCGGCGCTTGAAGCCGTCGTGCATCCGTTCGGCGGAACCGTGCGCCAGATCTCGCCTTTTCTAACCGTCATCTCGCCAATCTGAGGCAAGGAGAAAGGAGAGAAAATTTCGGAACCCTGCTCGTTTAACCAGACAGGGGTCGCCTCCAAGACGAGACAGAGCGCCCCTCGACGGCAATGCGAGTGGAGTGCTCAGAATGGCGCGGAGTAACGGCAAGGGTGGGCAGCATCGCGGACGCGGCATGCTCGCAGCAACGCTGATGGCTTCCGCATCGATTGGAACGATTCTGATCGCAGTCGACGGCGCTGCTTATGCTCAGACCACGCAGCGAACCTTCTCGATCCCCGCCGGCCCACTCTCACAAGCGCTTGCGTCATTTGGCCGTCAATCGGGGCTGCAAGTCACTTATCCCGCCGAAATTACCGCCGGCAAGCGATCGCCAGGGATGAACGGCTCCGCTACGCCCGAACAGGCGCTGGCGCAAATTCTCAGCGGATCAGGGCTGTCCTACGGTTTCCCGAATTCACGCACTGTCGCGATCTCCGGTCCGGACGCCCGCGCCGAGTCCGCGACGAACGTCGAAGGCGCGATCCAGCTCGACACCATCCAGGTGTCGGGAGGTCGTGCAGTTGCGCCGACGGACAAGCCTTACGTTACCCCGGGATCGTCGAGCTTCATATCGCGGCAACAGATCGAAATGACGCGGGGTACGAGCGTTGGTGACACCTTCAAGGGCGTCCCCGGCCTCCTCTCCGGCGACGACAACAACGGGCCTAAGTTCGATCCCAGCATCCGCGGTTTGGGCGTGGACCGTGTACCCGTCAGGGTCGATGGCGCATCCGCATCAGTGACCGAGTATCGCGGCTACTCGGGGGCCGCGACCAGCAATTACGTCGACCCCGATCTGATTGGCGGCATCACCATCAAGAAGGGTCCGGATGCCGGACCGGAGGGTGCGGGTGCCATCGGCGGGCTCGTCAGCATGCGGACAATCAATGCGGACGACATCGTCAAGCCGGACAAGGATTTCGGCATTCGGCTGCGCGGTGGTCTCGGCGATAACACCAGATCGCCTGTGCCCTGGCAGATTGCGGGCGTCAACGCCGGCGGACCGTCGTCCTTATGGGATGCCAACAGCTATTTCAGCAGTGCCGCGTTTGCCACGAAGCAGCAAGGTTTTGATCTCGTAGCCGCTTACGTGCATCGGGAGTCGGGCAACTACTTCGCCGGCGCAAACGGACCGCAATCGATCGTCATTCCGCCGCACCTCGATCGAAACCGCCTCATTCCCTTCATGCGCGACGCCAGGACGATACGCCTGTCCGACTATTACGGGCCTGGATCGGAGGTGCTCAACACATCGCAGAATATGGATTCGCTGCTGCTGAAGGGCACGCTGAAGTTTGCAGAGAATCATACTTTGGAGTTGGCCCATATGGGTTATCGCAACTCGTTCGGCCAGAGCATGCCATCGATGACGCAGATCTCAGCCATACCAAACTGGAACAAGCAGTTGGAGAACGCCGAGATCAAGCAGAACAATTATACGGCCCGCTACCACTGGAAGTCTGATGACAATGACTTGATCGATTTGAGGATCAACAGCTTCCTGACAGACCTTCGCAACGAGACGATGATGAATGCGCAAACGTCGAGCGATTTCGGCGCTGGCGTAGAGCCGTTTATGTCATCCAGAACAAGAACGTGGGGGATCAACATCTCCAATACGTCGCGCTTCGAGTCGCAATGGGGAGAGTTCTCGCTGAACTACGGCGCCTCATACAACGATGAAGACATGGTTCCTCTGCAGTCGCGGGAGCAGACGTCCTTTCTGAGCTCGAACGGCACGCGGCGGATGGTCGGCCTGTTCACCAACGGCGAATGGACGCCGACGCATTGGCTGAAATTCAATGCCGGCGTCCGCTATGACAGCTACCGCACGCAAGACAGGTCCAATCCCCAGGATCTTCTATCGCCCGGAAATGGAGGACTCACGCCATCGCTTGCGGGGTTCAAATTCCATGGCCATGGCGTCAGCCCGCACGCAAGCATCACGGTGACGCCCTACGAAGGAATTCAACTCTACGGACTGTACGCGGAGGGGTTTCGCCCACCGAACATCTGGGAAGTCACCAACAACGTCATCGCCATCAATCCAAATCTTAAACCGGAGCGAGCGCAGAACTGGGAAGTTGGCGTCAATGTCAGCCGCGATAACGTGCTGACGAACGGCGATAAGGCACGCCTGAAGGTCAGCTACTTCGACAACACCATCCACGACGTGATCGTGCGCGACTACTACTTCCGGGCATAGTACTCGACGCGGTTGGATAAGGCGTTGAGTTGATTCATAAAGGCGATTCTTTGCTTGGCAGCTGAGGATCGCGATCATGCAATCGATTTTCTCGAACGCCTTATCCAGGGCGGTAGCAAAACACATCGATCTGT
>WHTP01000149.1 GCA_009377695.1 Hyphomicrobiales bacterium | reverse complement strand
CGGCCTGCACACGCTCCGGAAAATCTTCGTCGCCGCAAGTCCCGCTCAAGTCGTCGCCTTCCTCGACCAACTGCTTTCCCAAAAACTACCCATCAAATCCCTGCGTTCTTTGGCTTTCCGATAGGGAGTCGAGTACTATGAACCAGAACACTCATTCACTCCTGCCCACGCTAAAATGGACAAGTTCTCAAAGCTACTTCTGCCCGCCTTGGCCATACGCGGCGGGCTTTTTTGCGGACAGCAACCTTCGGCTGTGGTATCGGTCACGCGCTTCTAGCGATCGGGGGCGGGGAATGTGCCGAACTGCGAAGACCTGGCTTGGTTTGCTTTCCGCAATCCTACTGACGAACTGCATGACAACGAACGACAGCCGTGGACCAAACCCCAATGCCGTTCCTCCGAACTACCGCCAGCTAGTCGCGGTCAAAGTAGCCGAAGGCACCGCGCATATAGGCCCTATTCGCAGCGCGACCATCTCACAGCCAACAGAGAGATGGCTTGGCTATTCCGGCTCTCGCTCCATTGTGTGCGCCGCAACCACCAACGAAGGTCGCTTCATTTCGCAGACAACACGGTTTTTGTTCATGTTCGAGAACGGGCAGGTCCTGCGGACGATCGTCAATCCTGGCGCAATCTGGTGCGCAAACGTGCCGGAGGAGCCGTTTCCGGAGGTCGTGAGGCGGACGTAACGCTCACTCGATCCGGCGTATTAGGTACTTCGAACCAAACCCGCACTTCGGACACTTGAGCCGTTCTGGCTATCGCTTGAGTGGGAAGTCCTCGCCTCACGCCATATGGCCTCGACTTTCGTACTTGGATAACAACGCAATGGCTATTTTCGTACAATGGTAGACCATTCGGGAATCCCGACCCAGGCCAGTTCGCCCAAGACATCGACGTATCGTTTATCGAGGATCGCGATCACTTCGAAATCCTCTTCATCTGGATACAAGATAACTTTATCGCCCTTCGACAAGCCGAGCTCGTCAACCCGAGTATTCAGATCGACCCCTCCATATTTCAGAATGAAGCAAAGATCGTCCTGAGTTCTTGCGTTGAAGTCGGTGAGAACTCTTAGCACTATAACATTCCCTATTGAGGCCACGCGCCGCGAGCGGTCGGCATGGGCTTAGATGGAAGTAAGACTTCCCGCGCCTACTTCTGACGTCAGGCATGTTGGGCACTTCAAATCAAACCCCGCACTTCGGACAGCGTAGCCGCTCCGGCACGGCAGCAGCCCAAGCTTGCACCGGCATAGAGAACAAAACGAGAGCAACGGTGGAAAAGTCAATATGCGCCATATCGGCAAACAACCGGAGGTGGTTGTAATGCAGCGTCGGAGGTAACCGACGCGGGGCGAGGGTGAGATGGCGACCGACAAAGAATTAGATGAATTGCGTGCCAAGATACGAGGCGCCATTGAAGATACTCTTGCTATGCCTGTGCACGAATGGGCGGTTAAAGGGGAATATGGCGCGATAAACTTTGAGGAAAGTCTGCCAACGATCGGGCGCGTTCGCGATCTGGTGAAAATGTTAGAAGGTTTCAATCTAGACTATATTTCCCACGCCAGACTTAACGCATTGCAAAGTGCGATAGATCTCATCAGCAAGACATTTCAAAAAATCAACAGCTTCAGTTTGAATGTCGCGAACCCATCCCAACAACGCGACGCGATCATCAATGAATTGCAGAACAATTACGACGGTTGGTTCGATGCCATATCGCCGGTGGTTGCCTTTGCGATCCGCAATCAAACCGATTTCGCGCAGGTGGAGCAGACATTAAAAAGAAGGATTGCAGATGTTGAAAAGACCAGCGGCGAGGCGGTCGCACGGCAAACAAAGTTATTGGAAGATGCAGAAACAACGCTCAGCGCGATAAAGAAAGCTGCTGCCGAGGCGGGCGTTTCGCAAGAGGCCGTCCACTTCAAAGAGCAAGCGGACGAACATAGGACGGCGTCGCGATCGTGGCTATTGGCTATGATCGGGATGGCGGTTGCGACCGCAATGTGGGGCGTGATTGCACTGTGGTTCCTGCCCGTTCAGCATGGGGCTGATAACGCTCAGATTATTCATGATGCCGTCGCAAAAATAATCATCTTTACTGCTTTGTATTATGCCCTGCTCTGGTGCGCCCGGAATTTCATGGCAAGTCGGCACAACTATGTGGTCAATCGGCACAGGCAGAATTCGCTTAGCACTTTCGAGTCGTTTGTTAAGGCCGCTGAAGCTGATGCCGCGATTAAGAATGCGGTGCTTTTGCAAGCTACGACCTCGATCTTCAATTCACAGTCCAGTGGTTACGGACCATCTGCAGAAGACGGGGAATCGCCGAACAAAATAATTGAAATCATTAGATCGTTCTCTGACAAAACCAAGTAATTCCAACTGAGGAACATTGGCGTTATTTGCGCTGGGGGAAATGAATGTCCGTGAAAGTGATCGAACCGGAACTTGGTATAGATTCTTTTAGCTGTCCTCACTGCCACGCAATTGCTCATCAAACTTGGTTTCATTTGCTCATCCACGAATATGGGCGGCGAGATGAAAGACCATTTGTGTTTGGAGGTAAGCCGGACATAGACCCAGAGAGGTTTGATGAACGCGAGGCTAAGGCCTTAAGGGAATTCGTTTATAGGCTGGAAAAGAATACGGTTACGTATCGAAACCACACCGATAGCCAGTACTCATCAGCTGAGATGGCGAACCTTAACTTGAGCCGCTGCTTTAGCTGCGAGGGATTTGCGGTCTGGGTTGAGGATACGCTCATCTACCCTGTGAGGCAGACTGCAATCACTCATCACGAGGATATGCCACCAGAAATCAAGAAGGATTTCGAAGAGGCAGCATCAATCGTCAACCAGTCCCCCAGAGCAGCAGCTGCTTTGTTGCGTCTGTGCATCCAAAGCTGATGCCAGTGGTTGGACAAAAGGGAAAGAGAATTGACGACGACATAGCGAACTTGGTTCGTCAGGGCTTGGACGTGAAAGTTCAGAAAGCATTAGACGTCGTTCGTGTTGTTGGAAACAATGCGGTTCATCCAGGTGAGATCCTTGATGATGACAAGGCAACAGCCGTGCAACTGCTTTCCGTACTGAATGTGATGTGCACGCGTTGATATCAACGCCGAAGCAGATTGAGACCTTGTACGGGAGTCTGCCTACCGGCGCATTGGAAGCGATTGAGAAAAGAGATACAGTTAAGGCGATAGCTCCATCATCTGACAAGAAGTGACAGACACATAGCCAAGCATCCTGGTCGGCCATTTCCTTACAGTGTAAGTGTTAGCCTCAAAAGCAAAACGACAGCGCGCGCGTGCTTATTGACTATCGAGATACGAAACCGCGCGAACCGGCTCGGGATCGGCAGACTGCAGGATGAAGCCGGAGGCACGCAGGTCGTTTCGTGCGCCCAGGTCCGCCACCAGCGCACGCGAGGGTGCACCGTCATGGTTGTAGATGTCGTCGCGGAAATGCACGACGTTGTCGCGCGTCACCCAGCCGGTGAGGTAGATCCAGGCCACCGGCACCTTCCGGGTGAGGCGGACGTCCTGGCGCTGTCCGGTTGCGATCGCGGCGTCGATCCGTGCACGGCTCCAGCCGTCCTGCTCCTGCAGCAGCCAGACTGCGAAGTCGCGCGGATTCTCGAGGCGCGCGCAGCCGGACGACTGGAAGCGATAGTCGGCGCTGAACAGCGAGCGATTGTTGGTGTCGTGCAGGTAGACCGAGTGCGGATTCGGCATGTCGAAGCGCACGGCGCCGAGCGCATTCCACGTGCCGGAATCCTGCCGGACGGTGAAGTTGGGCGCGCCATCCGAGCCCCAGTTCACGGCGCGTGCATCGATTTCGCGGCCTGACCCGTCAAGCACGCGCATGCGCATGCGCGCGATGTAGCCGGGATCGCGGCGCATCTTCAGACGGATGTCCTTCTTCACGATCGAGAGCGGCACCGTCCAGGTCGGGTTGAGGTTGACCGCGGTGATCGAGGTCGTGAGCGTCGGCGACGGCCGGTCAGGCTTGCCGACAATGGCGGCGTGACGGCGCACCACCTTGCCGTTCTCCACCGCCTCGGTGACGGCGGCGGGGATGTTCACCACCACGTAGCGGTGCCCAAAAACGAAATCCATGGCGGAGATGCGGTCGAGCGAGGCTGCAAGCTGGCGCAGGCGACGCGTCACCGGGACATTGAGCGCGGCAAGCGTGCGCTTCCCGATGGTACCGGTCTCCTCAAGGCCGTGGCGAGACTGGAAGCGCCGGATCGCGGCGGTGATATTGGCGTCAAAAACATCGCCCTCGGCGTGCTCCGGCGCGAGATCGTCGGTGATGATGAGCCGTTCGCGCAGCAGCGCCACCTCGGGTCCGGAGGAGTCGGGAGCAAGCGTCATGACGTCCGGCGGCAGGGTCGGCCAGCCGCCGCGGACCTCCAGCGTCGAGTAGCTCAGCATGGCGGCCGAGATCAGCCGCGCGGTGTCGTTGTCGTAGGTTGGGTGGGGTGAATTCGAGATGCGGACGCCCGCCGAAAGCGACTTCTTTCTGGCGGCCCTGGTCGCTTTTTTGCTTTTGGCTTCTGTCTGCGCCTTTGCCTTGGCCTTGGGGGCTGCGTTGCCGAGCTGGGCGAAGGCTGGGCCAGCCATCAATCCCGCGGCCAATCCGGTAACCAGGACAGCCAGCGTGACGGAGCGCATCGAGGTGGCGACGCGCAGTTGGCTCAATTGCGGCATTGGATTGTCCCCCGGACCACGACAGTAGCGCGGAGCGCCGGTACGACCAATCATGGATCGGACGGCCCGCCAGCCCTTTGCAGATATGATATCCGTCGGTTCAGGACCGGTTAAGGTTCACAGCCGTTGACGATTTTCCTGGAGTGTCGCCGGCATCGCCGCATCCATGGAGCCGCTGACCCGGCGTTTAGAGGAATCCCGCATGACAAACGTGACCGCGAGCCAGTTCGAATTCCTGCGCTCGATCGACACCCCGACGGTTTGCAACCTGATCGAGATGGTCGCGCCCGAGCGGCGCGGCCACGGCTACACCGTCAAGCACCTGCACTGCCCGTTCCCGGACTTGCCGCCGATGGTCGGCTTCGCGAAGACCGTCACCTTCAAGGCCAAGGAGAAGGTGCCGCTCGGGGAAGCCGGTTACATGCAGAAGCGGCTCGACTATCTCGACTATGTCGCGAGCGCGCCGCAGCCGGCGGTCATGATCATGCATGACCTTGACGGCGAGCGTGCCGGGTTCGGCGCGTTCTGGGGTGAGGTGCAGTCGAACGTGCACAAGGCGCTGGGCGCGCTTGGCGTCGTCACTGACGGATCGATCCGCGATATTCCGATGATCGCGCCAGGCTTCCAGATGGTCGCCGCCATGATCGTGCCGTCGCATGCCTATGTGCACGTCGTGGACTATGGCATCGACGTTACCGTGGCCGGCATGGCGACGAGGAGCGGCGATCTCATGCACGCCGACCGTCACGGCGCGGTGGTGGTGCCCGTCGACAAGATCGATGCGATGAAGGCCGCGAACGACAAGCTGGCCGCCACCGAAGCAAGGATCATCGCGGCGGCGAAATCGGGCGGTGGAGTCGAGGCAATCAAGGCGGCGCTGAGAGGCTGAGGGCATCTGCGCGCCGATGCCAGTGCGGCCGGTAGCCGGCCGCCAGCACCGCGAGGATCGCCGGTGGTGTCAGCACGTCGACCGTGCCGCTACGCGGCCGCGGCTTGCGCGCGGTGTAGCTCGCGGGCGTCCATTGCAGCAGCGCGTCGCCGGCCACCGCCAATGCGCCCTCCTCCAGCGCGATGACGGCGCCGTCCGGCAAATCATCGATCGTGCGCCGATGCCTCCGCTTGGCGCGACGATCGAGACGCTCGCGATGCAGCATATCGTCCATCTCGCCGGCGCGTGGCGTTGCGCCGAGCTTGAATGCGCGTCTCCACGCTTCGGCAAAGGCCGTCGCATCCTTGCGGCGGCATTCGAAGCAAGGCCGGTGACCGGCCGCCAGCGCCGTGACTTCGTCAAGGAAGAACAGCTCGGTGTAGAAACGGCCCCAGACGTCACGCTGGCGATTCTTGAATTCCAGCACGCAACAGATCCAGGTCCGCGACACCCAGCGCCGCCGCGTCAGCGTCCGCTCATCCGTGTGGAAGCGCCCACCGCGATTGCCGAAGAGCTCCCCGCGCGAAGTATCCGCGAACAACTCGCCAAATGGATCGACGCGGTTCTGGAGCGGCATCGGGTGCGTCTCGAGTTCATAAACCTGCCGCGCGCGCGGCCGCTGCGACCGCCATGCCGGTGAGCACGGCAACGATATCACGCCGCGTCAGCAGCATCGCAATCACCGCCGCGCCGATCGCAAGGATCGCCGTGATACCGTCACGCACGACGATCGGGAGCACCGCGGCAACGATAACCGATCCGGGCAGTGCCTCCAGCATCTTGCGCAATCGCGCACTCGGCGGCACGTGCTGCATCATCCAGAAGCCGCCTGCACGCATGGCATAGGTTGCCACGGCCATCGCCGCAATCGCGGCCAGCACGCCGAAGTTCGCGCTTTCAATCGCCGTCATCGAGGAAGCCTCCGACGACGCTGCCGGCGATCGCACCAGCCACAATGAACCACCAGCCGCCCGCGAGCTGTTGCACCGCGACCGCCACCACGCCGGCCACCACCCATGCGATGGCGCGGCGGCTTCCGCGCCAGAGCGGGATCAGCATGGCGGCGAAGAAGATCGGCATCACCAAGTCGATGCCGTAGCGGCGCACGTCAGCGATCAGCATGCCGCCGGCGTAGCCGACGCAACTCGCCGCGATCCACCCGATTGCCGTGATCACGCTCGATCCCAGGAGAACGCCGGCATCGGAGCCGCCTTCGGAGCGATACCGCATCGAGATCAACCAGGACGGATCGGCGAGGATGTGCAGCGTCGGGTAGATGCGCCACGGCGGCGACGAGCCGAGCCATGGATAGAGCGCCGCGCTCATCAGGAGCATGCGCGCGTTAACGGTGGCGCCCAGCACCGCGAGCGCGAACATCGCGCCGAGCGTCACGCGCTCGGGCCAGGCTTCCATCGCGACGAGTTGCGACATGCCGGCATAGACGACGACGTTCATCAGCAGGCTGTCGATGAAGGAGAAGCCCTTACGCGCGGCGGTGGCGCCGACGGCAAGGCCGAATGCGATCATGCCGGGCATGATCGGCAGCGCGAGCCGCATGCCGAGATTGAAGCCGGTGAGTGTCCAGGGCGGCTTCGAGGAACCAGAACCAGTGCCGCTCATTCGGAACCAAGGAGGTGCGCCCTAACGCCATAGGTCCGCACGAGATAGTCGCGCGTGGCTCAATCGTCTAGTCTAGTTTAATTCGGAGGGGGAGCTTATGGCTAGTTGAGCATCGACGGCTTGGCCGCACACCGTGATCGCGTATCCGTGCTGCGATGTTCGAAAGCGGCGCTGCTTGCCCTTTACCTGTAGGTCCAGCTCCTGCTGTAGCTGCCGCTGTCCAGCAGTTCGAACGCGGCGCGACGGCGCCGGCGCTGCTCGGGGATCTGGCGCTCGAAAGCCGCGATATGCGGCAGCTTGCGCTTGAAGTTAGGGTCGGAGCGCAGCGCATCCATCATGAAGGTTCGCCAGATCTGTGCCGGGAAACTGCTGCCCGTGACGTTCTTCATGGGCGAGTTGTCGTCATTGCCGACCCAGACGCCGACCACGAGGTTTCCGGCAAAACCCAAGAACCAGGCGTCGCGGAATTCCTGACTTGTACCGGTTTTGCCAAAGGTGGTGATCGGCAATCGTGCACCGCGTCCGGAACCATAGCGCACCGCGCCTTCGAGCAGTTCCCTGAGCTCATTGCTCACCGTAAGGCGCCAGCGGCCGGACCCGTGCGTCGGCTCGGTCGTTGCGTCGGAGCTGTCGTCCAGAGACTTGATTCCCCATGGCTTGACCGGATAGGCGCCGGCTGCGACCGCCGCGTAGGCGCTGGTCAGCTCGAGAAGGTTCACCTCCCACGCGCCGAGGGCGAGACTCGGCGTGGCGTCCAGCGGCGTCGTGATCCCCAGATCGCGCGCCGCGGCGATGACGTGGTTGCGACCAACCGATTCCGACAGTCGCACCGCGACCGTGTTGATCGAGGATGCGAAAGCATCGCGGAGCGATACCTCACCCCGATAGCTCTCGCCAAAATTCCTGGGCTCATAGTTGCCGATGGAAAATGGCTCGTCGGGGACCGTCATGTCGGGACTGGCGCCCGCCCTCAACGCCGCGAGATAGACGAACAGCTTGAACGAGGATCCCGGCTGACGCAGCGCCTGGACGGCGCGATTGAATTGGCTCTTGCCATAGTCCCTGCCGCCGACCATGGCCACGACGCGGCCGTCGGTCCGCATCGCCACCAGGGCGGCTTGCGTGGCGTGCCGCCTCTTTCCCTGCTTGCCCAGCACCGACTCGATGGCCTTCTCCGCGGAACGCTGGAGACGAGGCTCGAAGAAGCTGTGCAGCACCGCGGGCGTATAGTCGCCGGTTGGGACTCGAACCCTGCTCGCGAGCCAATCGGCGTAGTAGGCGCCAAACGGGTTCTTCTGCTCGATACGTGGCCCAACCCAGCCGATCTCGGACAGCCGACTCGCGCTGAGGCGGCCGTTGTCGACCATGGCGCGCAGGACAAGCCTGGTTCTCTCCTGCGCACCCTTGCGATCCACGTTCAGGCTTGTAGGCGATTTCAGCAGGGCCACGAGGAGCGCCGACTCCGGCAAGGTGAGCGCAGCGACCGGCTTGCCGAAATAGTGCCTCGTGGCGGCGCGCAGGCCAAAGCAGCCGTCGCCCAGATAGGCGCTGCTCAGGTAACGCTCCAGAATCTGGTCCTTCGTCAGCATGAGCTCGAGCCAAGCGGCGAGCAGAATCTCGCTGCGCTTGCGATCGATGGTCCGGTTGCTTGAGAGAAACGAGAACTTGACCAGTTGCTGCGTTATCGTGCTGCCGCCCTCGACGATCTGCCCCGCCTTCCAGTTCCGATAGGCCGCGCGCGCAATACCCAACGGATCGACACCGAAATGGCTGTAGAAGCGCCGATCCTCCATCGACAGCAGCGCATCGATGAAGTGCTGCGGCACTTCCGAAAGCTTGACTGGTCTGTCCACACAACCGCCACGACGAGCAAAAGGCCGGCCATCGGCGGTCAGCACCACCAGTGTCCGCGCGACCTGCGGGTCGAGCTGATCAAGCGAGTAGTGGTGGAACGGCGAGGGCGAGAGCGCGATGAAGGGCACACCGATGAGGGCTCCGACCACGTAGAGGCCATTGGCGGCGTCGGAAACCGCAGCGAGGCAATACTTCGCGATCACCCGGCAACAGACGCACAGTGAAATCCAAGCCATCTCGACCTTCCAGCATTTCCATCCGTTCCGTCGCCTCGCTGGTCTAAAGCGCGGTTCCGGCACGTACCGTCACGGCTCATTTGTCCGCCGGCTCAGTATCGAGTCTGTTGCTGCGTATCCTTGATCGCGGACGTCGGGTCCCCGGTCCGCTTGTCGCCCGGAGACGGCGCAGTCGGCTTGGCATATTTGCGGTGGATCCAGCCTTTTTGGCCGGACTCGGGATCAACCACCTCGACCCAGCCGCCGTCGCGGGAAACGATCTGCAGCTTGGTGCCGAGCGATTGAACCGTCACCACGCGCGTCGACGATGATGGGCCGGCTCGCATGTTGACGCCCGAGCCCGAGACCTCGACCCATTCACCGCCGGCATCCGAGGCGGCTTCGGGCTTCGCGGACGCAAACGCACTTGTGCCGGGCGCGGTCGGCACCCCTGTCAGCTCTTTGGTGAGAACCGCATGGGGCGCGGAGTCCAAGTTCGCAAGCGCACCGGGCGTATCCGCACGTGCGGTTCTGTTGGCCTTCGCATCCTTTCGCGGTGAAACGGCCGGCTTTGCTGTCGCCGGTTTCTTTACAGACACGCCGGCAGTTTGATCTTTCTGAGCGAACACGTCGCTGGCGCGGACAAACGCCTGCGTGCTCGCCCCGTAAACGACTGCCCCGAGAAGCCACAGCGCAAGAGCATAACGGCCTAGGCCGGGCCGGTGCTCGCCCCCACCCTGGCGCTCACCAACGGGATCGCGGAGAAGTTTCGGTGGCGGCGTGTTCGGCTTCGCAGGAGGGTTGTCGGGTCGCGGTAGCGATTGCTTCGCAACGCCCCTGAGGCGGCCGCCACTATCGTTGGCGACGACGTGCTGAGGGACGAAGCGCGCATCGCCAGCACCGCGTTTGGCCTCGCCGAGGGGGTGTCTGAGGCGCTCGACGAACCTGTTGACCTGCCGCCGCAAGCGTTGCGTGAGGCTATCTTGCGTGAGGCTATGACGGGAAGCTCGCTTGGCGCAAGCGCGGTCGGAGGAACGCTGGCCACGTCTCTTATCGGCGACGCGATGGGTGAGCTCGCTGTCATTGTCGGGACGGATGGTGTGATCGGTGGGAAGGATGTGATCGCCGGCAGTGGCGGTGTCGCGCTTGGGGCAGACCTTCGGATCGACGTCGCCCGCGGCCGGGTCGGCGGCAACGAAGGTCAAGCCGTTGCGGCGCGGGCTCGCGGGCGGATTGATATGGGTGAAGCCGGGGCCGGCCTGCTCGAGGATGCCGACGGCCTGCTGGTCGGGCGCTGGCCCGAGGGTGAGCCCGTGGCGCCGCAGGCACTGATAGACGTCGCTGCGCGACACTTTCGTGGGCACGCAGCGGTGCATCATGTCGGTGATGTCGTCGAGCGAGAGCTTGGCGCGGGTGCGTAGCTCGCAGATGAAGCGTTCGTCAGCCTCCGACAGGCCGTTGGTCGAGTACTTCGGGGTGTGCGAGCCGTCGTTGACGGCGTTGCGCGCGCGCCAGCGCCGGATGGTTGTTTGGCTGACACCCAGTTCCGCGGCAAGCTCAGCGGCCGACCTGCCGCTGTTCTGAACATAAGCGCGCAACTCCTGCATTGTGGTGTCGTTGGCGCGCATGTTTCATCCCCACGCTCTCAATGGTTGCCTGTCACGACGGCAGTACCCGTCAAGGACATCGCTGGAGCGAAGGTATTAGACTGGCACCGATTAACATCGGCGAAGTGCCAACCTTAAAGTAATATAAGTAGTTGAGACAGTTCACATCCGTTACGGCCGAAGCGCCGAACGAAAACGCCCGCCGAGCGGCGGGCGTTTCGTACCACAGCAGGAGCTGAATCTAGGACTGCGGTTGCGGCTCGAGCCCGCCGGTCTCGGGACGGGGCCGCGGTTTGCCTGCCGGTGGCACGGCGGAACCGCGCGGCGTTGCCGGCTCGATCACGGACTCGCGCACCGGCCGCTTGCCTACGAGCAGATCCGTGATCTCGTCGCCGGTAAGCGTCTCGAACTCGAGCAAGCCCCTGGCGAGCGTCTCGAGGTCGGCGCGCTTCTCTCGAAGAATCCGTTCGGCCTCGGCATAGCCCGCTTCGACGAACTTTCTGATCTCGGCGTCGATCTTGCGGCTCGTCTCTTCCGAGATGTTCTGCTGGCGCGCCACCTGATAGCCGAGGAAGACCTCGTCCTGGTTTTCGCCATAAGCGACGGTGCCGAGCTCGGATGACAGGCCCCAACGGGTCACCATCATGCGTGCAAGCTTGGTGGCCTGCTCGATGTCGGAAGCGGCGCCGGACGTCACCTTCTCGTTGCCGAACACCAGCTCCTCCGCGACGCGGCCGCCCATCATAATGGCGAGACGCGAAGTCATCTGCTCGCGGCTCATCGAGAGCTTGTCGCGCTCGGGCAACTGCATGACCATGCCGAGCGCACGGCCGCGCGGGATGATGGTCGCCTTGTGCACGGGGTCGGTCGCCGTCACGTTGAGTGCGACGATGGCGTGGCCACCCTCGTGATAGGCGGTGAGGAGTTTCTCCTCCTCCGTCATCACCAGTGACTTGCGCTCGGCGCCCATCATCACCTTGTCCTTGGCGTCCTCGAACTCGGACTGCGTCACCATGCGCTTGTTGCGCCGCGCCGCCATCAAGGCCGCCTCGTTGACAAGGTTCATCAGGTCGGCGCCGGAGAAGCCGGGTGTGCCACGGGCGATGGTCTTCAAGTTGACATCAGGAGCAAGAGGCACCTTGCGCACGTGCACCTTGAGGATCTGCTCGCGGCCCATCACGTCCGGGTTCGGCACGATCACCTGCCGGTCGAAGCGGCCGGGACGCAGCAGCGCCGGATCAAGCACGTCGGGGCGGTTGGTGGCGGCGATCAGGATGATGCCTTCGTTGGTCTCGAAGCCGTCCATCTCGACCAGCAACTGGTTGAGCGTCTGCTCGCGCTCATCGTTGCCG
>WHTP01000220.1 GCA_009377695.1 Hyphomicrobiales bacterium | reverse complement strand
CCTGTTGAGCCCGAGCGCGGCACCGACGCCCGCGGCTGCGCCCATGGCGCCGTAGATCGCGGTCGGGTGGAAGCCCGCCTTATGCGCCTGCATCGGCGCGACCAGCGAGAGCCGGCACATGATCTCGACGCCGGCCGCGATGCCGATAAGCGCCGCGCGTCCGTCCGGATTGTGCCGCTCGCAGGCCGCGAGCACCGCGGGCACGATCACCGCGCCGGCGTGCACCGGCCCACCCTCGAAGGTATCGTCGAAATCCTCGCCATGTGCCGCCGTGCCGTTGACGAACGCGGCGCCCGCGGCGGTCATCGTGCGCGCATGGCCGATCGCGGTGCAGGGCCCATCATCCTCCCAGCCTGCGAGCGATGACTTGATGTAGTCGGCGTCGCGCACGGTGACGCAGAGCCCGGCCACGTCAATGAGCAGGTCCTCGCAGGTGCGGCGCACTCCGGCAGGCAGCGAGCCGGCATCGAGCGCGATGATGGTGTCCGCAAGATGCTCGGCGACGGAGGTTTTGGGGAGAGCCGTGTCCATTCGATTGTGACTCCGTCATTCCGGGACGCGAGCACGGCTCGCGGGCCCGGAATCCATAACCACGAAACTCACGATATTGAAGGGCTGAACATTACGACCGGGAGTATGGATTCCGGGCTCGCCGCTTTGCGGCGCCCCGGAATGACGAAGCGACTAGGTATTCCGCAGGCGCTGCGCGGCGCCGAAGCCGGGGATGCGGTTGATCGTGATCACGACCGCGAAGGTGAGCAGCAGCATCATGATGCCGAGCACCGCGATGGCGCCGAGATCGCCGCTTTCCTTGAGGTCGAAGATCAAGACCGACACCACCTTGGTATCCGACGTGAACAGGATAATGGCGGCGGAGAGTTCGCGGATGGTCGCAACAAAGATGAAGCACCAGGTCGCGATCACGCTCGTTCGGAGCAGCGGCGCAGTGATGTGGCGGAGCGCCTGCAGGCGAGTTGCACCAAGAATGCGGCTGGCGTCCTCAAGATCATTGCCCACGGCTCTGTAAGCCGACGAGAGCTGCTGGAACGCCGCCGGCAGCTCGATGGTGAGATAGGCGAGCAATAGGATCCACAGTGTGCCGTAGAGGACGAACGGCGGCTGGGTGTAGGCGAGGAACAAGCCGACGCCGAGAACGATGCCGGGAATCGCGATCGGCGCGGTGGCAAGGAAGCCGAGCGCCTGATGCCCGACCACCGCGCGCCGCACGACGATGTAGCCGATCATCAGCGCCATCACGGTGCCGATCGTAGCAGTGAGCGCGCCGAGGATGAACGTGTTTTGCAATGCGGTCCGCGTGGACGACAGGTTGAAGGTGAACCAGAGGTTGTTCAACGTCGCATTCTCCGGCGTCACCAGCGTGGTCGCGACCGGCGAGAACGCGGCATTGAACAGCGCGAAATACGGCAGGAACACCGGAAGCATCAGCACGCCAAAGACGAAAACAACCGCCGGCCATTTCCAGATCCCGAGCCGAATGAGCCGCGGATCGCCGGTCTTGCCGCCCACCACCGAATAGCCCTTGCGCCCGAGAATGATGTGCTGAGCACGCAACAGCATCACGGTGAGCACGAGCAGCGGCAGCGAGGCTGCCGCCGCGAGCTCGGGCTTGGGCGGGAACTGAAACAGGCTCCAGATCTTGGTCGTCATCGTGTGGAAGCCGGCCGGGAGCGCAAGGATCGCGGGCGAGCCGAACAGCGTCATTGCCTGCAGGAAGGCGATCAGCATACCGGCGAGCAATGCCGGTAACGCCAGCGGAATGGTGATGCGGCGCGCCGTCGTCCAGGTGCGGCCGCCGAGCATCGAGGAGGCGTCTTCGAGGTCGCCGGGGATGCGATCGAGCGCGTTCGAGATCAGCACGAAAATATAGGGGAAGGTATAGCAGGAGACGACGAAGATGAGCCCCGTCATCGTGTAGATGTTGAAGATGTGCTCGCCCATCTCTGCGCCCGTGAGATGGCGATAGAGTTTGTTAAGCAGGCCGGAGTTCGGCGCCGCCAGGAGCTCCCAGGCGATTGCGCCGAGGAACGGCGGCGTGACGAACGACGCCGTCACCAGCGCGCGCACGGCCTTGGCGAACGGCAGGTCGGTGCGTGCCACCAGCCATCCCATCGGGGCGGCGGCGAGCGCGCAGAAAATGCTGGCACTGACCGCAAGGATCAGCGTGGTCATCATCGGCGCGCGATATTCCGGCTCGTTGATGAGCGTCCTGAAATTGTCGAGTGTGAATGCGCCGGCCTTGTCGACGACGCTGTAGTAGACCAGCCACGACATCGGCAGGACGATCAGCACGCATAGCAGCGCGGCGAATGCGATCAGCACCGGCCAGGACAGGTCGATCTTGAACGACCGCCGCTGGACCGTCGATTCCGCCGGCAATGCGATGGTCACGTAGTGACTCCGTGGGATGCGTAGCGAAGTGGTGCCGTCTCCGCTCCCCGCAGAGAGCGAAGCGATGTGGCGGGGCGAGGTCGTCCGTCGTCGCCTAGGCTATGGCGTGCTTGCTCGCTCGCCCGCCGAAGCGCAGCGAAGGCGTGTCCGGGGTTGGGGACGTCCGCGTATTGTTTTCGAATCGAGAGGTGGATGGCCGGGCCAAGCCCGGCCATGACGCCTCCGTTGCAGCCGTCGCCCCCGTCCATCGCCGATCACACCTTGAAGATCTGGGCGTAGCGCTTCTTGATCGCGTCGGCCTCCTTCTCGACCGCCGCCGGGTCTTCCTTCATCAGCTTGATGTCGCGGAGCTGCCGGACGCTTGGCTTCTCCACGGTCTGCTTATGAGCCGAATACTGCCGCGCCCAGTCCACGAGGAACTGCTGGGCTTCGCGCGAATGCATCCAGTTCTGGAACAGGCGCGCGGCGTTCGGGTTCGGTGCCGACTTGAACACCACGCTCGGACCGGTCGCGAGCGGCGTCCCTTCCTCGGGATAGACGATCTCCAACGGACTTCCAGTCTCCTTGTAACGAATCACGAGATAGCCGGCGCCGTCGACCATCACCGCACGCTCGCCGAGCTGGATCTTCTTCGGCGTGTCGGTGGCGGACTGCACCTGCATCACCTTCTGCTTGGCAAGCTTCTCGAAATAATCCCAGCCGAGATCGCGCGCGATCTGGAAGGTCGCGTTCATGATGGTGCCGCTATAGGCCGGATGGCCCTTGACCATTTTGCCCGCCCATTTTGGATCGAGCAGGTCCTTGAAGCTCTTGGGCGCGTCGTCCTTCTTCACCAGGTCGGTGTTGTAGGCGATCGGCGATACCAGGATACGGGTCACGATGTTGAGTCCGTCCGGATCGTAGTAGGCCTTGTCGTAGTGCTTGGCGACCTCCTCCGGCAGATACGGAGCGAGCCAGCCGTTGCGCTTCCAGACGATGCAATGCGCGGCGTCCGCGGTGTTAGCGACGTCGACCGCGAAGAT
>WHTP01000180.1 GCA_009377695.1 Hyphomicrobiales bacterium | reverse complement strand
GGCCGATCGCCGGTGGATTGGCCACGCCGGCGCTGCTGGCACAGGTTCTGGTCAGCAAATATTGCGATCACACGCCGCTTTATCGGCAGTCGCAGATCTTCGCCCGACACGGCGTCGATCTCGGACGCTCGACGCTGGCGGGATGGGTCGGCGGCGCGTGCTGGTGGCTGGAAGCGCTGCACGAGCGATTGTGCAAGAACGTGTTTGCCTCCGACCATCTGTTCGCCGACGACACGCCGATCCCGGTGCTCGATCCTGGCCGCGGACGAACAAAGACGGGACGGTTGTGGGTTTATGCCCGTGAGCAGCGACCGTGGAGCGGACCCGAGCCGCCGGCGGCGGTCTATCTGTTCGCGCCCGACCGCAAGGCCGAGCGTCCGGTATCGCATCTTGCGCGCTTCACCGGCGTCTTGCATGTCGATGGCTATGCCGGCTTCGAACAGTTGGCCGCCAACGGCGATATCGTGCTCGCCGCCTGTTGGGCGCACACAAGGCGCAAGTTCTACGAAGTTGCCGAGGCCACCGGCTCGCCCGTGGCAGCCGAGGCGTTGCGCCGGATCGGCGAACTCTATGTGATCGAAGCGCGCGTGCGCGGACAGTCGTCCGCTCATCGGCTCGCTGAACGGCGCTCCTTCTCCAGGCCGATCGTGCAGACTTTGCGGACCTGGCTGGAAGCGCAGCTTCCCCTCGTGGCCGGCCGCAGCACGCTTGCCGAAGCGATCCGCTACGCGCTCTCGCGCTGGGAAGGTCTGACCCGCTTCCTGCATGATGGCCGCATCGAACTCGACACAAATCCGGTCGAGCGCGCGATCCGCCCTGTTGCGATGCGCGAGTCATTATGCACTCCCTCGTCAAGTGTCTGTAAACATTGGAATCGTGTCCGCGTCGGCCACGCGACACGGACGGCCTTTCCGGGCCACCGCCGTTTTGACCGGCTCCGACGCCAGGTCGTCGGCACGGATTTGATGCGGTGCGCCCGGAACAACCTGCACAGCCGGAAGGACACCGGCTTTGATAAGGCGCCGTATCGCGTGGTTTGTGACGCCTAACAGCTTTGCTGCTTCGGTCATGGTGAGCCATTCGCCATCTTTTTCCGCGGATCGATAGGCATGGATTCCACGCACGCGTCGAACGGAAGCGACGCGGTGCGCCGTCCAGGTCTTGCCCTGGCCGGTGGGCAAGCCCATTCGATTGAGCGACGCGGCGATATGTGCGTCGGACCAGCGGCCGGCCATGCTGCGTATGACCGCCAAAGCGTCTTCGGTCGTCGCGCAACCATGTTCACCAGTCCGTGGCTTATGGACGCGCAGCTTGGAATGCTGGCCACCACGCCAATGGATCGTGAGCACGACATCGCGCGCATCATCATCGACATCGACGACGATCTCGGTGATCAATGTCCGCAGCAGTTGCTGGCGGGCACGCATCGTAACACCCGGCGCATTCCACGCCGTCGATAGATTGTCCGCCAGATTGGTGAAGGCGCTCGGATCGACCTTGACGTCTGATGGCCTCTCAGCGGGCTGGCGTGTCTCCAGATCCCGGACGCGCCGGAGCGCGGCCTCCCAATTCTTCTCCAACTGCGCGGCAATGAGACGATTGTCAGGATCGCAGGCGGCGTAGCGACGCTCGGCCAGGCTTGCCTCGTAGCGGGCCTGTTGCAATTCCAAGTCCAGGATGCGTTGCTGGTCTTCCTGTTGTTCCCGGTGCATCCGCTCCGCCTCAAACGCGGCTTCGATCGCCATTGGCTCCACCGCCCGCAACAACTCCCGGGCGATCGCGGCATCAACCCGCGGGCCGCCGAAGGTCATGCACCGGGGCAGACCCATCATAAGGTTTGGCTTGTCGCAGCGATATACCGGTCGGCTCTGCGGATTGCCGGTGTAGGCAACGCTTAGCCGCCGCCCGCATCGCCCGCAGGTCATCGTCCCCGACAGGAGTGCCCTGCCACCCCGGCCGGACTTTGCGCCTCCGGCGCGACCGTAATTATTGAGGGCGAGTTGCTTCTGGTTGCGCTCATATTCGGCCCAGCCGATATAGCCTTCGTGATGATCTTTGAGCATCACCTCCCATGTCCCGATCGGCTTGCCATGCCCGTAGCTCCGCCGTGCCCTCCCTTCGACGATGAAGGTGCGTTTCTCGCTTTTCCCGTACACGTAAACCCCTGCGTAAAAAGGATTCTTGAGAACCGCGATGACGCTGCGGTAGCGGATCGGCACCCAGTCGAAGCTGGTCATGCGACCTTCGTCGGAGGGCCGTGGGAAGTGGATCTGATCGGTTTTCATCGAGAGCAACACCTGACGCGCGCTGCCGAGCTCGTGGAAGCGGCTGAAGATGAGTCGGATCACTTCCTGGAGACGTAGATCGGGATCGAGACCAAGCCCCGCTTCACGGTGCCAAATGTAGCCGAACGGAACCGATAGCCGCAGCTCGCCCCGGCTGGCCTTGGACCGGGCTGCGTCCAGCATTCTCGCGCGCAGCACGCCAAGCTCGAACTCGCTGATGCTGCCTTTCATGCCAAGGAGCAGGCGATCATTTGGCCGACAGGGATTGTAGACGCCGTCGAGATCGATGACACGAGCTTCGACAAGCCCACATAATTCGAGCAGGTGATGCCAATCGCGACCGTTTCGCGCGAGCCTGGACGCATCGAAGCATAGAACGGCGCCGACCTTGCCAGCGCACAGCCAGGCGACCAAGCGGTCGAAGCCGGGGCGTGCCACCGTTCCGCTTGCCGAGCGGCCGAGATCATCATCGATGATTTCAACATCGACAAAACCGCGTTGGCGGGCGACATCGACCAGATCATATTGGCGCCGCTTGCTCTCCAGATTGGTCATAACCTGGGATTGCGTCGACTGGCGCACATACACGACGGCCGTTCTCTTGAGAACGACCGCCGGAATCACCTCAGCGCTTGTCATCTTCAAGCTCCTCGACGCTGAGGCCGGCCGCCTGCATGAGGATTTGAGCTAGCACCGAGATGATCTTGTCCCGCTCGGCGGAGGCCACCCCTTCCAGCCGGCTGTTGTCGAATAAGAAGTTCATCTGCCGGCTCGGCGCCGCCGCCGGCAATCTGAGAGACTTCATTGCCTTCCTCCCGAACGATTGCGACATCGGTCCGGGAGTGTGCGGGGTTGCCGTACCTATCAATAGCCGCTCCAACTCGACGAGTGCGGCCAGATCGACGCGCGGCGCGCCGATTGTCATTCCGGCGCAAATCACAGGATCGAGCATCCAACCCGCGATCGATACCACGATGCCGGCCGGCCCTTGTACGCTAAGAAATTGGCCCGTCGCTCGCTGCTCCATGCGACGCACCAACACCTTGCGGCCGAAATATGGATGATACCGGTAGTGAACTTCCAACTCCTGCCCGACATGGGCAGAATGAACGGGCAATAACGCTCGGCCGAAAAAACCACCTGTTTGCGGGCAGTGACGGCGGCGGCGCGCGCTGGGCGACAATCTGCTCGCTGATCGAAACCTGCAAACTGAACAGCGTCGAACCGTACGCCTATCTCACCGACGTGCTCAAGCGCATGGTCGATGGACATCCCGTCAACCGGCTCGACGAACTGTTGCCGTGGGTCTGGAAAACCGGGAATCCTGTCAAGACATAACGTCATGTGCAGGCTCCGGACGCATACGTAAGCGGTGTAAGCGTGTCGGTCGGGAATCTTTCGATACTTCACCCATTTTCGCTTCTCCACTTTGCTACGACAAGATGCTCTGACGCTCGCGGCAACACGAAGCATCACGTGCGGCGAGAGGTCTGGTGCGCCGTGCACTCTTCCGCGCTCGGCGACGGGGAAGCGTGACTGCGTTGCCGCAGCACCGGATCCGTCGCGGCGCATCTTTCCATCGGATTCACGGGGCAGCATCACAGGCAATCCGGCGTGATCCGATCGCGCTGTCATGCGCGCGGTCACAGGCAAGATAACGTGCGTCCCGTCGTCCTTGGTCTGCACCAGTCCTCATCCGCCGTGGCGGAGCTCCATCATTCAAAACGTCGCGGTCGTCGCGTCGATCAACAGCTCGCTGTCTGCCTCCGTGGTGCTCATGCATGCGCTCCCAGAAGCTTGCGATCTTTGGCGGACGTGCGCGCGGCAACGTCCTTTTCGCTCGCGGCCGGATTGCCCACATAGACGGTGCCGTCGACCCACATGGCGTGCATGATCACGGCGAGCTTGCGCGCCACCGCCACACACGCCTTGCGATGACAAGAGCGCTTGGCGATGGCCAGGCCCCAGGTCTTGACCTTGTCCTTGCGCTTGAAGCGCGTCAGCAGCGCCGACGCCGCCTCATAGAGCGCGCGCCGCACATCCGGATCGCCGGCCTTGCTGATGCGCCCCTGCACATCGATCGAGGAACCGGACTGCCAGCGACGCGACGTCAGCCCAAAACACGCCGCCACATCGCGCGAGCGGCGGAAGCGGCTGGGATCGTCGATCCCCGTCACAAAGCTCAGCGCAGCCACCGGCCCAACGCCGGGAATCTGCAAGAAGCGCCGGCACAGCTCATGACCGGCGACAAACTTCACCACCAGCTCATGCAGCCGGCAATATTCTTTCCAGAGCGCCGCACGCGCATTCAGCATCGCCTCCATCAGCTCGCTGGTCAGCGCGTCACGTGCCACAGCCTCGCGCACGGCTTGCGCAAATCCGCCCCGCCCGACCTTGCTCAAGCGGATGCCAAACGCCTTCAGCGAGTGCCGGATCGCGTTCTCGAGATCGAGGAATTTGCGCTTCAAATTGCGCCGATGCGTCAGCAACAGCCGCATCCGATAGCAGGCTTCCGTCTTGATGTGGGCGCGCCGAAACCAGCCGGTGCGCACGATGTGCGCAAGACCGAGGGCATCGGCCGCGTCGGTCTTGTTGCGCTGCGCAGACAGCGCCGCCCGCACGTGTTGCGTCTCCAGACACACCGCCGGCAGTCCGAGCTTCAGCAGTTCCGGGTGGAACCAAGGCGACAGCGCTCCCGCTTCATGGCCGACCCGCCGCAGCCGCGGCAGGAACGGCTCTAACGCCGTCCGGATCGCCTCTGGATCGGTCACCGCGGTCACCTGCAAATGCGTCGTGCCCTGGTCGTCGACCACGCAAATGGCCGTTTCGTCCATCGACACGTCCAAACCACAGAAGAATTCCATCTCACGCCTCCCGCGTTGTTGCACGGGTCGTGTTCTAGCAGCCGCCGCCGCACCAGCCGGTGACGCAACAGCCGCCATCCCACACGCGGACCGATTACGGGAGGCCCTCCGCGATTTTCTGCTCTCCCATTGCTCACTTTGGATCAGACCGCCGCCGTCGTCGTGATGTGCCCCACAGTGCGAGCTCAAGCCGCCGCTTTATTCGGTGGGACTCCACGTCCACAGCGGCACGGCGACGCCGACCACATCGCACCGCAGTACCGGTCCAAAATATCGGCTGTCGAACGAGTAAGGATGCGGTTGGATGAGAAAGAACTCGCCATTGATCAGCGCGATACAGCCCTCCCAGGCCGGCAGCGGACGATCCTGCCGGTCGCGGTCGAGCGCCTCGGCGGCGGGCTCACCATTGACGGTGATCACTCCTTTCTCGCGGCAGACTTGATCGCCGCCGACAGCGGCGACGCGCTTCACGAGCGGCACGCCGGGCGGCAGGAATCCGCGTGCGACGATCGCGACCTCGATGATCGGCGGCGGGCGCACGACGGCCATCTCGCCACGCCTCGGGAGGCGGTCCTCAACCCGATAGAAGCCGAGCGGCGCGCTACCCGAGGCGTTATAGAGAATGACCGGATGCCGGGAGAGGATCGGTGCCGCAAGCATCGTGACGAGCACGATCGAGAGAATCGCGAGCATGATGATCTGCGCGCGCAAGCGGGCGGGTTCAGCGGTCATCGGAGGTTGACCTCCGCTTGTTTGCCTCCGACCATTCGACCAGGTCTTCGAGGTGATAGCGCACGTAGCGCCCGTGCTTGCGATAGAGCGGGCCGGTGCCGAAGACGCGCATCTTTTCGAGCGTGTTCTTTTTCAATCCCAGCCACGCGGCGGCCTCCCGCGTGTTCAGAAACGGCTTCTCTGGCCCGGTCTCGGGCGGCTTCTTGTCGTTCTCGCTCATGTCTGGTGCCATTGCTTTCATCTCCAGCGATATACGGAGACGAGCGCCAGCGTCGGCAGGAATGGGCGATGAAGGGAGTGTCGATCAGGCCGGCGTGCGGAATCGGCACCCAGCATGGTCAAACGACCAGGGCAGTGTTCAGCGCAGCAGCTCGCGATAGCCGCCGTCCATCAGGTCGTGACCCTTGGCCACCAGCCGCCGCACACGGTCCTTCATGAAGCGGCTGGCGCCATTCCAGTCCTCGATGACCCGTTCTTCTCCGAAAATCATGATCGCGATCTCGCGATAGGACTTGCCGTCGAGCGCCGTCAACGTGTGGCGCAACCGCTCGTCGCTCGCCCAGGGCGAGCGCCCAATCTTCCTTAAATCGTCCACTTCGCTGAAGCGCTGCAGGAGCTTGATGCACTCTGCTTGCGCGCCGATGTCATCGAACGCGTCGAGCTCGAACGTGATGGCGGCGGGCCTGGTCAGCACATGCCAGCCGCGGGCGGCGAGGCCGACGCTGACTCCGTCGCCCTTGAGGCTGACGACCGGAATTCCATCGACACCGATGACGGCCGATCGCGCGGCGGTGAACCGGGCGAGCGTGAACGCACCTGCGATGGTGGGCGAAGCCGCGATGCGGCAGCCAGCGCGGATCGTGCGGCGCGCGATCGTCGGCAGCCAGAACACCGGCACGTCCCGCGCGCGCCGCGACGGGTCGGCCAAGACATAGAGGCCCCAGTGCTCCGCCAGTGGATAGCGCCGCCGCAGACGCAGCAGCAGCGTGCCGTCCGCAAGCGTTACGATCGGCAGACGGCGCGGTGCCGACGCGCGCCAGGCGGCGGCATAGTGTGGATTGCGGCGCAGGAATTCCCAGGCCCAATCGCTCGGATCGAAGGCCTCGCAGGCGGCATCTTTCCTGTCGGCCGCTTGCGCGCGATGCGCGGCGCCGGCATCGGCAGCGCCCATCGGCATGCCCTGTTCGTGACCGTCCCCAGCGGGGACGATCGTCTCGGGCTTCATGGCGCAAACAAGGAAAGAGCCCCCGAGCTGGCCGCGCGGGGGCTATGCGAGATCGTCAGTCGGCGGGATTCCAGATGACGGCGAAGACGTTGTCGTCGTCCTGGCCGGCGGCTGTGCGAGCGACAGGCTCACATAGTCCTTGCCGCTGGTCTCGCCCCGCCGGATCCAGCCCGCACCGATCTCGACGCCCTGCGCGAGGACCCGGAAGTCGGGGTGGTTGTCGGCGCTCTTGTCGCGGTTCGGGACGACGTCGATGTCGGCCCGGATCGAGACGGTCTTGAGCTGGCCCTTGTAGCTGCCGTTCTCGAGCTTGGTGACGTAACCGATCGCACTCATGGTCTTCTCTCCGGTTGGACGCAGGGGCCGATCCCCTGCGATGGCGCGACCGTCATGGGAAGGGGACCGGCCACGAACCCGTCAGGGGCGCAGCGCCGCGGAGCACCCGAGCAGACGACTTTTTTGCAGCGAAGCGGCCGCGAGGAGCCGAACCGGGATCCCCGCCTGCGGGGTGGTCGGCGGGAAAAAAGTCGACAGCGAGGGTTTCGGGGACGGGACGACTCCCATAGGTCGATGAGCCATGCGCAGGGGATCGGCCTGGCGCGTCGGAGCGGGAGAGACCAGGACCTGCGTCGGTGCGCGCAAGAACAGACACGGCGGCAAGGGCCGGAACGTCGGCCGTTCCCGCCGGCACTGGCCGCGGCGCGCTCCGTGGCGCTGGTAGCGCCGATACTCTGATCGCCAGGTGAGACGCTCATGGTCGCACTTCCTGGCCGGCGGTTTCTTCGGAACCGGCGGGCGCGTGACGGAATCCGAGAACGTAGTCCGCGACCTTCGAGGCCCGGTTCGCGGCACGGAAGATCGCGCGGCTGTCCTCGCGCAGGACGGTGAGTAATCAGCAGCAGACCGTAATGTGAAGGAATGCTGCTCCATTCCCGGCCTGGCAAGGAAGCTGCCGAAGCAGCGGCCATCATTTGCTGCGCATTATTTTGAACATGAGACCCTCGGCTGTTGATCAAACACAGTC
>WHTP01000094.1 GCA_009377695.1 Hyphomicrobiales bacterium | reverse complement strand
TAAGGAGCACATGGCGCAGGCGGGGTTGCCGATGCGGCTCGACGCCTAGTGTGGTGGTTCAGAAGTCCGCATCATTCTCGCGGCGAGTCCGACATGCGGACTTCTGAACCAAAGCCACACTAGATTCAAAGAGTTGCTAGTGTCCTTCGATTCCGAAGTTCGTATGAGAGGCCGCTGCGAAATGGTACGAACTTCGGAATCGGGACACTAGCCTAGCCGGTTAGCCTGGGCGGTCCCCGCTGTGGTTCCTCTCCCCCGCCGCCGATGCTATGGAAGGGCATGGCTCACTTCACCCTGCAAGACCTCGAAAAGCGGGTCCACGAACGCGCCAAGGCGGGCGCCGACGTGTCCTATACACGCAAGCTGCTCGATCGCGGCGTGCCCCATTGCGCCAAGAAGTTGGGCGAAGAGGCGGTCGAGACCGTGATCGCTGCCATCCATGAGGATGACAAGCACCTGACCGGCGAGGCGGCCGATCTGCTCTATCATCTCCTCGTGGTGCTGCATGCACGCGGCATCCCGCTGTCCGCAGTCGAGGCTGTACTCGCCGAACGTCAGCGCCAGTCTGGTCTTGAGGAAAAGGCGTCGCGGGGCTGAGAGCGCAATGGAACAGCGCACCGAAGAGGTCCTGTCACCCTACCACACATTCTCGCGCGCGGAATGGGCGGCCAAGCGCGCCGACCATCCGATGACCTTGACGCCGGAGGAGGTCACGCGTTTGCGGTCGCTGCACGATCGTCTCGACATGAAAGAGGTCGAGGAGATCTATCTGCCGCTGTCGCGGCTGTTATCATTCTACGTCGCGGCGGCGCAGCGCCTGTTCCACTCGCAGCAGAACTTCCTCGGCACCGAAGACGGCAAGATGCCGTACATCATCGGCGTTGCAGGTTCGGTTGCGGTGGGGAAATCCACCACCGCGCGCGTGCTGCAGGCGCTGCTCAAGCGCTGGCCGAACGTGCCGAAGGTCGATCTCGTCACCACCGACGGCTTCCTTTATCCGAACGCTATTCTCGAGCGCGAAGGCTTGATGGAGCGGAAGGGCTTTCCCGAGAGCTACGACCTGCCGGCACTGCTGCGCTTTCTTTCCGATATCAAAGCCGGCCGGCGACCGGCACGGGCGCCGATCTACTCGCATCTCATCTACGACGTGATACCCAACCAATGGATCGAGATCGACCGCCCGGACATCCTCGTGGTCGAAGGCCTCAACGTGCTGCAGACCGGCCGCCTGCCCCGGGACGGCAAGGCGATCCCGTTCGTATCGGATTTCTTCGACTTCTCGATCTATCTCGACGCCGACGAGGAGGTGCTGCTGCGCTGGTACGTGGATCGGTTCCTGACGCTGCGTGGGACTGCGTTCCGCGATCCGAAGTCCTACTTCCACCGCTACTCGAAACTGTCCGACGTTGAGGCGATCAAGACCGCGAGTGCGATCTGGACCAGGATCAACCTCGTCAATCTGCACGAGAATATCCAGCCGACGCGCCAGCGCGCCGACCTCATCCTCAAGAAGGACGAGAGTCATGCGGTCGAAGACGTGGCGCTGCGGAAACTTTAGCCGAGGGGCGGCGAACGACTACGCCGCCATCGCCTTGGCGTCTGCTGCGGTCGCAAGTGCCGCGGCGAGCCGCTCGCGATCGAGCGGCTTGGTGAGGAAGCCATCCATCCCGGCCGCGATGCACGCTTCGCGATCCTCGTCGAATACATTGGCCGTCAACGCCACGATCGGCGTGCGCGCTCCGCCGGCTTCCGCCGCGCGAATGCGCCGGGTTGCGTCGATTCCGTCGGAGCCCGGCATGTGCACGTCCATCAGTACGACGGCGTAGGGCTCACCTGCTTCGCGCGCCGACAGCCAGGCGTCGACCGCGGCGTCGCCGTCGGTCGCGACGGTCGGCCGATGTCCAAGCCTTACGAGCAGTGAGCGCGCCAGCAGCGCATTGATCTCGTTGTCCTCGGCGATCAGGATCGCCAGCCCCTTCGACGTGTCCTCGGAAAGAGTGTCGCCGCCTTCCGCCGCACCATCACCGGGCCGCTCAAACTCGGTGTTGCCGCTCCCAATTCGTGCCGCAAGCGAGGCAGCTCGCACCGGCTTTACCAAATAGCCGGTGAAACCGGCCTCTTTCAGCGAGGGCAGCTCGGCGCGCACTGCCGGGGTGACCAGGACCAAACGGCACGGCACCGATGTCGTCGTGCGTGCAAGCGCGTCACAGGCAGCCCGGCCGATCGCGTGATCGACAAGGACCGCGCCCCACATGCGTTCGGGCAGCAGCGCCATCGCGACCTTGTCGTCAGGCACGACGCAGACCCGCGCGCCCCAGCGCATCAGCCGCCGCGCAATCAGCGGACTTTCGACGGTTGATTCTGCAACGATCAGGACGTCTGTGCCGCGAAGGTCGGGCGAAACGGCAGGCGCATGATCCACATGGACTGCCGCTAATGGAAGCGAGACACGGAAGGTCGTACCGGAGCCAGGAACGCTCTCGACGGCGATACGGCCGCCCATACGCTCGACGATGCGTTTGGAGATCGAAAGCCCAAGCCCGGTGCCGCCGAATTTGCGGGCGATGCCGCCATCCGCCTGCTCGAATTCCATGAAGATGCGGTCGTGCTCTTCCGGCGCGATGCCGATGCCGCTGTCGCGCACCAGGATGTCGATCGCGCCCGGCCGGACGCCGCCCTCGACGATGATCGCCACGCCGCCGCGGTCGGTGAATTTCACGGCGTTGCCGGCAAGGTTGAGCAGCACCTGCCGCAGGCGCGCCGCATCGCCGATCACGCGACGCGGCAAGGCGTCCTCGACATAGGACGCGATCTCGAGCTCCTTCGCCTGCGCACGGGGCGCGATCAACTCAACGGTTTCCTCCACCAGCGTGTCGAGATCGAATTCGCGTACGTCGAGATCGACGCGGCCGGCTTCGATCTTGGAGAAGTCGAGAATTTCTTCGATCAGCGAGAGGAGCGCTTCGCCGGAGGTCTTCACCGCCTTCACATAGGTCGCCTGCTCTGGCGTGAGCGTCGTGTCGCGCAGGAGGTCCGTCATTCCGAGGATGCCGTTCAGCGGCGTGCGCACCTCATGGGAGACCATCGCCAGGAAGCGCGACTTCGCGCGGTTCGCGGTCTCCGCCTGGTCGCGTGCGTCGGCGAGCGCCCGCTCGGCCTGTACGCGGTCGGTTACGTCGCGGCCGACGCTTTGCATCTCAGCGCCCGGCAGCGCGCCCGTCCGTACCATCACCTCGCGCCAGGCGATCCAGCGGGCGCCGGCATCGGCGGCAATTTCTTGGTCGTGGATGCGCGTCCCGTCGACTGAATGGGCTGTTGCTCCCTGCTCCAGCACCGGCAACGTGAAGGCCGTGCCGACAAGCTCATCGCGCGTGCGTTCGGCGAGCACGCAGAACGCATCGTTGACATAGGTGATGCGGCCGTCGACGCCGCGGCGAACGATCAGATCGCCTTGCGCGGCCAAGAAGCTCTTTGCGCGCTCTTCCGATTCCTTGAACTCCCAGATCCGATCTCCGAGCTCTTCAACGCGCTGTTGCGATGCACGCAACTCGCTCTGCAGCTTTCGCTTGCGCGCGACCAGCAACGCAAGCCCGCCGCATGCCGCGCCGAACAGCGCCGCCACTCCGATCGCAAACATTTCCGGATCGTAGTGTACGGTGGCGCTGCGCATCGCCGCGATGTAACTGAACGCGCCCGCGATGGACATCGTGACGATGGCCACGGCGCGAACGACGAATGTCAGTATCCGGCGTGCCAAGGAGGCGCCTGCCTGTCGCAAGGTTTGGTCCCGCATACTGCCGCCCCGTCGCAGGCTTGCCGCATGCGCCGGAGCCGCGCATCGCCTACGTTGTACTGTTTGCTTTAGGGCGGAATTTGCGCGGGCACGGTTGCGATTGCGTTCAGAGCGCGTCGCAGGGCATGCCAGTCGTCAGACACAGTTGATGGAGCTGTAACTAAATCGTTCAAATTTTACGGATCGCGAGCATGCTGCCAGCGGTTCACGCTGCCCGGCGCACCTCGTCGGCGAGCGCACGATAAGACAGCGCTTCTGCGAGATGCACGCGGCCGACGGTGTCGGCGCCGTCGAGATCGGCGAGCGTCCGCGCAACCCGCAGCACGCGGTGATAGCCACGCGCGGAGAGCCGCATGGCGTCGGCAGCGTCGCGCAACAGGGCGAGCCCGCTCGCGTCCGGCTTTGCGACATCCTCTAGCACCGGACCGGCCGCCGCCGCATTGGTACGGACATGCGGGAGCCCGATCGCCGCATAGCGGTCGATCTGCATGGCGCGTGCTCGCGCGACCCGCTCGCCCACCTCGCGACTGCCTTCGGTCGGAGGCGGCAGGATGAGATCGGCCGCGGTGACCGCGGGCACCTCGATGTGCAGGTCGATGCGATCCATCAGCGGGCCCGACAGCCGCGCCTGATAATCGGCGGCGCAGCGCACATTCTGCCCGCGCTTGCAGGTGAAGCCCAGTTCCGATGCGCGGCCGCAGCGGCAAGGGTTCATCGCGGCGACCAGCATGAAACGTGCGGGATAGGTGGTGCGGTGGTTTGCTCGCGCGATCGCGACCTCGCCGGTCTCGAGCGGCTGGCGCAGCGAGTCGAGCGCGCGGGGCTCGAACTCCGGAAACTCGTCGAGGAATAGCACGCCATTGTGTGCGAGCGAGATTTCGCCCGGCCGTGCGCGCAAGCCGCCGCCGACCAGCGCCGGCATCGACGCGGAGTGATGCGGGCTGCGGAACGGACGGCGGTTGGTGAGCGCGCCGCCTTCGATCTGACCGGCGACGGAGGCGATCATCGACACTTCAAGCAGCTCCGCCGGCGTGAGCGGCGGCAGGATCGTCGGCAGCCGCGCCGCCAGCATCGACTTGCCGGCGCCGGGCGGGCCGACCATCAACAGATTATGTCCCCCGGCGGCCGCGACCTCGAGCGCGCGCTTGGCACTCTCCTGGCCCTTGATATCCTTGAGGTCGAGCAGCATGCCTTCGACTTCGCGCACCTTGGGTTGTGGACGCGACAGCACCTGCGTGCCGCGGAAATGGTTGGCAAGTTGGATCAGTGACGCCGGCGCGATGATCTCCATCTCCGGGCTCGCCCAGGCCGCTTCCGCGCCGCAGGCGGCGGGACAAATCAAACCTTCGCCGCGCGCATTGGCGCCGATCGCCGCCGGCAGCACGCCAGCAACCGCGGTCACCGAACCGTCGAGCCCGAGTTCTCCCAGCACGGTGAACCCGGCGAGCGCATCGGGCGGCAGCGCCCCGATCGCCGCCATCAGCCCAAGCGCGATCGGCAAGTCGTAATGGCTGCCTTCCTTCGGCAAGTCGGCGGGTGCGAGATTGACCGTGATCCGGCGCGCCGGCAGCGCCAGGCCGGAGGCAACCAACGCCGCCCGCACGCGCTCGCGCGCTTCTGAAACCGCTTTGTCGGGGAGGCCCACGACATTGAACGCCGGCAGGCCGGGCGCGACCTGCACCTGCACATCGACGGCACGCGCCTCGATGCCTTCGAATGCGACGGTCGCGACCCGCTGGACCATGACTCCCCTGCCTCAGGCGCAAGACTAGCTCAAGGCGCGGAACTCGGCAAGAACATTTCAGGAACAACGGTAACGATAAACCTGTCAGTCTTTGTCTTCCGTCTGCGCAACGATCCCGCCGGGGGGCACCTCGGCTTCCGTCGCGACGGCCTGACGGTACTGGACCAGCCGGTTGTCCAGCCGCTCGATGCTGCCGGCGAAAGCGCCGACGTCAAAATTCTGCGGGTCGTCGTGGCCGCCACGGATGCCGAAGTCGATCGCCACATGAAAGGCCGGGATCAGCCAGCGTCCCGCGCGTACGCTCGCGATCATGTAGACGAGCGCCAGCCGGTCATACTGAATCTCGGAGAATCCCGGCGTCGGCGCCAACGCGTCGTTGTGGCGTCCGCGTCCGGGCCGGCTGCGCCGCGGCTGGATCAGCTCGACATGCAGAAACAACTCTTTGAGCTCGGTACCGAAGCGCGTGGCGCGCTCGAACCGCATGGCCCGCCAGGGTTCGCCAAGCTCGTGCCCGAGTAGCATCGCACCGCCGCGATTGATGATCACATGCGCGGGCTCCCAGCCATCTCGGCAACGGTACCGATTGAGATTATTGATTGAACGATGCCTGTCGATGTTTGCCGGAAACGGACGGCGCCCGAAATTCGGCGAACTGGTATCGTGGATCACCAAGTAGCGCGCCTGCGGCGCGGTGGGGTCATTGTCGCGCGCGCGCGAGATCGGCTGCCACAGAAACGGCGCGTAGTCCCACACCAGGCCGAGTTCGACGAGCAGCGCGGCCAGCGTCTCTCGCTCCGGCAGGCCCGTTGATTGGCCGACGCGGGTCGCAAGCGTCGGCGGTATGGACTTCAAACGCGGACCGAGATTTCGCCGTGACGTTGCCGAGCGCATCAGGCACAACGCCTGCTGATCGGGCTCGCCGGCAAATTTGAATGTTTCCGGATTGAACTCGCAGGGGCCGAGCGTGGTGAGCCTGATCGGCGAGAGCTTGCGTCGCGGCTGGCAACGCTGCGCGAAGGCGTCGATCGTGGCGCTGACCAGGACGGCGGAAACGAGCGCAACCACCGCGATGGCGCGGCGCTTTACGACATCGCGCGGCGAACGCGCCGCAAGCAGTCCGAAATCGCGCATGTCTCGTGTGGCGGCTCAGAAGTCCGCATCGTTCTTGCGGCGAGACCGAAATGCGGACTTCCGAACGAAAGTCGCCCGCTGAGAAGGGATGCGAATGTTAGAATCGGACCACTCGTGTCCTTTGATTCCGAAGTTCGTAAACGAACGCGCCGCAAGATGATACGAACTTCGGAATCGGGACACTAGCCCCTGTGCGACGCTAGCGCAGGGCATGCCACCACACAAATGCGCTTGCGCAGCCTTGGCATGCAGAGCAGGAACTTGGTTGCCGGTGGTATTTCGTTTCATAGTATGGCGAACAAAGGCGCGGCCTTCATGGCTGGGCTCCTCATTCAGGAGATGCCGATGCTACCAACGGCTCGCAAGCTCGCATTCAACGACGTGCCCATTGTCGACCTTGCGCCTGCTTGGTCAGGCGACGCTGCGGCATGCCGCAAGCTCGCCGACGAGATCGCCGATGCCTGCGGCCGCGTCGGCTTTTTTTACGTCAAGAACCACGGGCTGAGCGACGCCGACATCGCCGCGATTTTCCAAACCTCGGCGGACTTCCACAACCTGCCGCTCGACGCCAAGATGGAAGTCTCGATCACCAAGAACAATCATGCGCAGGGCTACCTGCATGGCATGACCAAGGGCAACGAGACGAGCCTCTCGGAAAATCTGCAAGAGGCGTTCCAGATCAAGCGGCCGTTGGCAGACGACGATCCGGACCTGCTCGCGGGCAAGCCGCTGCATGGAAAGATCCCATGGCCGAGTGCGATGCCAGACTTGAAGCCGCGCATGATGGCCTACTACGACAAGGTCAATGTGCTCGGTTACGAGTTGTTGGCGCTGTTCGAGCTCGCGCTCGGATTGCGAGCGGGCGAACTCCGGCAATTTTTCAAGAAGGACATGAACTCACTGCGGCTCCTGCACTATCCGCCGCAAAAGCCGGACGAGGATGGCGTGCATCTCGGCGCCCGCGCCCACACCGACACCAACGCCTTCACAATCCTGGCACAGGACGGCAATGGCGGCCTCGAGGTCAGGAATCTCGACAACGAATGGGTGGCGGTGCCGCCGATCGACGGCACGCTGGTTGTGAATGTCGGCGAGGTGCTCAAGGTATGGAGCGACGGCATCTTCTCGTCGACGCTGCACCGGGTGATCAACCGTTCCGGGCGCCGGCGCTACTCGATTCCGTTCTTCATGTACCCGAGCTACGACGCGCTGATAAAGCCGCTGCTCAAGAATCCGGATCCTGCAAACGTGGCGCCGGAGAATCTTCACACCTCGATGCCGCGCGACACGCCATTCGTCTACGGCGAGTTCAAATCGCGCCATACCGCCAAGATCATGCCCGGTCAGGAGAAGGTGCCGACGTGAGGCCGCAGAACTTCAAGCACGGCGAAGGCGGAGCGTAACAGGGTGGCAGCCTACGTGATCGGCGAGGCCGACATCGTCAATCCTGACGCCATGAAGGCGTACGGCCCGATGGTGGTCGCCGCGGTCAAGAAATACGGCGGCAAATATCTTGCGCGTGGCGCGCGACCGCAGGTGCTCGAGGGCGGGCCCGCGCACAACATCCTGGTCATCGAGTTTGAAACCGCCGATGCTGCGCGCCGCTGGTACGCCTCGCCGGAATATCAGGCCGCCAAGACCGTGCGGCAGGGCAACTCCAAATTTGCGGCTCCTGCTGGTCGAGGACTTCGTCAAGCCGGCGTCGCCTTAGCGCCGGAATTTTCAACTCCGCGCGCCACCGGGGCCCGCGAACAATCCCAAAGGATCGTGGTTGCCATGCCCCTTCGCACGCTGAGACATCTCACCATTGCATCGCTTGTCGTCGCCGTCTTTGCCGGCGTATCGACCCACAGTCGCGGCGAGGATCGCTATCCGTCGCGCACGGTGAGGCTCGTCGTCGCCTTCGCGCCCGGCGGGGTCGCCGACATCATGGGCCGGCTCGTCGCGCAGCTGCTGCAGCACAAGCTCGGTGGTACGATCATTGTCGAGAACAAGCCGGGCGGCGACGGCTTGATCGGCATGGGCGAGGTCGTGCGCGCCGCGCCTGACGGCTACACGTTTCTGGTCGGCGGCTTCGGCGGGCAGGTTATTCCGCCGTTGATGAAAGACGATTTTCCATTCGACGTCCGGCGCGACATCGTGAAGATCGCGATGACGGCGGAATTTGCCAATGTGCTGGTGGTGAACAAGAGCCTACCGGTCAATTCCGTTGCAGAGCTCATCGCCTATCTGAAGCAACATCCCGGCAAGATGAATTTCGGATCGTCGGGCCGCGCGACCTCCGACCGCCTGGCCGCAGAGATGTTCATGCTGGAGACCGGCACGAAGATGCTCAATGTGCCCTATCGCGGCGGCGGCATGGCGCTTAACGACATGCTGGCGGGCACAACGCAGGTGATGTTCCCGCAACTGCCGGCGGTGATCGGCATGGCAACGTCCGGTGCGGTGAAGCCATTAGCAGTCACCAGCCGCTACCGGCTGTCGCAATTGCCGGACGTCCCCACGCTCGCCGAGACGGTGCTGCCCGGTTATCACGTCACGAGCTGGAACATGTTATTCGCGCCGCGCGGATTGCCGCAGAACATTCGCAAGGTGTTGAGCGATGCGTTGGTGGAAGCGGTCAAGGATCCGCAGTTCCAGGATCGGATGCGCAAGATCGGCGTCGAACCGGCCGGCAAGCCGTCCGCTGAAGCCGACGCGTTCTTCGAAGAAGAACTCGTGCGCTGGAAGAAGGTGATCGACACCGCCGGGCTGAAGCTTGAACGCTGAGCACTTCCCGCCCGCTCGTCACCGTCGCTTCTTCTCGATCACGTCCCAGATCATCGCGGCGACATCAGGTCCGCCGAGATTCTTGATCGCACGAATGCCGGTCGGCGAGGTGACGTTGATCTCGGTGAGGAAGCCGTCGATCACGTCGATGCCGACGAAGATCAGCCCGCGCTCACGCAGCGGCTTCGCCAGCCGCGCGCAAATCTCGCGCTCACGCGGCGTCAGATTGGTTTCCTTCGGCGTGCCGCCGCGCACCATGTTGGAGCGCAAGTCGTCCGCGGCCGGCACACGGTTGACCGCGCCGCCGAACTCGCCGTCGACCAGGATGATACGCTTGTCGCCATGCTTCACGGCAGCCAGGAATTTCTGCACCACCCATGCTTCGCGGAACGTCGCCGTGAAGAGATCGTAGAGCGAACCGAAATTGAGATCCTCCGGCGCGAGCCGGAACACTGCCTCGCCGCCCTTGCCATAAAGCGGCTTCATCACGATGTCGCCGTGCTCGGCGCGGAACGCCTTGATCTCCGCGAGGTCGCGCGTGATCAGCGTCGGCGGCATCAGATCGGAGAATTCCATCACATACATCTTCTCTGGGGCGTTCCGCACGGAGACGGGGTCGTTCACCACCAGCGTCCTGGGATGGATACGCTCCAGTAGATGCGTCGTGGTGATGTAGGCCAGATCGAACGGTGGGTCCTGGCGCAGCAGGACGACATCGAACGTGCCAAGGTCGGTGCGGCGCGCCTCGCCGAGCGTAACGTGATCGCCGTCCTTGTCGCGCACCGTGAGCGGTTGCACCGCCGCGGACACGGTATTGCCGGCGAGCGCCAGCCGGTCGGGCGTGTAGTAGGAGATGGCGTGGCCGCGGCCTTGTGCCTCCAGCAGAAGGGCAAACGTGGAATCGCCGCGGATGTTGATCCGCTCGATCGGGTCCATCTGCACTGCGACTTTCAGGCTCATCCGGTCCTCACCAGCAGCACCGCCAAGACTTGGTTCGCACGACTTGGCTCGCACGACTTGGCTCGCACTAGGTAAGGGAACTAGCGCCGCTCGTACAGGCCCGCGGCTGCGCGTTCGATCACGTCCTTGGGAAATGCGGCAAAGCGGGCGACCAGCGCGTCGACGTCCTTGCCGGATGCCGGCCTGACGTCGAGTCCGAGCTTCGCCGTCTCTGCGAGCAGGTCGGGATCCTGCATGGTGCGCATGAAGGCGTCGCGCAGCGCGTTGGCGCGTTCAGCGGGCACGCCGGGCGGCGCAATGACCGGGCGGCCGAGCACGTGCGGACCGAAGGCGACATCGAAAACCTCGCGGTCCTCCTTTGATTTTGCATAGTCGTAAACATGGGCGGCCCCGGCCAGGTCCGGCAGCGTCTGCAGGCCGAATTGCACCAGCACGCGAATGCGCCCGCTGGCGATGTCGTCTTTCCATTGCGTCTTTAGGGTGGAATGCGACGGGCGCGCAGGCGCCTTCGATCTCGCCGCGGTTGAGCGCGATGCGCAGGTTGTTCGAGCCTTTGTAGCCCTGTACCACCTTGATCTTGGCACCGAGGAAGTTGACCAGCGCATAGGCGAATTTGCTGGTCGGCGCCGCGCTGCCGGTCGCGCCGAACACGGCTTCGCGCGCCAAGAGCTGATCGAGCGATGTGATCCCGGAGCGGGCGGACACCACGCAGGTCGCGACGCTCTCGTCCATGTTGCCGATCCAGGTGAACTTCGCCGGTTCATAGGTTGCGGCCGAGCGGCCGAAGATCGGCTTCAAGGCGGTTTCCGGCGCCAGCACGCTCATCGTCGCGCCGTCCTTGGGCGCCACGTTGTAGAGCCAGTTGGCGGCACGCAACCCGCCGGCACCCGGCATGTTCTGCGGCACGGCATGAGGGCTCCCTGCCATGTGCCGCGTGATGTGGCGCGACAGCATGCGGCCGAAGAAATCGTAGCCGGTGCCGGCTTCGTGCCCGACGACGATGTTGAGCGTCTTGCCACGATAGAAGTCGGCGACGCTGTCATGCGCTGCCGGTTGCGTGGAAGCGTCGCCAGCAACGAGGATCGCGATCAGACAAAACCACGGGCGCATCGGCAGACCTCGCACGTTTTCGGGATCATGCACTGGCGTCGAACGCGGCCAGGATGTGACGCGGGAGCCGCCCTGGCGCGACCAGCATGGCGTCAAAGCGGATGTCCTCTATGGCACGGTCAGGGTTGGCGGCGAGCCACGCCTCGGCGGCCGCGACAATACGTGCCCGCTGCCGATCGGTGACGGACCAGGCGGCATCGTCAATGCGCTCGCGCGCCTTGACCTCGACGAACACCAGAAGCTTGCGCCGGCGCGCGACGATATCGATCTCGCCGACCGGTGTGCGATAGCGCCGCGCGAGGATGCGAAAGCCCTTGGCGATGAGCAACGCCGCGGCGCGGCTTTCCGCCGAGATGCCGGTGCGGAAGGCGATCAGTCGCTCCGGCTGGGCGGCGCGCGGCGTCAGCGGCCGGGCACGGGGGCGGGCGGGATCACGCATGGTTGCGGCCTTTTTGGCTGCCGCTGTCCTTCGCGAGGGTCAGGGCGCGCTGATAGACCTCGCGGCGCGGCCGGCCGGTGACGGCCGCGATCTCGGCCACGGCTTCCTTCACCGAGACGCGCGCAAGCGCATCGCGCAGCAGAGCGTCGAGGTCGGCGACCTCCGCGCCCTCCGCTGGCGGCGGCGCAATCACGAGCACAATCTCGCCGCGCGGCTCGCCGGCGGATTCGTAATGCGCCGCCAGCGCGGCGAGGTCGCCGCGTCGCACCTCCTCGTGCAGCTTCGTAAGCTCGCGGCAGACGGCAGCGTCGCGCGTGCCGAGCCCGGCTGCGAGATCGGCGAGCGCCGCCGCGAGCCGCGGCCCGGTCTCGAACAGCAACAGCGTTGCAGGAATGCGCGCCAACTCTGCGATTCGTGACTGGCGCTGTCCGGGTTTTACCGGCAGGAAACCTTCAAAGAAAAAACGGTCGGTCGGCAGTCCTGCGACAGCGAGTGCGGCGAGCGCGGCCGATGCGCCGGGCACGGTGGTTACCGTGTGACCAGCCTCATGCGCGGCGCGCACCAGCTTGAATCCGGGATCGGACACAAGCGGGGTACCGGCATCCGACACGAGTGCGATGGCGGCGCCGCCCGCGAGCCGGGCAATCAGTTTCGGTCGCGCCTCGGCGGCGTTGTGATCGTGGTAGGGCGTCAGCGGCGTCTCGATGCCGTAGTGGTCAACCAGCTTGCGGGTCACGCGGGTGTCCTCGCAGGCGATCACGTCGGCGGCGGCAAGTACCTCCAGCGCGCGCAGGGTGGTGTCGCGCAGGTTGCCGATCGGGGTTGCGACAATGTGAAGCCCGCCCGCCAGCGCGGGGGCCTCGACCGCCTGGCCCTTAAGGACGTAGCGCCGGACAGCCGGCGGATGCTTGTGGCCGGCGCCAGTCGTTTGTTCCCGTGGCTGCATGCAGGGCACTTTAGAGCGATATTCGACGGCGCAATACCGGATTTGGCCGCTCCCGGGCCGATCGGCACTGCAGGTCGCGTCCAGGGTGATCGCCCAATGTAGTGGACGGCGACGATCCGGCGCTTGAAGGAGGCAACGCTTCGTGTTCCTATCTACTGGAAATCATTATTTTTTTCCTTTACTTACCATTCTTCGACAGAATGGCGGATTGATCGAATTGTGGCGTCCGCGTTGCTGGTCCGTGCCGAGGGGGCGGACGATGTGCCGAGTTGAGCTGACCCGGGTCTCCGCCGCGCTGCGAGCACCGATCAACATTGCCCTCGCGATGGTCGCCGGCCTTGCGCTGGCAGCATGCGCAGGGACGTCCGGCACCGATTTTTTCTCATCGCAACCGGCGCCGCAACAGCAGGCCGGCACTGAGATCGGTGAGGGAAGCGTCAAGGTCGGCTTGATTCTGCCGCTCGGCGCGGCTGGAAATGCCGGCGCGACCGCGCAGTCGATGCGCAACGCCGCCGAGCTTGCGCTCAGCGAGTTCAGCAACCCGGACATCCAACTCCTGGTGAAGGACGACGCCGGCAGTGCGGCCGGCGCTCAGCAGGCGGCGCAGCAACTCATCGACGAAGGCGCCGAGATCATTCTCGGTCCCCTGTTCGCGCATTCGGTGGCGCCGGTCGGGCAGCTTGCACGCGCGCGCGGCATCCCTGTCATCGCGTTCTCGACCGACTCCAACGTCGCGGCCGCGGGCGTCTATCTCCTCAGCTTCCTGCCGGAGTCCGATGTCGCGCGCCTGATTGCTTATGCGGCGCAGCAGGGCAAACGGTCCTACGCCGCAGCGGTCCCCGACAATCCTTACGGAGCCGTTGTCGAGGGCGCGTTCAAGCAGGCGGTCGGGCGGCGCAACGGTCGCATCGTCGCGTTCGAACGCTACACCGTCGACCGGGTCCAAATGCAGACGGCCATCAAGAATCTCGCCCAAGGCGCGCGCGCGGCCGACGCGATCTTCATTCCGGACACCGCCGATATGGTGCCACAGGTGGTCCAGGCGCTGGCTGCGAATGGCGTCGACACCCGCAAGGTTCAGCTGCTCGGCAGCGGGCTGTGGGAAGACCCGCAGATCTTCTCCAGTTCGGTGCTGGAAGGCGCCTGGTATGCCGGCCCCGACTCGACCGGCTTCCGGAATTTCTCCGGTCGCTACCGCGCGCGCTATAACCAGGACCCGGTGCGCACCGCGACGCTGGTCTATGACGCGGTAGCGCTCGTCGCCGCGCTCACCAAGACGCAGGGGCAAAAGCGCTTCAGCGCGGAGGTCTTGACCAACAGTTCGGGCTTCAACGGCATCGACGGCCTGTTCCGGTTCCGCCGCGACGGTCTCAATCAGCGCGGCCTTGCAGTCATGCGCGTGACGCCGACTGGCGGGCAGATCGTCAGCCCGTCGCCGCGCTCGTTCAGCGGGTCGGGGACTTAGGGCCTGCTCACGCCGCGAGATCGGCCACCACGGCGTCGAGCACTGGAAATCCCGCCTGCGTGACGCGCAGCTTCCCGCCCGGCGTCAGTTCGACCGCGCCTTCCTGCTGCAGGATCCGGATGCGGCGCGGATCAAGCGCGCGGCCGGCGAGACGTTGATAGCGCGCGGGGTCGATGCCTTCGGCGAGCCGCAATCCCATGAGGAGGAATTCGTCGGCCATCTGCGAGCGCAAGAGCGTGTCGTCGCCGACCATGCCGTGGCCGAGCGACTCGACCCGCATCAGCCAGGCCTCGGGCCGACGCTCGGTCTCGACAGCGTGACGCTCGCCGTCGATATCGATGCGACCATGCGCACCGGGCCCGATGCCGGCATATTCATGCGCCCGCCAGTAGACGAGATTGTGCCGGCACTCGGCGCCCGGCCGTGCGTGGTTGGAAATCTCATAGGCCGGAAGGCCCGCGGCGGCGCAGACCGTTTGCGTCGTGTCGTAGAGCGCGCGCGCGGCATCCTCGTTGGGGATGGTGAGCTTGCCGGCCGATTGCAGCGCATGAAACGGCGTGTCGGCCTCGATGGTGAGCTGGTAGAGCGACAGATGTTCGCCCGCTTCGGAGATTGCGCGCTTGAGCTCGGCGGCCCAGGCCTGCGACGTCTGTCCGGGACGTGCATAGATGAGATCGAACGAGTAACGATCGAAGGCCGCGCGCGCGATCGCGACGGCGGCGAGCGCCTCCTGCGCGGTGTGGGTGCGGCCGAGCGACTTCAGCGCATCGTCTTCGAGCGCCTGCACCCCGAGCGACACGCGGTTGATGCCGGCCGCACGATAGCCCTGGAACCGCGTTGCCTCGACGCTGGTTGGATTGGCCTCGAGCGTTACCTCGACATCCGGCGCCACCGACCAGTGCTTGCCGATGGCGTCAAGGATCGCGCCAGCGGTGGCCGGCTGCATCAGCGATGGCGTGCCGCCTCCGAAAAAAATCGTCGAGACCGTGCGTCCGGGCGCCCGCGCGGCTGTTGCCGCGATCTCGGCGGTGAAGGCGCGAACATATCGCGGTTCATCGATCTTGGCGTGTCGCACATGGCTGTTGAAGTCGCAGTACGGGCACTTCGACAGGCAGAACGGCCAGTGGATATAGACGCCGAAGGCTGATTCGTCCGGGGCGATCATGGCGGCAGCATATCGCACCTTGGGTGGCCACCGTCACTACAAGACGTTGCGCGGCCGACCTCAGCGATCAAGACATGCCGCTGCGAGCTTCAGGAATGCCCGCGCACGATGGGACAGCCCCTGCCCCTTGGGCGGTAGCCCGTGCTTCTCGTCTCCGGTCATCTCGCCGAAGGTCCGCGCGTGGCCGTCCGGCAGGAACATCGGATCGTAACCGAAGCCAGCCGTGCCACGCGGTGGCCACACCAGAGTTCCGTCGACAGTCCCTTCGAATTCCTCCATGTGCCCGTCCGGCCAGGCGACGCAGAGCGCCGACACGAATTGCGCCTTACGCAGCGCCGGACGATCCGCGCCGTGATCGCGCAGTTTCGATTCAATTGTTTCCATGGCGCGTGCGAAATTCTTGTCGTCGCCTGCCCAGCGCGCAGAATGAATGCCGGGTGCGCCGCCGAGCGCATCGACCGCAAGGCCCGAATCGTCGGCAATGGCAGGCAGTCCGGCGGCGTTTGCCGCCGCCGACGCCTTGATGCGCGCATTGTCGCGGAAGCTCGCTCCGGTTTCCGCCGGCTCGGAAAGGCCGAGCTCGTCGGCGGAAGCAGCGTCGATGCCGTAGGGCGCAAGCAGTTCGCGCATTTCCCGGAGCTTGCCGGGATTGTGGGTCGCGACCACGATGCGGCCCGCCGGTTGGCGATGTGGCGCGCTCACATCACCGCCAGCTTCTGCAGATCGAGGAGCTTGCCAATGCCCTTCTTGGCGAGCGCGAGCAGTGCCAGCAACTGCTCCTCGGTGAAAGGTATCTTCTCGGCGGTGCCCTGCACCTCGACGATTCGTCCGGCGCCGGTCATCACGAAATTCGCATCGGTCTCGGCGTCAGAATCTTCTGCATAGTCGAGATCGAGCACTGCGGTCCCGTTGCAGATGCCGCATGACACCGCAGCCACGTGGTCGCGCAGTGGATTGCCTGGCATCATGTCGCGCGTCTTCATCCAGGCGATGCAGTCATGCAGCGCGACCCACGCGCCGGTGATCGCCGCGGTGCGGGTGCCGCCGTCGGCCTGGATGACGTCGCAGTCGACGGTGATCTGCCGCTCGCCGAGCGCCGCAAGATCGACGATTGAGCGCAGGCTGCGGCCGATCAGCCGCTGAATCTCCACGGTGCGGCCACCCTGCTTGCCAGCGGAGGCTTCGCGGCGCGTGCGCTCCAGCGTCGCGCGCGGCAGCATGCCGTATTCGGCGGTCACCCAGCCGCGCGCCTGACCCTTGAGCCATGGCGGCAGCCGCTCTTCCAGCGTCGCGGTCACCAGCACATGGGTGTCGCCGAACTTCACGAAACAGGAGCCCTCGGCATATTTCACCACGCCGCGCTCCAGCGACACGGCGCGCAGCTCATCGGGGGCTCGGCGGCTCGGCCGCATGCTCGTTCTCCTTCGACTTCGACCTCGTTTGGGGCGGCATGTTGAGCCAGCTTTCCGGCGCAGGCGCAAGCCTTTTGCGGCTTCTCCGATCCAGTGCGCGGAACTACAAAGGGATTCTTGGTCACCGCAAGGAGAATGCGTTGAACGTCCTCGTCGCCAGCCTGCTCCGGCCGTTACAAGCGCTCCGCCTGCATTACGTCCCGCTGCTGATGGTCTATTTCGCCTATGGCGCGCTCGGGCTGACCGATGTCACGCGCGACTTCTGGGTCAAGGAGAGCCTCGCCCTCAGTCCGGCGGAGCTCGCCGGCATCGGGGTCTGGCTGACGCTGCCGTGGACCGTGAAGATGGTGTTCGGCGAGCTCGTTGATTCGATCCCGATCCTTGGCTCGCAGCGGCGCTCGTATATCGTGATCGGCGCGCTTTGCACCGCGACCGGTCTGGTTACGCTCGCGGGCGCCGCTGGGCAATGGTTCACGTTCCTGCCTCCGCACCAGCTCTACGTGCTGGGTGCGATGCTGATCGTGCTCGGCACCGTGATCCAGGACGTGGTTGCCGACGCCATGTCGACGGAGGTCGTTTCGCGGGTCGATGCGGACGGGAAGCCGCGGCCGGACCACGAGGTGCGCGCCGAGCTTGGCATGGTGCAGGTGCTCGGACGTCTGTCGTTGTCGCTCGGCATCGTTGCGGTGGCCGGGCTGTCCGGGGTCCTCGCCTATATCCTGCCGCGCGAAACCGTGTTCCTGCTGGCGCTGGTGGTGCCCGCCATATCGGTCACCGGCGTCCTTTTGATCCGATTGGAGACCAGCGAACGGCGACCGGTCGACTGGCGGATTCTCGGTGGCGGACTGGCCTTCGGCGCCGCAGTCGCGCTGCTCGGGTTCGGCGGCGTGCCGTTTGCACAGGAGATCGTTTTCGTCATTTCGATGGGGGTCATTTGCGGGATGCTGGTGTTCGTGACCCGCGACGTCGATCACAAGTCGCGAATGACCATCCTCTACGCCGCCATCATCATCTTCGCGTTCCGTTCGACGCCGACCGCCGGCGAGGGCTATTTCTGGTTCACTCTCGATGTCCTGAAATTCGACGAGGCGTTCTATGGGATCCTGCGCCAGACCGGCGCGGTGATCGCAATCGTCGCGATGTGGTTCCTCGCGAAACAGATCACCGAGTACTCCGTTGCCGCGATCCTGTTCTGGATCGCGGTTGCGGGCAGCATCCTGGCGCTGCCCAGCGTCGGGCTTTATTACGGCCTGCACGAATGGACCGAGCAGGCCTTTGGCTTCGGCGCCCGCACCATTGCGATTGTCGATGTAGTGGCGACGTCGCCGTTTGCGCAGCTCAGCATGATTCCTCTGCTGACGCTCACCGCCTATTACGCGCCGGCCGGACATCGCGCGACCTGGTTCGCGCTGATGGCGTCGCTGATGAATCTCGCACTGGTCGCCGGCCAGTTGCAGACCAAATATCTCAACCAGATGTTCGCGGTCGGGCGCGGTGAATATGGCGAGCTCGGCGTGCTCTTGATCATCGTGACGGTGCTGGGACTGGCCGTGCCACTGACCGCCATCCTGCTGTTCGGTCGGCGTGTGACGGAGCCGGTCAAGGTAGCATGAATCCCGCCGCCTCCCAGGCGCCGCGCGCGGATGGTTGCGTCAGTGCACGGATGAATACCTCGCCGGCGTCATGCGCGCTACCGTCTGTCGTCACAGCGGCGGCATACGTTGTGTCGTTGCCCAGCGGCGCGGGCAAAGGACCGATCACGCGCGCGCCTTTGATCGGCACGATCTCTGCGATCAGCGTCATGCCGATATCGGCTTCGCCGTGAGCGACGCGGGTCGCCACCTCGCCGCCCGACTGCTGCGGCATGCCTTTGCGTGCGATCTCGTCGGCGAGCCCCATCTCGACGAACAGCTTGGCGAGATAGACGCCGGCGGAGCCACCCACCGCGGCGTCGCTGAACGCCACCTTGCGAGCCGCGATCAGCGCGCTCTTGAACGCCTCCGGCGTCGAGACATCCGGCGGCGTCGCGCCGTCGCGCACCGCGATGCCGACGCTGGTGGTTGCGATGTCGGTCGCAGCGCCGACGGCGCCCGCCTTGGCGAGCTTGTCGATCGCCGGCGCGCCGAGAATCAGCACATCGGCGATCTCGCCGGCGTCGAGCCGCTTCTGCAGCGCTCCGACCGTCCCGAAGCTCAATTCGACCTCGTGACCGGTCGAGCGCCGAAAGGCGTCCGTCAATGCGCCCACCACCTGGTGCATCGAGCGCGCGCACATGACCTTGAGCTTTGCCACCTGTTTCCCCATTCTGCCGATCCATACCGTTGGTCCTAGGACAGGGGAGTTTGGTTTGGCAACACTCAAGGATCTCATTCGCGGCAACGACCTCGTGGTCGCGCCACTCGCGCTCAATCCCCTGATGGCGCGCATGGCGGAGCAGGCCGGGTTCAAGGCGGTTTATCTCTCCGGCGGCTCGCTCGGCTGGGTGAAATGCGTCACAGAAGCAAATCTCACCTTGCCGGAGCTGGCCGAGGTGGCGGTCGATATGCGTGCGGTCTGCAAGCTGCCGATCGTGCTCGACGCCGGTGGCGGCTGGGGCGATCCCGTGCATATCCATCGTACGGTGGCGCTGGCGGAGGCCGCCGGCTTCGCCGCAATCGAGATCGAGGATCAGCTTCTGCCGCGGCGGATGGAGCATCACGTCGGCATCGATCATCTCGTGCCCAACGAATTCTTCCTCAAGAAGCTGAAGGAGGCGCTGGCGGCACGCACCGATCCCGGTCTGTTGATCATCGCGCGCACCAACGCACTGCGTGTCGGCGGCATCGAGGAGGCAGTGCGGCGCGGCGAAACCTACCGGAAGGCCGGTGCCGACATGGTGTTCTGCTATACGAGAAGTCCCGAGGAGCTCCGCTTCGTCGCCGAGCGCGTGGCGCCGCCACTGATGATGTTCGCGCCGGCGGATGGCTTCGGCACCTTTCCGCTCTCGCAGAAGGACCTCGCGGGGATGGGCTATCGCCTCGCCGCATCATCGGGCACGGCGCTTGCCGCCATGTACAAAGCAATCCGTCAGTCGTACGAATGCCTCGCCAACAACACGCTCGATCCATTTCTCGGCAAGGGCGGCGCCGAGCAGATGATGAAGGCGGCGCAGACGTCGTCCGGGTTCGAGAAGCTGCTTGAGATCGAGCGCCGGACCATGAAGGACTAAAGATGGCCCGCAAGCATCCGGACGTTTCGCGGACTTGCGTATGGGTACGGTGGCGTCTGCTCGGCATCGATTCATCTGCTGGAAAGCAAGTCGCGCGTTTCGCTTGAATTTGGCGGCATAAAGCGCCAATTCTGCTGAGGTTGGCAGGGAGTTTCCTTTGGCCTCGCACGACATCCCGATCGGCTCGACCCAGGTCAGTCTCGCGCAGCTCAATGAGCGCTCGCGCGAGATCTTCCGCCAGATCGTCGAGAGCTATCTCGCAACCGGCGAGCCGGTCGGCTCGCGCAATATCTCACGCTTGATCACGACGCCGTTGTCACCCGCGTCGGTGCGCAATGTGATGTCGGACCTCGAGCAGCTTGGGCTCGTCTACGCGCCGCATACGTCAGCGGGCCGGCTGCCGACCGAGCTCGGCCTGCGTTTCTTCGTCGATGCGCTGATGGAGATCGGGGATCTCTCGGACGATGATCGCCGCGGCATGGAGGCGAAGCTGGCCGCCACCGGCAAGCCGATGGACCAGGTGCTGAACGAAGCGTCCGGCATGCTGTCCGGGCTGACCCACGCAGCCGGCGTGGTGATGACGGCGAAGGCGAACGTCCGCCTCAAGCACATCGAGTTCGTGCGGCTCGAGCCCGAGCGCGCGCTGGTGGTGATGGTTGCGGACGACGGGCAGGTCGAGAACCGGATCATCGACGTTCCGGTCGGCATGCCGACCTCGGCGCTGACCGAGGCCGCGAACTTCCTCAACGCCCATGTGCGGGGGCGCACGCTGGCGGAGGCGCGGGCGGAGCTTGAAAAAGCCTTGCAGCAAAGCCAGGCCGAGCTCGATCAGTTGACGCAAAAGATCGTCGCTGCCGGCTTCGCGAGCTGGTCGGGCGGCGACGACGACGACCGCAAGCTGATCGTGCGTGGGCACGCCAATTTGCTCGACGATCTCAAGGCATTGGAAGACCTCGAACGCGTGCGGCTCCTGTTCGACGACCTCGAGACCAAGCGCGGGGTCATCGACCTCCTCGGCCGCGCCGAGGGTGCGGATGGTGCGCGCATTTTTATCGGATCGGAGAACAAGCTGTTCTCCCTGTCGGGGTCGTCCACGATCATCGCGCCCTATCGCGACGGTTCCGGCCGTATCATCGGCGTCATCGGGGTGATCGGCCCGACCAGGCTCAACTACGCCCGGGTGATCCCGATGGTTGACTACACCGCCAAGGTGGTCAGCAAGCTGATCGGGGCGTGAAGTCAGCCACCGCGCTTGATTTTTCGGTCGCAAGCCCTGATATCCGGGGCGAAACAACGCAATTGGCAACGGACTGATGCGATGACGGACAACACCGCCCGCCGCCCCGGAGACGCCGACGCCGGGCCGGAGGTATCAGGCGCCCAGCCTGAGACCGGAACTCCGCAGACCGAAGAAGAAAAGATTGCCGCACTGGTGGAAACACTGGCGCGCGAGAACGCGGAGAACAAGGACCGGCTGCTTCGGACGCTGGCGGAGATGGAGAATCTGCGCAAGCGCACCGAGCGCGAGGTCAGCGACGTGCGCCAATACGGCATCGCGTCGTTTGCCCGCGATGTGCTGGCGGTGGCGGACAACATGGAGCGCGCGCTGCAGGCACTCGATGCCGAGTTGCGCGAGACCGCGAACCCGGGGGTCAAGGCGCTGCTCGACGGTGTGGAGCTGACCGAGCGCGAGTTGCTGAAGGTCCTCGACAAGCACGGCGTCAAGAAGTTCGAGCCGCAGAAGGGCGACAAGTTCGATCCCAACCTGCATCAGGCGATGTATGAGCTACCCGTTCCCTCGCAGCCCGCAGGCACGGTCGCGCAGGTGGTGCAGCCCGGCTACATGATCGGTGATCGGATGTTGCGGCCGGCCCTGGTCGGCGTCGCCAAGGGCGGGCCCAAACCGGAAGCCAAGCCGCAAGCCAACGACAACACAGATCCGCCGGCCGCAGGCAGCTAACCGGTGCCTGCTTGTAGGGTCGGTCGAGCAGCACGCTGCCGATGATCTCGACGCTCGTCTTCAGGGTGATCGGATCGGCCGGATACCAACCGGCCTCGTGCCATCGCACGGATCACCTCGATGCGGTCGCCCACCAGCCCGGCATTCAGCGCGTCACCCGGAATGCCCTGCGCGGTGCGCGTCACCATCGAGCGCTGTGCAAGGCCCGGCTGGTGCTCGTAATGCGTCCACAGCGCCGGCAGCAGGATATAGGCAAGCAAGCCGTAAACGGCGGCAAGAACCAGAATGGTCAAGATGACGCGGCGGGCGAGTCGGGTCGTCATTGCGGGTCGCTCAGATATCGACCCGGCGGATCGCAGCCCAGCCGACGAGCACCGCGACGATCGCAATTGCAAGACATACCGACCATGGTCCACAAACCGAGAAAGCCGTCGCGCCGCCGATCGCACCGATCAGGAAACCCATCAGCACCAGGAGGATGGTGACAAAGCGTCGCCGCGCTTCGGCGACATGGGCGGCAAGATCGGGGTCGCCTGCGATGCGCTGCGGCCTGAACCATGTATAGATGAGCTCGGTGGCATCGATGGCGAGTTGTGTCGAATTCCCGACCATGACGATGGTGGGCGGCATCGACGGCAGCAAGAGTCGCGTCAATGCATTCTGTACGCCGATCGCTCCGGCGGCCAGGCAACCGGCCAGTGCCGTCGTCCAGTGGTTCGGATCGGAAATCGGCCAGATCGATGCCATCATCGACGCAAAGGCGACAAGCAGCGCGAGTTCCAGCGCGAAGACAACGGGCAAGGCCGAGCGCTTGCGTTCACGCAACACGATGATGGGCAGCGCGGCCGCGACCGCACCGGCGGCAAAGGCCGGAAGCGAGAGCAGCTTGCCGACGACACCGCGTCCGTCACCGACCAGTTCGGCACCGGCGACCACATAGCTTCCGGTCACCTGGCCGGCGAAGAACCCGAACAGGGCCAGAAAAGTAATGCTGTC
>WHTP01000185.1 GCA_009377695.1 Hyphomicrobiales bacterium | reverse complement strand
CGCGGCTGCTCGATGCGGATGAAGTTGAGATCGATGCCTTCCGGCTTCACCTCGCCGGTATAGATCGGCTGCATGCGGTCATACAACGCGGACGCAAACGTAAGCTGCAGATTGGCCATTTGGACGCTGAAACCCCCGGTCGCTCACTGGACTCTGGGTGGGGTAGCATGCCGGCACGGTGAAGGGAAAGAGCGGCCGGTATCGAGGCTCTTTCGCACGCTCGGAGCGCAATCACTGCAACGGCCGGCGCCACAGCGTCCCCTCCCCCGTTCGCGGGGGAGGGATAGGGAGGGGGCATGCAAGCACTCGTGTGGTGGTTCAGAAGTCCGCATCATTCTCGCGGCGAGTCCGACATGCGGACTTCTGAACCAAAGCCACACTAGATTCAAAGAGTTGCTAGTGTCCTTCGATTCCGAAGTTCGTATAAGAGGCCGCTGCGAAATGGTACGAACTTCGGAATCGGGACACTAGCGGAGCACGCTAGACCCCCTCCCGTAAACGGGAGAGGGAGCAGACCGAGTTCGCCGCGCGACTCTGCCCAGTGATCTACGCCTCATCCGCGACCGTGTTCCGCAGCACGCCGATTTCCGGCACCGCGACCTCGACCACGTCGCCGGGCCTGAGCCAGGCCGGCGGCTTCTGGTGGCCGCCGGCGCCGGTCGGCGTGCCGGTCCAGATCAGGTCGCCAGGCTTCAACGTCGCGAAGGCGGAAATGTAGTTGATCAGCCAGGCGAAGCCCCAGGTCAGCCGGTCGGTTGTGTCATCCTGCCGCAAGGCGCCGTTGACCTTGGTGGTGACGCGCAGCGGCTTGCCGGGATCGAGATCGTCCGCCGGCACGATCCAGGGGCCGAGGCTGCCGGACTTGTCGAAGTTCTTGCCCTGGGTGACGTTGAGCGTGCCGTGCCGCAGCCAGTCGCGCACGCTGCCTTCGTTGCCGAGCGTGAGCCCGCCGATATACGACAGCGCCTTGTCCTGCGGGATGTGGCGGCCTTCCTTGCCGATCACCAGCACGATCTCGCCTTCGTAATCGAACTGCTCCGAAACCTTCGGTCGCACGATCGGCTCTCCGTCGCCGACCAGCGAGGTCGGGAAGCGACAGAACAGGTTCGGATATTTTTGCGGCGGCGTCACCGCGCCGCCTTTATATTCCGCGCCGCGGTCCGGATAGTTGATGCCGACGCAGATGATCTTTTCCGGTGCCGTGATCGGCGGCAGCATCGTCACGTCCTTGAGCGCATGGTCGACAGCGCCGGCCGCAGCCGCCCGCGCCTCGTCCACCGCCTGGGCACGGAAGACGTCGCGCAACGTCGGATATTTGGTCAGCTTCTTGCCGAGATCGACGATGCCCTGGTCGGTCACCGCGCCGTAGCTCTCGCGGCCGCCGACTTTGAACGATGCCAAACGCAACGATGCCATGCCCACTCTCCTCGCTCGACTGCCGCGTTGTTATGCGACGGGCATGTGGCGCGCAACCGGCTTGCCCGCGTTGCGCCGAATAGACGTTCGCCAGTCCGCGTGTCCCGGCCCGCTTGCGAATGACCCCCGGCAGAGTAAAAGGTTGCCGAGGACACGATCAGGGGAGCCAGAAATGACCAAAGTGCGCGAGTTCATGACCGGCTGGGAGAGCCCGGACCAGCATCAGATGATCCCGCTGGTCTGGAGCGACCGGAACAAGGAGAACCTGCGCGGCACGGCCAAGGGCAAGCGCTTCACGCCGAAGCTGCGGCCCTTCGACATGCTGAGCGAGCCAAACCAGCGGCTGAAGATCTTCGAGAGCGCGGACGTGCGCGTCGGCGTCGAGAGCGTGACCGGCACGCAGCATTTCCGCCGCAACAGCGATTTCGACGAAGTGTTGATCCAGTTCTGCGGCACCAGCCACGTCGAGTCGGAATTCGGCAAGTTCGATCTCGGCATGGGCGAAGTGCTGGTAATCCCCGGCGGCGTTTCCTACCGCTCGACCGGCGCCAATGATTGCCTGCGCATGATCCTCAATCTCCATGAGCCGATCTTCAAGATATTCAACGAGGCAGAGCACACCAGCGAGACAACCTACTCCATGCGGCGCGTCAACGGCCCGAACTGGTCGGCGCCGCCCGCTCCGCAGAACAACGCCAAGGTGATCGAGAAGCTCTATATCTGGGACGAGGACCCCGACGACGCGACCATCATCGAGCGCGATTATTCCGACCTCGTCGGAGTCTCGAGCGTGAAGACGAAGGAAAGCATCGTCAAAAAAATCCGCGCCTTTGACATCTTCAACGAGATCACCGGCAAGGGCCCAGGACCAAAGATCATCGAGTCGCCGCACTGCCTGATCGACACCTACAACACCGTCGGCGACCAGTGGGCGTTCCACCGCGCGCTGCGCAGCGAGGAGTTTGCGCTGCAGTTCCAGGGCACCGGCGACAACATGTCGGAATACGAGCACAAGACGCCGACCAAGCCCGGCGATGTGATGCTGGTGCCGATCGGCATCGGCCACTGCATCGAGAATTGCAGCAAGGACTTCCGTCGCATGGTGATCTATTCGCGCCAGCGTCTGAACGTCCTGGTCTCGCCGGCGATGCATCTTTACGATTCGACGTTCGAGACCAAGGAGACGGTGCACAAGCCGGCGGCGTGGCACAAGGAAGTCGCGGCGATGGCGTAAACGTCAAATGCGATGCCGTAGGGTGGGCAAAGGCGCGGTCAAAAGCCGCGGTCTCGCAACACGAATAGCAGAGCGCCGTGCCCACCATCGCTCTTATCCGCTGGAGCACGGAATGGCGACCGGCTCGCAAAATGGTGGGCACGGCGCTGCATTGTGCAATTTGAGAGTATATGCCCGCCGACCGCGCCTTTGCCCACCCTACAGAGTCATGAGGGAATAAATGTCCGACGAGCCAATCACGTTCACGTCCAAGGGCCTCAAGCTCGTCGGCAATATCGAGGTGCCGCCCGGCGTGGCGCGCGGCGAGCAGCGCCCGGCGATCATCGTGCTGCACGGCTTCGGCTCGACCCGCCATGCCGGCAACGTCAAGCAGCCCTGCGCGCTGCTGCAGAAGCTCGGCTACGTCACCATGCGCTTCGACATGCCGGGCTGCGGCGACAGCGAAGGTCCGCGCGGCCGGCTGATCTGCCTCGACCAGGTGCAGGCGACATCAGACGCGCTCACCAGGCTTGCGCAGCACCCGAACGTGGACGGCGCGCGCATCGGCGTGCTCGGCTCGAGCTTCGGAGCCGCGGTCGCCGTCTACACCGGCGGCGTCGATCAACGCGTGGCCGCCGTCATCTCCGCCTCCGGCTGGGGCCACGGCGAGCGCAAGTTTCGCAAGCAGCATCCGACGCCGGAAGCCTATGCGAAATTCACCGCCATGCTGGAAGCGGGCCGCACCCATCGGGCGCGCACCGGGCAACCGCTGATGGTGCCGCGCTACGATATCGTTCCAATCCCTGAGCATATGCGCGGGCACGTGTTGCCGGGCTCGATCCAGATGTTCGAGGCGGACACCGCGCAGAGCATGTTTGACTTCCAGGCCAACACCGTGATCGGCAAGATCGCGCCGCGGCCGCTGCTGCTGCTGCATTCCTCCGACGATCACGTCACGCCGGTCGAGCAATCGATCGAGCTGTTCCAGCACGCCAGCCAGCCGGCCGAGATGCATCTCTTCGCCGACACCGACCACTTCATGTTCGCGGAGGGCAACACCCGCGTGCATCACGTGGTGCAGAACTGGCTGGCGAATTACTTCCCCGTGCGTGCAAAGCAGGCGGCGGCGTAGGCACTCTCCGACGTCATTCCGGGGCGCGGGCGCAAGCCCGCGAGCCCGGAATCCATAACCTTTGCTGCGGCGTATGGATTCCGGGCTCCCTCGCTGCGTTCGGGCCCCGGAATGACCCGAGGGATTGACCTCGTTCCTTTTTTTGTTCTTATCTCCCTCAAACCGGCCGGAATCCAAATGCCCTCCTTTTCTCCTGAGCAGGACGCCGCACTGAAGGCGGTCGCGGACTGGTTGAAGGAGAAGCCCGGCCGGGGCCGCGCGCCGCTGATCTTCCGGCTGTTCGGCTATGCCGGCACCGGCAAGACCACGCTCGCCAAGCACATCGCCGAGGGCGTCGACGGCAAGGTCCTGTTCGCGGCGTTCACCGGCAAGGCCGCGCTGGTCATGCGCTCGAAGGGCTGCCAGGGCGCCACCACCATTCACAGCCTGATCTATCGCCCACTCGAATCCGGGACCGAGACGCCCAGCTTCGAATTGTTCGACGACGCGCCCGCGTCGAAGGCGAAGCTCATCGTCGTCGACGAGTGCTCGATGGTCGATGCCGATCTCGGGCGCGACCTCAAATCATTCGGCGTGCCGCTCTTGGTGCTCGGCGACCCCGCGCAACTGCCGCCGATCCAGGGCGGCGGCTTCTTCACCGACGCCGAGCCCGACGCGATGCTGACCGAAGTGCACCGGCAGGCGCAGAACGACCCGATCGTGCGGCTCTCGATGGACATCCGCGCCGGCAACCGGCTCACGCCCGGGGTTTACGGGCAGACACAAGTGGTGACCCGCGCCGATCTCGATCCGCAGCGCGTGCTCGATGCCGACCAGGTGCTGGTCGGCCGCAACGCCACGCGCCGCGCCTACAACACGCGCATGCGCGAGCGCCGCGGCTTCGAAGGCGAGCTGCCGATCGCCGGCGACAAGCTCGTCTGCCTGCGCAACAACCGCCGCAAGGGTCTGTTCAACGGCGGGCTCTGGCTGGTGAAGGAACGCCCGCGGCCGCGGCGGCAGATCCTCACCATGCACCTCAAGCCGGACGAAGACAGCAGCCGCGTCGTGAAGGTGTCAGTGCGGCCGGAGTGCTTCACCGGCGCAGTCGACGAACTGCCGTGGGAGCAGCGCAAGAAATATGACGAGTTCGATTTCGGCTACGTGCTCACGGTGCACAAGGCACAGGGATCGCAATGGGACGACGTGGTGCTGTTCGACGAGTCCTTCGCGTTTCCCGACAGCCGCGACCGCTGGCTCTACACCGGCGTGACGCGGGCGGCAAAGCGGCTGACGGTGGTGGTGTAGGTTTCAGGTTTCGTGTTCGTAGCCCGGATTGAGCGCAGCGAAATCCGGGAGCGGCCTTCCCGGGTTTCGCCATAGCGCGCCGAAGACGCGCGTTAACGCGCTTTTGGCTCAACGCGGGCTACGATTTTCACACTACTTCTTCCCCTCGACCTCGCGCACCGGAGTCTCCGGCGTGACGCCGCCGCGGCGGCGGGCGAGCGTGTCGCGGCCGTTCGCCTCCCACTCACCGTTCACGGCGCGGCGGGCGAAGGTTTCCCAGTCGTCGGCCCAGTCGCCGAGCGAATAGCCGTGCCAGGGCGGCTGCGGCGTGATCGGCGGAAGCCCCAGTTCATCCCAGATCGTCTTCGCATTCTCCATGAACTCGCGTGTCGGCAGCGCAAGCGGCGGCGCCGTGGACTTCAGCGTCGCGTCGATCAGCAGCGTTGAATCGCTGCCGCGCGTGCCGGTCTTCGGCCCGTGCCCGGCCGAGCGATAGGGCAGGACGTGCAGGTCGTCGGTCGGGTTCATCCGGTAGGCCATCGACCAGAACACCGCGTCGGCATTGGTCGGATCGATGTCCTCGCTCACCGCCACGCAGATCTTCCCACAGTCGGCCAGGAGCGTCGATGCCCCCGACAACGCGCGCCAGACCTCGCTGCGCGGCATGCCGTGGGCGCATTGCACGAAGATGATCTTGCGCAGGTTCGACAGCGGTTCGTGCATGACGACGCGGCGCACGCCCTTGATCGACAGCCGGTCGCGCAGATGCGCGAGGAACATCGGCTCGTAGGCGACGCGCTTGACCACGCTCGATTCCGACGGCGTGACCTCGCTGATAATCGAGACGAACACCGGCTTACGCTTGTGCGTGATCGCCGTCACCTGCATGGACATGTTGAAGTCTTCGAGCGCGATGTGGCCGTGGCTCTCGCCGAACGGCCCTTCCGGCTCCAGGAACTCCGGATCGATCAGTCCCTCGATCACGAGCTCGGCGTCGGCCGGCACATCGAGATCAATGCTGACGCATTTGGCGATGCGTACCGGCGCGCCGGCGAGCCCGCCCGCAACGGCCATCTCGTCGAGATCGATCGGCAGCTTCATCGGACCTGTGAACATCACGGTCGGTGCGGCCCCGATGACGAAGGCGCAGGGCATCGGCGTCTTCATCTTGTTGTGCTTGCGCCAATGCTGATAGCCGCCGGCGCCGCCGATGCGTGCGGCCATGCGCACGCCAAGACGATCCGGCGCTTTCAACTGGCCGCGATAGGTGCCCATGTTCTGGATGCCGGTCTCGGGATCGCGCGTCACCGCGAGCGTCGCGGTGAGATAGGGCGCGGCGTCGTAGCCCGGCGTCGAAATCGGCACCGGCAACGCGGCGAGCCCCTTGCCGGCGCCGCGCAGGTCGTTCCCTTTGATGACAACCTCCTGGCACGGTGGAGATGAGACACGCACCGGCGGGATCGGGTTGGCGATCGCGTTCGACCACGCCGCCTCGATCTCCTCGACCGGCTTGCCCATGCCGAGCGAATAGATGCGCGCCGAGGCCGCGAGCGCGCCGACCGCGACCGGCATGTCGAACTTGCGGCCGTCGGCGCCGACCACGTTGGTGAACAGGAAGGCGCGGCGCTGATCCTCGGGCAGACCGCCCGCGAACTGCCAGCGCACCAAAGGATGCAACTCGGTATCCTTGTTGATCGGGCGATCGACACGCACCACGAGACCCTGCGCCTCCAGCGTCGCGAGGTGCTGCTGGAAATCGGTCGGGGGGCCTGCCGTGGCGCCGGTTGCGCCGGCCTTCTTGGGTGCGTCGAGCATGCTCATTCCTTGCGTAATTTCGCGGCAAACTACGCCTTGTGGCGCTGCCAATGCAATGCATTATACCGGCGCAGCGACAGGGGGAACCGATGAGCGAGGGCATCAAATCAACCCGCGACGACATGGTCGTCACGATCACCATCGACCGGCCGGCCGAAGGCAATGTGCTCACGCTCGCGATGCTGCGGGCACTCACTGCGCGCCTCAAGGACGCCGGCGCGAGCGACGCCAAGGTGATCGCGCTGCGCTCGACCGGCGCCGATTTCTGCAGGGGCCGAGATCCCAAGGGCGGACCGCAGAATCCGACCGCACTGGTCATGCGCGATGAGGTCCTGCAGCCGATCCTCGACGTCTACGACGCGCTCAACAACGTGCCGCAGCCGGTGATCTGCGCGGTGCAGGGCGCGGCGCACGGGTTCGGCTGCGCGATGGCGACGGCTGCGGACCTCACGATTGCGGCCGAGGGTGCGACGTTCAAGCTGCCGGAGATGACCCACAATCTGCCACCGACGCTCGCGATCTCGGCCTTGATGACCAAGGTGCCGCGCAAGGCGATCGCCTGGCTGATCTATACGCTCGCGGAAATCGACGCCAAGACCGCGCTGTCGCTCGGCATGGTTAGCTAGCAGGCTGTTGAAAAACTGTCTCGACGGCAAGGGCTGAACGTGATTCCGTCGTTGAAGCGGCGGAGGTGATTTGCCATGCGCGGGGAACAACGGCGGTCAGAGGGACTATTTTCGTACATCCGGCTTGAGGAGCGGAT
>WHTP01000007.1 GCA_009377695.1 Hyphomicrobiales bacterium | reverse complement strand
CTGTTCGGGTTCAATGGACTGACAGGCGGGGCGCCAAGCTCTCCCACGGTCTTCAAGGACCCAGGGCACTGCGGCCTCCCGCCCGTCACCGCAACCCGGAGCCTATCCGAGTCGCGGAATTCACAGTTACAAGGGCGCATTGATGCGCATCGTCTACGCGGCGATGCCCATGAGTGCTGGCCGTAGTTATTGCGCCCTCTCCCCTTGAGGGAGAGGGCTGCACATTCATATCAGCGCACTCAATGGGTGAGGGGTCATTGCGCAAACGACGACCAGTCGGCTATCGGTACTCGATTGAAACGGATTTGTCGTTGGGAGGGACTGTGAGTCAGGAACGTCCATTGGAAGGCAAGGTCGCGATCGTCACTGGCGGTGTCCGGCGTCTCGGCAAGGGGATGGCGCTGGCATTCGCCCGCGACGGCGCATCGGTCGTCATCAACGCGCGATCCTCGCGCGATGAGGCCGACAAGGCTGCCGCCGAGGTGGAAGCCGCCGGCGGCAAGGCGATGGTCTACCTCACCGACGTGACCGACGAGGCCGCGGTCAACAAGATGGTCGACGCCACCGTGGCCAAATTCGGTCGCGTCGATATCCTGATCAACAACGCCGCCAATCGCGCCGAGGCGCCGTTCCTCGAGATGAGCTACAAGCAGTGGCGCGACATCCTCGGCGTCATCCTCGACGGCGCGTTCCTATGTTCGCGCGCGGCGCTGCCACACATGGTCAGCAACAAGTTCGGACGCATCATCAATATGGGCGGCGTATCGAGCCACCTCGGTGCGCCGGGCCGCGCTCATGTCGGCGCCGGCAAGGCCGGTATCGTCGGCTTCACGCGCGCGCTGGCATCGGAGTTTGCGCCGCATGGCGTGACGGTGAACTGCATCGTGCCCGGGCGCATCGGCGGCCAGCGCTCGGCGACGTCAGGGCAGGGCATCGGTCACAATCCGCCGGTTGGTCGCGAAGGCACGTTTGATGACGTGTCATCGCTGGTGCGGCTCTTGTGCCAGCCGGAGAACGGCTACATCACCGGCCAGACTATTCATGTGAGCGGCGGCTTGTTCATGCCCTAGTGTCCTGCGATTCCGAAGTTCGTATGGTCTCGCGGCAAATTCGGAAACGAACTTCGGAATCGCAGGACACTAGGAATTCAATAGTTCTAGTGCTCCTTTGAACCCGAAGCTCGCAGTCCGACTCGATGCAAGCGCATTGCGAGCTTCGGGTTCGGAGCACTAGGAGGGCGCGCGATGGCTGTGCAACCCGCCACCAAATCCGACTACGGCGCGGCGCCGCTTGGGCTGAACGTCACGCGCGACCTCGCGGCGTTCCTGGCGCGCTTCCGCTTCGAAGACTTGCCCGAGGCCGCGGTGCATGAGGCGCGTCGCGGCGTGCTCGACTGGATCGGCTGCGCGCTCGCCGGCAGCCGGCATCGGACGGTCGAGACATTGTTGCCGGTGCTGAAGATGCTGAATGCGCAGCCGCAGGCGACGGTGTTCGGGCACAAACTGAAGCTCGGATTGACGGAGGCGTCGCTCGCCAACGGCCAGATGGGCCATGTGCTCGATTTCGATGACACCCACATGGGCGGCGTCGTGCTGCACGCGTCGTCGCCGATCTTCGCGGCGCTATTCGCGCTCTGCGAACGCGGCAACGTGGACGGACGCGCGCTCGTCTGCGCCTATGCGGCCGGGTTCGAGGCCGGCGTGCGCACCGGGCAGGCGGCGCCCGGCCACCACGATGGCGGCTGGCATCTCACCGGCACCATCGGCACCATCGCGGCCGGGGCGGCGGCGGGAAAATTGCTTGGCCTCGACGCACAGCAAATGACGCACGCGCTCGGCATCGCCGCCACGCAGGCGGCAGGCATGCAGCAGAATCGCGGCACCATGTGCAAATCGTTCCACGCTGGCCGCGCGGCCTCGAACGGACTTCTGGCTGCGCTGCTTGCGCAAGGAGGTTTCGATAGCTCGGAAGAGATCATCGAGGGTAAACGCGGCTTCGCGCGCATCTACAGTACGATCGCGAGGCCGGAGGCGGTGCTCGACCAGCTCGGCACGCGCTGGGAGATCGAGCGCAACGGCTACAAGCCTTATGCTTGCGGCGTCGTGCTGCATCCGATCCTCGATGCCATGGTGGCGCTTGGCCAGCAGCGCGCGCTCAAGCCCGACGGGATCGCGCGCATCGAGGCGCGTGTGCTTCCGCTCGCCGTTCGGATCACCGGCCTCGGCGATCCGAAGACCGGACTGCAGTCGAAGTTCAGCATCTACCATGCGGGCGCGGTCGCCTATCTCGACCGCGGCGCCGGCATCGCGCAATTCTCCGATGCGCGGGCATCGGCGCCTGATGTCGTCGCGCTACGCGGCAAGATCGAGGTGACGACCGACGAGAGCTTCCGCAAGGATCAGGCGCAGGCGACGCTCGTGACGGTGTCTGGCGAGCGCGTCGAAGCGCGCGTCGCGCACGCCAGCGGCACGGTGGATAATCCGATGTCCGACCGCGCCATCGAAAACAAATTCCTCGCCAACGCCGCGCCTGTGATCGGCGACGCGCGCGCGCGGCAGATCGCAGCGACGGCGTGGCGGTTGGACAAGCTCGGCGACGCGCGCGAGCTCATCGATCTTTGCGCTTGAAGCAGGACGTCAGGTCGGCGAGCATGCCGGCGACTGAGAAGAAATGGGTCGGGAGGAGATGATGATGCTTCAGAGATTCGCGCTCGCAGCGGCCGGGCTGATCGCCGCCATTGGCGCCACGCCTGCGTCGGCGCAGTTCAATCCGACCAAGCCGATCGAGATCGTGGTTCACAACGGCCCAGGCTCCGGTCCCGATATTTTCGGTCGCACCGTCGCGCAGACCATCGAACAGGAGAAGCTTGCGCCGGTGCGCTTCCAGGTATCGAACAAGGTCGGCGGCGGTGGCGTCACCGCTGCGAACTACATGGTCGGGCGCAGGGGCGACTCCCATGTCCTTGGCGCCTTCACCAGCGTCTGGATGACCAACCCGATGGTGCAGCAGGCGGCGAGCACCAAGGTCGTCGACATGACGCCGATCTCACGGTTGGTGGTCGAACCGGCGGTGATCGTGGTGCGCGCGGACTCGCCGTTCAAGACGCTGCGCGATGTCATGAACGCGGCGCTCAAGGAGGGCTCCAAGATCAGGCAAGCGGGCGGTTCGCCGCTCGCGCGCGACGCGCTGGTGCGCCAGCTTCTCATGGCCGAGAGCGGAGCCAAGTGGGCGTTCGTCTCGTTCCCGAGCGGCGGCGAGCGCATTGCGGCGGTGCTCGGCGGGCATGTCGATTTCGTGCTGCTTGAGCCGCCGGAAGCGGGTGAACTGATCCGCGCCGGTAAATTGCGCGCGGTGGTTCAGATCGCCGAGAAGCGGTTGCCTGGTTTCGAGAACGTGCCGACATTGCCGGAGGCGGGTTTCAAGGTGCCGAACGTGCCGCAAGCGCGCGGCATCATCGGCCCGCCCGACATGCCCGCCGACGCGGTGGCCTATTACGAGGACTTGCTGTCGAAGATGGCTCGGTCAGCGACTTGGCAGAAATTCCTGCAAACCAATCAGCTCGACGATGCCTACCTCAACGCGAAGGCGACGACCGCCTTCCTCGGCGACTACGAGAAGCAACTGCGCGCGATTCTGGTGCAGAGCGGCGTCAAGCTGGTGCGGTAGCCGATCGAGCACATGACCCATCAGCGTGCGAATCGGAGTTGACGTTCGAACCGATTTGAACCCGGGTCAGATGGATGGACCGGCACAAGCCTGACTATGACGGGAGAGGGTTTGATCGGCGGTTCGATCAGCGCTCGAGGTGGAACTCGGCCTCGCGCGCTTCTTTCATCAGCGTGCTCCACACGAGTTCGCGCAGCTCGGTGAAGCGCGCTGCGCGCAGCGTCTCGCGGCTGCGCGGCCGCGGGAGGTCGATGTCGACCACTTTGGCGATATTGCTCGGGCGGCCCTTGAGCACAAATACACGGTCGCCCATCAGCACCGCCTCCTCGATCGAATGCGTCACGAAGATCATGCTGGTCGGACGGGTTTCCCAGATGCGCAGCAGCTCGAATTGCAGAATTTCGCGGGTCTGGGCATCGACCGCAGCGAACGGCTCGTCCATCAAGAGCACACTTGGTTCGATTGCCAGCGCGCGAGCGAGCCCGCAGCGCTGCTGCATGCCACCGGACATTTGCCAGGGGTAGGCGTGCTCGAAGCCGCCGAGCCCGACGAGCTTGATGAATTGCGGCACGCGCTCGGCGAGCTCGGCAGCGGAGACTCCCGCCATGCGCAGCCCATAGGCGACGTTGTCGTAGACCGTCTTCCAGGGAAATAAGCCGAAATGCTGGAACACCATCGCTACGCCGGCAATCGGCTCTGTGATTTGCTCGCGGCCGCACCAGATTTCGCCCTCGTCAACCGGCAGCAGACCATCAATGCAGCGCAGCAGCGTGGTCTTGCCACAGCCCGACGGGCCGACGATGGTCACGATCTCGCGCTCGCCAAGGTCGAAATTGACGTCGCGGAACACTTCGAGCGCGCCGAAATTCTTCGCAAGCCGGCGCACCCGGATACGCTCTAGCGACGACCCGGGCCGAGCCGCAAACCCCGCCGACGCAGTTTCCGTGGTCATGCTCATAGGTTGCTGCCTTCTGTCGGCGTCATGTGTCGGCACGGCTCCAGGGCGCGATGCGCCGCTCCAGCCGCTTAAGCAGCGCCGTCAAGGTCACGCCGAGGAACATCAGCAGGATCACTGGGACAAAGGTCTTGTCCATTTCGAAGATGTTGGCGTAGCGCGTGATCATGTATCCAAGACCTGAGATCGTGGTGTAGAACTCGGCGATCACCATGCCCACCAGGCCGCGGCCAATCGCGAGCCGGATTCCAGCCGCGATATACGGCACCGCGAACGGCAGCAGCACCTCCTTCCACGTCTGCCATTCACTGGAGCGGAACGAGCGCGCCACTTCGAGCAGGTTCTTGTCGCATTCGCGCACGCCCTGATAGGTGTTGATCAGGATCGGAAACACCGCGAACAAAAACACGACGATGATCTTCGCCGTCATGTAGATGCCGAACCACAACACCAGGATCGGCACCAGCGCAACCATTGGTGTGGCGTAAAGCGCGTTGACTGGCAGCTCGAGCGCCCAATCGACCGGCTTGACGCGCGCCATCAGGACGGCGAGCGGAATTCCGATCACGATCGCGAAGCTCAGGCCGTAGAACAACACCTGCAAGCTTTGCAGCAGATAATAGATCAGTTCACCGGAGAGCGTCAGGTTTACGAAGGCGACTGCAATTTTGCTGGGGTAGGAAAAAAAGATTGGATTGACCAGGGGACCTAGGATTTCCCAAAGCAGCAGGATCACGATCAGGAAGCCATATCGGTAAAAGGCCGACCGTTGCCAGATTGGCGGGCGATCCTTTTTTGCCGCCGCTGTGGGCCGCTGTCCTACTGTGGCGGCGCCAGCAGGGGCCTCATTGACTGCGCTCATGCGATTGCTCCTGTCGCGGCGCTAGGCGTTCGCTACGTACCAATGCCGCCGACGACAACGAAGAAGCGGGCGGAGGCGGGGACTACAACGGCCGTATCCGCCCCGGTTACGTCGGCTGCTGTCGTCAGCTGGCGTGGGCCATGCACATCGGCCCCTTCCAGTCGCCAAGTTCCTTGAGCGCCTTGTTTGCGAACGACAGCTCGACGATGTCCTCGTACTTTGGCGTTTTGCCCTGCGGGATGTTGCCGACCCTTGTCATCAGGCTGGCGGTGAAGTTCACCCGATTCCGGTCGAGACCGTGATTGGCGTCCCAAATGCAGTTTTTCACCATGAAGTCGTAAGCCTTCTCGACCACGTCCTTCGGAAGTTCGGTGTACTTGACCAGAACCGGCAGCACCCTGGCCTTGTCGGTGTACATCAGGCGGGTGGCTTCGATCGTTCCTGTAACGAAGGCTTGCAGTGCCGCCTGCTTTTCTTTGACGGTCTTGTCGGTCACCGCCATCACATTGTAGAGGTTCTTCGGCTGGATTTCCCAAAGCCTTGCGATCGCATGCAGGCCTGGAACCTTGCTCTGGGCCACGATCTCCTGCTCAACATGCAGGATGGCGGTGTCGATCTGATTGGCGACCAGTGCCGGCACGTCCTCGGACGCAATGCTGACGAAGTGCACCTCCTTGGGATCTATTTTGGCGGCGCGCAGCACGGCGCGCGCCAGAACGTCCGCAAAGCCTCCTGGCTGCTGGATGCCGATGCGCTTGCCCTTGAGGTCGGCCATGGTCTTGATGTCCTTATTCACGATCATCGAGGCTTCGAGCTTGGGCGCATATGCAAGAATGGCCTTGGTGGGCGCGCCTCTGGCCAAGCCGACGATCGAGAATGGGCCTGACGCCGAGGCAATGTCGGCGTTGCGAGCCACCATGGCGCGATACGTTTTCACACCGCCCTCGAGCTGGACGGTGTCGACCGTCAAGCCCAGCTTCTTGTAGAGCCCAAGGTCGCGGGCAATGTGGATCGGCATGTGAACGATGTTCGGCGGCGTTGTGGGCATTGCCACAACCAGCTTCGATTCGGCGCTTGCCAAGCTCGGTACTGCAAATAACGCAGCAGCGAACAAGGCCGATATCACGTGTGGATATTTCATGACCTGGCTCTCCCTGGTGTCTGCGGCTGGACCTGACCTTTCGCGAGGGACTTGCGGTCAACGATATAAATATGCCTCAGCGGCTGCCCTCGGCATGTCGCCGCGGTCGCACGCACGTGCGGCTTGTGGTCACGCTCGCGCACACCGATGAAACAAATCGAGTTGAGAATGCAGTTTGCTGCGGTGCACGAGATCGCAGGTCGTCCTAAGCAACCGTCAAGAAAGTTCCGCAGGTGGGTTCACTCGGGCAAGCCGAGCGTGGTCTATATCAAGATACCGGAGCCGCTGATCAGCTGCACCGTGGCATGGACTACGACAGATGATGACGATGCCGCATGCGATGCCGGCAAAGCGGCTTGTCTACCGTCGCTCCCGTCTCAAGCCTACCGAGGTGCTTACGGCCTAAACCAGGCGCTCCATCACCCAGCGCGCGCAGGCGAAGAGCTGGTCGTCGTGATATCTCGGCGCGACCAGCTGGATGCCGACCGGCAGGCCCTGCGGCCCTTGGTGGGTCGGCAGTGACATCGCGGGACCGTTCAGCACCGTCCAGAACTGCTGGAACCCCGGCTCGCCGGTGTAACTTATGCCCACGGGCGCTTCGCCCTTCACGCAAGGCGAAATGATCGCATCGATGCCGTCATAGGCGTCGTCGATGCGCGCCCGGCAACGCTCGGCGAGTTGCAGCGCCGCGATGTAGTCCTCGTGCTTCATCGCCAGGCCCTCCTTGATGCGGCCGCCCAGCACCTTGCTGATCTTGTCCGGATGATGCTGCCAGTCGGCAGCCATGCTCTTCGAGCGTTCGTAATTGTTGATGGTCTCGCGCGCCGTCTCATAGAGCTTCGTGAATTCGTCGCCCAGCACGATTTCCTTCACCGAGGCGCCGGCGGCGGCGAGCCGCTTGGCGGCGTCCTCGACCGCCTGCATGGTCGGTTCTTCCGCAGTGTCCCACAGCGGCGTGCGGCACAGGCCGAGCCGGGGCGGGGCGTCGCGCCGGAGATAGCGCGGCGGCTTGTTGATGAGCACGGCCATGACGAGCTCGACGTCGTCGACGGTGCGCGCGATCAGCCCGATGGTATCGAGCGTCTCGGCGGCGAACTTGATGCCCTGACGGTTGATCAGGTTGAACGTCGGCTTGTAGCCGACGCAGCCGCAATATGATGCGGGGCGCAGCACCGAGCCGCCGGTCTGTGTGCCGTAGGCGACCGGCACCATGAAATCCGCGACCGCCGCCGCCGAGCCCGACGACGAGCCGCCCGGTGTGTGCGCAGTATTGTGCGGATTGGTGGTGGGGCCTGGGGACATGCCGGCGAACTCGGCGGTGACGGTCTTGCCGAGGATGACAGCGCCGGCCATGCGCGCGAGCGCGACGCAGGCGGCGTCGCCGAACGAGCGGTGGCCCTTGTAGATCGCGGAGCCCATTTCGGTCGGCAGGTACTCGGTGTCGATGATGTCCTTCACGCCGATCGGCACGCCGTGCAGCGCGCCGCGCGAGGACGGCATCCGGTCGAGCGCACGCGCCTGCATCAGCGCGTAGTCGGGATCGATTGTCGCCCAGGCGTGCACCGTCGGCTCGCGGTCGGCGATGCGGTCAAGGCAGTCGCGCACGACCGCCTCGGCGGTGAATTTCTTCGCCGCGATGCCGCGTGCGATGTCGGCGGCGGAGAGCTTATTGAGGTTACTCATGATCGACTTGCCTTAGCAAAACAGTGTCGCGGACTCGGTCTGCTCCCTCTCCCGCTTGCGGGAGAGGGGTGGGGAGAGGGTGGATTTGCTCAGGCCGTGCTTACCTGCCCCCTCCCTAACCCTCCCCCCGCAAGCGGGGGAGGGGACGCACCGAATTTGCTGCGCCCCTGTGCCACCAATCCAAACTAGTTCGCCGCGCGTCCTGCCGAGGTGCCGGCGATCTTGCCGAACACCGCGCCGGAGCACAGCCCCGAGCCGCCCGGATAGTTGAAGTAGAACACGCCGCCGACCAGCTCGCCCGCCGCATAGAGGCCACGGATCGGCTGGTAGTCGGTGTTCAAGACCTCGCAGTCGGTGTTCACGCGCAGGCCGCCGAAGGTGAAGGTGATGCCGCAGGTGACGGCGTAACCTTCGTAGGGCGGGGTATCGAGCGTGTTTGCCCAGTTCGATTTGTTGATCGCGAGGCCTTCGGTGCAGCGGCCGTCCTTCACGTTCGGATTGAACGGGATGTCCTGACGGACCGCCTTGTTCCACTCCGCGACTGTCTTGATGAATTGCTCCGCGTTCACGCCCTCGAGCTTCGACGCGAACTCCTCGATGGTGTTGCCGACGACTTTGGTGATCTGGCGGATGCGGTATTCGTCGCGCTGCAGATGCTTCGTCTTCTGATCGAACACCTGCCAGGCGAACTGGCCGGGCTGCTCCAGCACCACGCGGCCGTACTTCGCATAGGTGTAGTTGCGGAAGTCGGCACCTTCGTCGACGAACCGCTTGCCGGTGGCGTTGACCAGCATCGCGAACGGATAGGAGTGCTTCTGGAACTGGTCGCCGACCGCGAGATCGCCGAACTCCGGCGCGTTCATCTCCCACTGCACGGCGTGGCAGCCCGACCAGTTGCCGCACGGGCTCGCGCCGATCTCCAGCGCCATGCGGATGCCGTCGCCGGTGTTGAAGCGGGTGCCGCGCACCTTGGCGAGGTCCCAGCCCGGACCGAGATAGCGCGTGCGCCATTCCGGATTGGCCTGGAAGCCGCCGGAGGCGAGCACGACTGCCTTGCCGCGGATGTCACTCTCCCGGCCGTCGTGACGGATGCGCACGCCCTCGACGCGGTCGCCGCTGTGAATGAGCGAGAGCGCGCGGGTCTGGTAGCGGATCTCGATGCCGCGCTTCTTGGCGGACTCGGTCAGCATGTTGACAAGGCCAGGACCGCCGCCGACGGACTCGATCGTCAGGCCGCCCCAGAACTTGAACTTGCCATCGATCTTGAAGGCCTGCCGGCCATAGATCGGGATGAAGCGCACGCCCTTCTCGCGCATCCAATTGAGCGTGTCGAAGCTCTTCGTGACCAGGAGTTCGACGAGATCGGGATCGGCGCGGTTCTGCGTCACCCGCGCCATGTCGTCAAAGAACTGCTCGGCGGTATAGGTGCCGAAATCGGTCTCTTCGATCTCCTTCGGGGTGAGATCGGGGACCAGCGTCTTGATGTCGTCGACGCCGTTATAGACCACGCGGATCGAGCCCGCGGTGAAGCGGCTGTTGCCGCCGGCCTCGTCCTCCGGCGCGGCTTCCAGCACCACGACCTTCGCGCCCTGCTCCTGCGCCGCCAGCGCCGCGCAGAACGCTGCATTGCCGCCGCCCACAACAATCACGTCGTACTCAGACATTCTTTCTCCTCAGCCGAGCGGGCCGCGAGCCCGTGACAATTCCAACTACACCTGCTGATCGTGACGTTCAGCGCCGGCATCATTTAGCCTTCTTATTCGTCGCTGACAAACTGGTCAGAGCTGACATGCGATAGCCGGCGTCCGGATGCACCGGCTCGGACTGGTAAAGCCCGTCTGGTCCGCTCGATCGGAGGTCTGCGAGACGCGTGCCGTCGCTATTTGGTGGCCTGCGCTATGTATTGGGCGACGGCGGCGATTTCGGCGTCACTGAGGGAGGCGTCATAGCCGGGCATCACGCCAACGCCGCTTTGCACGGCCTTGCGTACTCGTTCGTCGGTCGGTTTCAGTTCGTCCAGATTGGGGCCGATTTCGCCGGTTGCGCCGGCGTCCGCCAACGTGTGGCAGATCGCGCAAGATGGCGTGGCGCTCTTGAAGATTTCTTTGCCTCGTTCGTTGCCTTGCGCCTGCGCCTCCGCCCAATACAAATGCGACAGCAGCAGCAGCAGGATGGTCCGCAGGAGCGCAACTGACATTTCGCAAGGCCGCTTTGCAGACGGTTCGGCGTGCTTTCTTCCGAGAGGCAGGACTGGATGATCGGACTTACGTTACCGTCACGTCGACCGCATGCGCACGCCAGCCGTTGTGTCCATAGCCGCGCTCATTCGGCTCGAACTGCTCGGGCTGCGTGCTTCCTTTGGCGTCAGTTGCACGGCTTGCGACGGTATAGGTTCCCGGCTTGAGATCGGCTGCGAGCACAAATGGCCGCCACGCAAAGCGACCAAGGTCCGGACCGAGGAACTGCGCGCGTTTCCAGGTCTTGCCGCCATCGGTCGAGACATCGACATGGGCCACCGACTGGTTTCCACCAAATGCCACGCCATAGATCTGGACCGGACCCTTGTCGGTTTCTTTCAACGGGTGAGTCACCCACGACTTCACGTCCATTTCCCACATCGAGGGCTGGCTCGGCGCCCCTTTGACACCCACGGGGCGCACCCGATAGCCGGTTTGCTGGATAGATGCTTCGCTTTCTGTTTTCGTGAACGCCAGCCGCTTGAGATACTTGACGTTGTTGACGCCATAGTATCCCGGCAAGACGAGCCGCAACGGCCCGCCATGGGCAAGCGGCACCGGCCGGCCGTTCATCTCCCATGCGAGAAGCCCGTGTTCCATCGCCTCGACTGGAACCGAGCGCTCGACGATTACCTTCTTCGGATCAATGCCGTCGGGCAATGTCTCGCCGCCGGTCCCGGTAATGAACATGCGGCCATCGGCCACCCCGCCCAGCGCTTCGGCGACGGTGCGCAAAGGAACGCCACTCCAGAACACGTTGCCGGCGGCGCCGACCGACCATTGCGTTCCGCTGGCCTTGTGGTCGAAGAAAGCCCGGCCGTTCCCCGAGCATTGCAACACCGCGATAATGGACTCGATGCCGAGTTTCTTCAATTCTCCGAGTGTCATCGTCCGTGGCTGGCGCACACCTTCGATCGAGAGCTGCCAGGCATCGCGATCCTTAACGATCTTCTCGCTCGGTGCGGGAAGGTTGTTGCGAACGTAAAGTTCTTCGTCGGGCGTCATTCCGGTTGTTCCGAACGCATCCCGCTTGGTCTCGATCGTGTTGGTCGAATGCACGATTACTGCTTGGGGGTCTTTCCAAGCCACATAAGGCGGCAGTGCTTTCGCTTCTTTCGCTTGGACCGCGGACACCAGGCCGCCGTCCCGGGATGTCGCGAGCACGCCAGCCGTTCCGGCGGCGATGATGAAATGCCGGCGATGCAGGTGCGGTGCTGATGTCATGAGGTTTCTCCCTGCGAAACACGAGATCGAGCCCGCTCGCTGGACAGCGCAGCGGAGCGCGCCGCTTGCTTCTGATTGTAATCTCTTGAAGGCCATTTCGATCGTCGGCCGTCCTGCTTCAGAGAGTCGCAGAAATCCGCGCCTTGCGAGTCAGGTGCAAAGCTGGGCGGTCGGAGTTGGCTAGTGGTAACGACGCCGCTCACAGTGCGATCAACCCTCCACCACACGCCACTCGATGGTCTCACCGCCGCGGTAGACCAGCGCCCGCTCGTCGGGGCCGGCGACCTTCACCTCTTCGGGCGCCGTCCAGGGCGACTTCTCCAGCGTGATCCGCTCTTCGTTGGGCGGCAGCTTGTAGTGCCTGGGTCCGTTGAGCGCGGCGAAGGCTTCGAGCCTGTCGAGCGCGCCTTCCTCCTCGAACACCCTGGCATAGGTCTCGATCGCGACCGGCGCGTTGAAGATGCCGGGAATGCCGTTGAGTGCGAGCTTCTTCGCCACCGGATGCGGCGCGGAATCGGTGCCGAGGAAGTAGCAGGCCTCGCCCGAGGTCGCCGCCTTGCGCAGTGCGATGCGGTCCTTCTCTGTCTTGATCACCGGCATGACGTACATGTACGGCTTCAAACCCCAGCCGAACCAGTCGGTGCGGGTGAGGATCATGTGATAGGGCGTGATGGTGCCGCCGACCTGCGGCGCCGTGCTCTTCACGAAGTCGACGCCGTCCTTGGACGACAGATGTTCGAGGATCATGCGCAGGCCGGGAAACTGCCGCGTCCATTTCGACAAATAGCGCTCGATGAACATCGCCTCGCGGTCGAAAACGTCGATCGCGGGATCGACGTCCTCGCCGTGCATCAGGAACGGCATGTCGATCTTTTCCATGCGCTCGAGCACGCGCATGATCTTCCTGTAATCGGTAACGCCGGCGGCGGAGTTCGTGGTGGCGTTGGCGGGATAGAGCTTCACGCCGGTGAACACGCCCTCTTTGAAGCCGCGCTCGACGTCGTTGGGATCGGTGTCGTCGGTGAGATAGCAGGTGATCAGGGGCTTGAAGGTCGAGCTTTTCGGCAGCGCCGCCGTCGCGCGCTCGCGATAGGCGATCCCGTCCCTGGTGGTGGTCACCGGCGGGATCAGGTTCGGCATCAGGATGGCGCGGCCGAAATTCTTCGCGGTGTAGGGCAGCACCGCCTTGAGCATCTCGCCGTCGCGCACATGCAGATGCCAGTCATCGGGCTTACGGATCGTGATGCGGGTCGTCATGGAGAGCCGATACACTTCTAACAGGAGGAACTGACGCGCTTGGTGCTATCCGGAATGCAACAATAAGGGCCGCAGCGACTTCCAGCCCGTGAGGTCGGGCGCGGCCGCAATGGATTGACCGCCACTCTAGCGCGCGGTGTACCAAAATCAAAATTTTTTCCAATTTTTGTACGGCGGGTTTAAATGGGATCGCGGGAGCAACCCATGGCGAAGCAGTCAGCAGAATTTCGCGCGCTCGTCGCCGACGCCATGACCCATTTTCAAGGGGGGCGGATAGCGCAAGCCGAGAGTGCCTATCGGGCCGCACTGGCCATCGTTCCACGCGATCCGGCGGTCACGCACAACCTCGGCGTGGCCATCGCCGCCCAGGGCCGTCACGGGGCTGCCGTCGGCTGTTTCGATGAGGCGCTCAAGGCCGACCCCGACTTCGTCTCGGCTCACTATAACCGGGCCGTCGCGCTGATGGCGCTCGGCGAGACGCAGCCGGCGATCAAGGCCTTCAGCCGTGCCTCGACGCTTGAGCCGCAGCACTACGAGGCTCATCGCGCACTCGGCTTCCTCTGGCTGTCGCAAGGCGAACGGGGGCGTGCGCTCGATCATTTTGCGCGCACCTACGAGCTCAGGCGCGGCGACGACCGGACCACCATCGCACGGAAGTCGTTGACGACAGCGACGCGCCACAAGCTCGAACACGATGCCGATCAGTTACTCTACCTGTCGCAGCGAACTCGGGATCGTCCGCGCTTCGAGCTGCTCGCGCGCAGCTACCGCGAGATTGCGAAGCAGGTCCCGGACGAGGTGACCACTTTGTCCGATGTGCAGATCGACGCGCTGGGCGAGAACTACAACACGCCGATCCATCTGAGTGCAGCGCCGGAGGTCGCGGGACGCGCCGTCAACGAACGGACGGATCGGGTTGCGCTGACCGCACAGTTCGAGGAGCAAGGGGCGGTCTGTGTCGACGATCTGCTCACGCCGCAGGCGCTCCATCTATTGCGGCGGTTTTTGTTGGAGAGCACAATCTGGCACGACTTCTCCCATATCGATGGCTTCGTCGCATCCTATCTCGAAGACGGCCTCGCTTGCCCGCTGCTCCTGCAGATCGCGGACGAGCTCCGGAGCGCCTTTCCTGACGTTCTCGGCAAGCACTCCCTGTGCCAGGCCTGGGCCTTCAAAGGCCTGCAGGCGCAGGCGGCCGTCGACGTTCACGCCGACGATGCCGCCGTCAGCGTCAATTTCTGGGTGACGCCGACGGAAGCCAACCTCGCCCCCGGGCGCGGCGGCCTCGTCGTCTGCCGCGCGCCGCCGCCCGATGATTGGGAGATCAAGGACTACGACGCGGACCGGGAGCGGATCGTAACATTTTTGGAACAAAAGGCTGTTGACAGCCTCGTCGTGCCCTATCGCCAGAACCGCGCCGTGCTCTTCCAATCGCGCCTCTTCCATCACTCCGATCGCCCGGAATTCGCATCAAGTTACGAGAATCACAGGATAAATCTGACTCTGCTCTACGGTTTGCCGCTGGCTCGCCTCGCCAAAGATTTGCTCGGTTCCGTGCTGTTCCAAAATTGACACACCCGCTTGTCGTCCCTATACAAGACATCATGCCCCTGGGAAACGCGGGCATGACCGAACCGAAGGGCCGCCGCCGCTGGCAGGACGGTCCTGCCCCATGAGATGCACGATCGATGCCGCTCGAACTGAACGACAACTACACCAACGCCGCCTTGCGGGTCGGGGACGTCGACCTCTATCCGCAGCGGCACGTGGGCGAGTTCATCGGGATCGTGGTCTCCAACGCGCGGATCAACGACGAATACAAGCACCTCGTGCTCAAGGTGCATGAGCAGGCATTGAAGGCCTATGCGGGCCAAATGTTCCACCTGCTTTGCCCGTCGCCAGACGGCGCCGAGGTGTGGATGCGCCGGCCCATGAGCGTCTACCGGGTCGACAAGGCGGCAAGCGAGGTCGAGTTCCTTTACAAGACCGAAGGCCGCGGCACGCGCGGCATGGCGATGTTGCAGCCGGGCGACGAGTTCAACATCGCGGGTCCGCTGGGTGTGGGCTTCAAGCTGCGGCCCTCCTGGAAAAACATCGTGGTGGTCGGGCGCGGCGTCGGGCTCGCGACACTCGCGCCGCTCTCGCAGCTCGCGGCCGAGCAGGGTGTCGGCGTGACCGCGATCCTGAGCGCGCGCCATGAAGGTGTCGTGATGTCGAAGGCGCTGTTCGCGGAGCTCGGCGCGCGCACTATCACGGTGCTCGACTCGGACGGAAGCAGCGCCGTCGAGAACGTCGAGCGGATCCTCGAGGAGCTGATTGCGGACGGCAAGGCGGACGCCTTCTTCACCTGTGGCTCCAACCGGCTCCTGAAGCTGATGCAGCGGCTCGGGAAGAAGCACAACATTCCGGGGCAGGTCGCCATGGAGCAGATCATGGTCTGCGGTTTCGGAGCCTGCTATGTTTGCGTGCGCACCTTCGAGGTCGACGGCAAACGCGTGCTCAAGCGCGTCTGCCGGGATGGTCCGGTCTTCAACATGCAGGAGGCGGTCGGATGGTAGATCTTTCCGTCAAGATCGGGGACATCACGCTGCAGAACCCGGTGACGCCCGCATCCGGGGCCTTCTCTTGGGAGTACAATGACGTCATCGACCTCAATCGGCTCGGTGGCCTCGTTGCCAAGACGATCTGCCGTGAGCCGCGCCTCGGCAATCCGACGCCGCGCATGGCCGAGACCGAAGCCGGGATCATCCAGTCGATCGGGCTGCCAGGGAAGGGCATCGAATATTTCGTCGAGCACATCGTTCCCGAATACGCCAAATTCACGCCGCCGCTGATCGTCAGCGTGTCGTCGGAAAGCATCGAGGATTTCGCCGCGCTCGCCGAAGAGCTGAGCGTGCCGGATGTTGACGTTATCGAAGCCAATATCTCCTGCCCGACCCGCAACGCGAGCGGCGGCAACTTCGCGATGCACGAAGACTACACGCGGGACTGCATCACGGCGATCCGCGCCAAGACCAAAAAGCCGCTATGGGTGAAGCTCTCGCCCAATGCCGGAGACATCGTGTCGATCGCCAAGGCAGCGGAGAACGCCGGCGCCGATGCGCTGGTGATCGCCAACACGTTCCTCTCGCTGAAGATCCGCACCGACAACTTCCGTCCCGCGCTCGGCAACAAGTTCGGTGGCCTCGTCTCGCCGGCCTTGAAGCCGATCGTGCTGCGGATGGTCTATCAGGTGGCCAAGCAGGTCAAAATCCCGATCATTGGCATCGGCGGCGTCACCAAGGCCGAGGACGTGGTCGAATACATGCTCGCGGGCGCGAGCGCGGTCGGCATCGGCTATGCCGGCTTCCGCAATCCGACGACGCTGGTCTCGATCATCGAAGATCTCGAAGCCTGGTGCGACGAGCGCGGCATCAAAAAGGTGACGGAGCTGATCGGCGCCGTGCGCGACCATGACATGGAGACCGACACGCTCGTCGCCGCCTCCGCGGGCGTATGAGGCGCAGGGTATAAGGCGTCCCCGTCACACACTGCGGCGGCTATTCCGTCCGCGCGAGCTGGTCGCGCATGAATGCCACCGCCGCCGGCCCCTTGATCGCGCGCGACCACAGATCCTTGGCCATCTTGTCGTGCAGCGCCAGCGCCTCCGGAGTCGAGGTGATCATGGCGACACCGACGCGGATGTTGGGCTGCTCGCCGAGCCGGAATGGCGAGAGTCCGAGCAGGTGCCGGTCGGGCTGGCGGAAGATCTGGAAGCTCGCATGCGGCAGCGTGTCAGGCACGATGCCGATCTGCACGCCGATCGGCTCATCCGCCATCATGGCCGTGAAGTGCTCGGCTTCGGCGCGGGCGAGCACGCGCCGCTCTTTGAGCGTCGCTTCCGGCAGGTCGTAGCGCCCGACCATGCCGTTGCGCAGGAAGCGCTCCATCTCTGACGCGGAGATCAGGTTCACGATGCCGGGCTGGCGCCTGCGGTAGGTTTCCTTGCGCTGGCGCAGCACGTCCATCAGTTCGTCGACCTGGGCCAGCGCGCGGGCGCGGCCGTCATAGTGGTCGGGGACGTTTTCGCGCAGCACCTCGGCGAGCGTGCGATCGAAGGCGTCGGAGGCGAGCAGGTAGGAGATCGGGCCGGCCAGCACGATGATGTGCTCGCTGGTTTCCTCGATCTGGCGCATCCGCTCGAAATAGGCGACCGACGATGCGACGTATTCGACACCGACGCCGAGCAGCGTCGGCACCGAGACGCCGAGCAGCTCGGAGAGCTTTTCGAGTGTTTCAATTTTAGCGAGTTCGCCCTTCTCGAAGCGGTAGAGCGCGGTACGGGAAATGCCGAGCCGATTGGCGATCTCGTCGGCGCTGAGCCCCGAGCCGAGGCGAAACGCCTTCAGCCGGTTTCCGATATCGTCGAAGCGGATGGGCATCTGTCAGTGCCTAGATGTGAGGCACAGTAGTTGCCGCGCAACGGGTCTGCTCCCTACCCCGCGTGCGGGAGAGGGGTGGGGCGGGGGGACTAACGGAAAGCAGCGCAAGCATGCCCCCTCCCTAACCCTCCCCCGCATAGCCCGTCTAAGACGGGCGTGAACGCCCTTTTGCTGGGGGAGGGGACGCTGTGGCGCCAGCTGTCGCCACTGCAACATCACATGCGCGTCGTGTGTCATTCGACGCTCTATCGCGTTAAGCCGGCGCTTTCGCCTGCAATCTTTTGGCGGCATCGAGTGCGGCGGCGACGATGTTCTGGTAGCCGGTGCAACGGCAGAGATTGCCGGAGATCGCAATGCGCACGTCATGCTCGGTCGGGTCCGGATTATCGCGCAGGAATTCGGTGAGCGTGGTCAGGATGCCCGGCGTGCAGAAGCCGCATTGCAGGCCGTGATTGTCGCGGAACGCCTCCTGCAGCGGGCTCAGCTCCGTCGCCGAGGGCGCGAGCCCCTCGACCGTCGTGAGGTCGTGACCGTCAGCCTGCACCGCGAGCATCAGGCAGGAGCGGGCGCTGATCCCGTCGAACAGGATGGTGCAGGCGCCGCACACGCCGTGCTCGCAGCCGAGATGCGTGCCCGTCAGGCCCAAGGTGTGGCGCAGGAAATCGGCGAGCGTCAGCCGCACTTCGGCTTCGGCTTCGTAGCGCTTGCCGTTCACCGTCAGGGCAACCTTTCGTGTTTCGGTCATGGATCGCCCGTTCAATGTTTGGAGTGGCTTTTGAGCCGCGCGCGCGCCTGCTCGAGTGCGCGGCGCGCCATCACGGTGGCGAGATGCTGCCGGTAGGAGGCCGGCGCGTGGATGTCGTCGATGGCTTCGTATTTGCGACAGGCTTCGCAGGCTTCGCGCAGGAGCTTGTCGTCCGGCGTCTGCCCGATCAGCACCTGCTCCACCTCAGTGGCGCGGATCGGCGCCACCGCGACGCCGCCAAGCGTCACGGAGGCGCGGGTGACCTTGCCGGATGCGTCCTCGGTCAGGAGCGCCGCCGCCGAGGTGATGGCGAAGTCGCCGTGCCGACGCGAGAACTCGACGAAGCCGTAGCCGTGTCCCTCCGGCCAGATCGGGAAGCTCACCGCCGTCACCAGCTCGTTCAACTCGATCGCGGGCGTCATGAAGGCGACGGGGAATGCGGCGAACTCAACCTGGCGCATGCTATTCGGCCCCTGCACCGTCACCGTCGCATCCATCGCAGCGGCGACGGTCACCAATTCGGCGGACGGATCGAGATGGCAGAGCGAGCCGCCGATGGTGCCACGGTTGCGGGTCTGGCGGTGGCCGACGTGCTGGATCGCCTCGTACATGAGGGGGCAGCGCTTGCGCACGACGTCGGAAAACTCGATGTCGCGCTGGCGGGTCATGGCGCCGATCTCGATGGCGCCGATCTCGATCGCGCCGTTCGCCTCGCGGATGTAGGAGAGCCCGTCCACCCGGTTGAGGTCGATGATGTGGTCGGGCTGCACGAACCGCATGTTGAGCATGGGCATCATCGACTGCCCGCCGGCGAGCAGCTTGGCGTTATCGAGCTTGCCAAGCAGGGCGACGGCATCGCTGACGGTGCGCGGATCGTGGTAACTGAAGGGCGGTGGCTTCATGCTGGGTTCGCTCGCGGCGCTGAGACTTTACATAACCTCAAAACCGTGCCTGAATCCAAAAAATAATAAAAGTCCCAAATATGGAACGCGACGGCGGCGCATAACTCATCCGTCGTCATTTCGGGGCGTCGGCAACAGGTCGGCGCGAAGCGCCCGCCCGACGACAAGCTCCGCGGCGAGCCGGGGAATCCATGAGTGGGGGCTTTTAGGGTATGGGTTCGCGCCTTTGGCGCACCTTGGAATGACGAGATGAACCGATGAAACCCGCCATCTTCCGCTATCATGCACCCAAGACCCTCCATGAGGCGGTCGCGGTGCTGGCGGACGTCGCCCCGGACGACGGGCGCGTGCTGGCGGGTGGGCAGAGCCTGGTCCCGATTATGGCGTTCCGGCTGGCAAAGCCGGCCCATCTCGTCGACATCAACGGCATCAAGGAGCTGGCACAGATCACGGCCGTCGACGGCAAGCTTCGGATCGGCGCCTGCGTGCGACATGCGGCATTCTATGAGCCGGTCTGCGACGGGCCGCTGGGCAAGCTGCTCGCCACGGTGGTGCGCAGCATCGCGCACCACCCGATCCGCACCCGTGGCACCTTCTGCGGCAGCGTGGCGCACGCCGATCCGGCATCGGAGTGGTGCACCGTCGTCGCCACGCTCGACGGTGAGGTGGCGGCGCAGAGCAAGAGGGGCCAACGCATTATTGCGGCCAAGGACTACTTCGCCGGCATTATGACGACGGTGCTGGAAGAAGACGAGTTGCTCACCGAGGTGCGGCTGCCGCTCCTGCCCGCTGACACGCGGGTCGGCTTCCAGGAATTCTCGCGCCGCGCCGGCGACTTTGCGTTGAGCATGGCCGTGGTGACCTACCGCATCGAGAACGGAAAGATGGCCGATGCACGCGTCGGCATCGGCGGCGCCGAGCCATATGCACGCCGCATTGTCGAGGCGGAAGCCGCGCTCGACGGCAAAGCGCCGGATGCCGAGACGTTCCAGGCCGCCGCTGTTGCCGCCGCCGCGGCGATCGATCCGCTTGAGGATTTCAACACCAGCGCCGAATATCGGCGCGATCTCGTGCGCGCCATGACACGCCGGGCGCTCGACAGCGCAGCAGCTTAAGAAGGAAGACCAACAATGAACCGGCCCGCCGATCTGACCTCCAAGTCGCTCGCCAATGCGCCCAAGCAGGACCTGCGTACCTGGCTTGCGCAACTGGAGGCCGCTAACGACCTCCAGGTCGTACGCGGCGCCAACCGCGACACCGAGATCGGCGGCATCGTCGACTTCTATCAGCGCCAGACCGGCAACCGCGCCGTGCTGTTCGACGACGTGCCCGGTTATCCGTCCGGCTATCGCGTGCTCGCCAAATCCTGACCTCGACCAAGCGCATCAAGATGACGCTCGGCCTGCCGGACGACGCGACCGACATGGAGCTCGTCAATTATTGGCGGAAGTACATGAAGGAAAACAAGACCGTTGCGCCGGTCGAGGTCCCGACCGGGTTGGTGATGGAGAACGTCTATCGCGGCGACGACATCGACCTCACCAAGATTCCCGCGCCGAAGTGGCACGAGCACGACGGCGGCTACTACATCGGGACCGGCGACATGGTGATCATGCGCCATCCCGACACCGGCTGGATCAATTACGGCGCCTATCGCGTGCAGGTGCACGGCAAGAAGCTCGCTTCGGTGATGTGCTCGAAGGGCAAGCACGGCAACCTCATCCTCAACCGCTATAAGGAGCTCGGCCAGAAATGCCCGGTGGCGGTGGTGTGCGGCATGCACCCGGCGCTGTTCATGGTGGCCGGCCTCGAAATTCCCTACGGCAAGAACGAATACGATGCAGCCGGCGGATTGCTCGGCGAGTCGGTCGAGACCATTCCCGGTCCGGTCACCGGGCTGCCGATCCCGGCCAATGCGGAGATTGCGTTCGAGGGTTACGTCTCGCTCGACGATTTGATCGACGAAGGCCCGCTCGGGGAGTGGACCGGGTACTACGCCGGCGGGCACAAGAAGGAGCCGGCGATCCGGGTCGAGAGCTTCATGCATCGCGACAACCCGGTGCTGCTCGGGGCGGTGCCCGGCATCCCGCCGGACGACGATTCGTTCTATCGCTGCACCTATCGCTCGGGCGCGGTCTGGAACCAGCTCGAAGGAGCGGGCGTGCCGGAGGTGAAGGGCGTGTGGTCGCACGAGACCGGCGGCAGCCGGCTCTGGCTCAACGTGTCGATCAAGCAGATGTATCCCGGCCATTCCAAGCAGGCCGGGCTCATCGCCTCGCAATGCCACGCCGGCGCCTACGCCAACCGCTTCGTGGTGGTGGTCGACGACGACATCGATCCCTCCGACATGAACAAGGTGATGTGGGCGATGTGCACGCGCTTCGAGCCGCGTGAAGGGCTTGAAGTGCTGCGCGGCTGCTGGAGCACGGTGCTCGACCCCATGTGCTACGGCGAGACCGATCCACGCAACGCGCGCGTCGTCATCGACGCCTGCAAGCCGTTCGGCCGCCGCGACACGTTCCCGCGGGTGGTGCGCAACTCAAAGGAACTCGACCAGCAGATCCTGGCGCGGTTCAAGGACATCCTGCCGCGCTGATGAGTGACAAAGTCGACATCACGCTCACGATCAACGGGCGCGCGCACGCGATCCGGGTCGAGCCGCGTAAAACGCTGGTCGACGCGATCCGCGAGGACTGCGGCCAGACCGGCACACATATCGGCTGCGAGCATGGCGTCTGCGGCACCTGCACCATCATCTTGGACGGCGAAGCGATCCGCGCCTGCCTGATGTTCGCGATCCAGGCCGACGGCCGCCAGATCCGCACCGTCGAGGGGCTCGCCGATGGCGAGACGCTCTCTCCGCTGCAGCAGGCCTTCATCGATCACCACGGACTGCAATGCGGTTTCTGCACGCCCGGCTTCCTGATGCTGGCGACGAATGCGCTCGAGCACAATCCGAACATCGGTGACGACGAACTGCTCGACGTGCTGTCGTCCAATCTGTGCCGTTGCACCGGCTACCAGAACATCATCAAGGCGGTGCGCGCCGCCCGCGACCAGATGCGCGGCCAAGCTGCTCGATGATGATGCGTCAAAATCAATGATGCAGCAGTAAACTCAACGATGGGAGTCGAACTCTCTCGATGATTCAGAGTGAGGTGAGCAGGATGCTGGGGTGCCCCTCCCCCCATTCGCGCAGCGAATGGCGGGGAGGGGTCAGGGGTGGGGGGCGATCTTTCTGTAATCTCAGCACCCCCCACCCCCGACCCCTCCCCGCCGCTTCGCGGGGGGAGGGGAGCGGAGAGAGCGCGCCCGCTATCAAAGAAGAAGCAACAACGGGCGCGACATGACTCAGGGCGCAGCCACCGACGATCACTATCCCTCCCCACCGCCGTCGTCCGCGCGGCGCGTGCTCGGGCATGCGGTCACGCGCATCGAGGACCTCCCGCTGGTCACCGGCTATGGCCGCTACGCCGGTGACATCAATTTCGCGCACCAGCTTCACATGCGGATCGTGCGCTCAAACAAGGCGCATGGAAAGATCATCTCCATTGATGCCTCGGCCGCGACCAAAATGCCGGGCGTGGTCGCCGTCTGGACCAACGACGATATCGCCGATCTCTCGCCGATCGATTTCCGCGCCGACAAGAACGCAACCGGCATCCGCGAATTCCGCCAGCCGGCGCTGGCGAACACCTACGTGCGCTACATCGGGGATCCGGTCGCGGCGGTGTTCGCTGAGGACCCTTACGTGGCCGAAGATGCCGCCGAACAGGTCGTGCTCGAGATCGAAGAACTGCCGGTCGTCGTCTCGGCGAGCGATCCGCCCGGCGAGTTCGAGCCCGGCCGCTCGAGCGAAGCGATCGTGCTGCATCACAGCTTCGGTGACATCGATGCGGCGTTCCGCAACGCCCATGCCGTGATCGAGCTTGACCTCAAGACCGGCCGCCATTCCGGCGTGCCATTGGAGACTCGAGGAGCGATAGGCGTCTACGACGCGGCGAAGGATCTGCTGGAGTTGCACGGCGCCGCAAAAATCCCGCACCGCAATCGCGAGACGCTCTGCCGCATGCTCAACCGTGGCCCGTCGTCACTGCACGTGCACGAGAGCCATGTCGGCGGCGGCTTCGGCATCCGCGGCGAGCTATATCCCGAGGACTTGCTGGTGCTGGTCGCGGCGATGCGCTTCAAGCGGCCGGTGAAGTGGATCGAGGACCGGCACGAGCACCTGATGTGCGCCAACCAGGGCCGCGAGCAGCGCCACCTCGCGCGCATCGCGGTGGATAAAGACGGCCGCATCCTCGGCATCGAGGATGAGATCTTCCACGACCAGGGCGCCTACATCCGCACCCACGGCGTGAACGTTCCGAACCGCACCATGTGCATGATGACCGGCGCCTATCACGTGCCGGCTTATTGGGCGAAAGCCCGAGTCAGGCTCACCAACAAGACGCCGGCGGCGACTTATCGTGCTCCAGGACGTTATGAGAGCACCTTCGTGCGGTCACGGCTGATGGATGCGGTCGCCGCCAAGCTTGGCCTCGATCCGGTCGAGGTGCGACGGCGCAATCTCATCACCGCGGATCAGCTGCCTTACGTCATCGCGTTCAACGAGCCCGGCGTCGAGGAGCTCGAATTCGATTCCGGCGACTATCCGGCGCTGCTCGAGAAGGCGCTCAAGGCGTTCCGCTGGGACGAGCTGCAAGCGGATATGAAGCACCGCCGCGCCGCGGGCGAATTGGTCGGTGCCGGCATCGCGATCTTCATGGAGGAAAGCGGCCGCGGACCGAGCGACAATGCGAAGATCAAAGTCGATCCTGATGGCGCCGTCGAGCTGATCACCGGCGGTGCGTCGCTGGGGCAGGGCTTCGAGACATCGATGGCGCAGATTTGCGCCGAGGCGCTCGGCGTCGATTACAGGCGTGTGCGCGTCATCCACGGCCAGACCGACCTGATCGACCACGGTATCGGCGCGCATGCGGCGCGCGCGACCGTCCTCACCGGCGGCGCCGTGCATGTCACCGCCACCATGGTGCGCGCGAAGGCGATCGAATTCGCGGCGGAGTTACTGCAAACGCCGGCCGCGGAGCTCGACATTGTCGACGGCACCGTGATGCGGCGCGGGGACGAAGGCGGCCCGTCGATCTCGCTCGGCGACATCGCCAAGCGCATCGCGCCAGGATCAAAGTTGTTGCGCGGGCGTGATCCGCAGCTTGCGGCGCACGGCTGGTACAATACCGACCACACCGTGTTTCCCTATGGCGTGCATCTCGCGGTCGTGCGGGTCGATCGCGAGACCGGCAAGATCGCGGTCGAGCGTTTCATGGTGGCCTACGATGTCGGCCGCGCGGTCAATCCCTTGCTGATCGAAGGACAGCTCGTCGGCGGCTGCGTGCAGGGGCTCGGCGGCGCGCTGTCGGAGGAGTTCGTCTATGACGAGACCGGCGAGCCGTTGTCTGCGACCTTGGCCGACTACCTGATGCCGACGTTGCACGAGGTACCTGATGTCGAGGTGCTGCTGACCGAGGACGCGCCGTCGCCGCACCATCCGCTTGGCCTCAAAGGCGCGGGCGAGGGCGGCATCAACGGCGCCGGCGGCGTTATCGCCTCCGCCATCGATGACGCGCTCGGCATGCCCGGCGCGATCACGCGGCTGCCGGTAACGCCACAGCGGGTGAGAGAGTTGCTGCGGAAAACGGCGCAGCAATAACGCGACCTCGATCGGCCTCATGGTGAGGGCCTGCCGAAGGCAGGCGTCTCGAACCATGGGGCCGCCCGGATTGGGGCCGCCCCATCCTTCGAGACGCCCGCTGCGCGGGCTCCTCAGGATGAGGGCGGAATGAGGGCGGTGCCGCGCTACGGCTTGATCGCCGCTCGCGCTTCTTCGACGATGTCCTTCGGCGTCGCGTAGAGCTCGGCGATGAGCTTGGCCACGTCTTCGCCGCTGACCGGATTGACCTCGAGCTTGAGCTTCTCGGCTTCGGCCAGGAATGCCGGATCCTTGAAAGTCGCGTCGAAGGCGCGGCGCAGTGCCTGCGCGCGGTCGGCGGGCACGCCGGGTGGTGCCGCGAACGGCCGGCCCATGGTCTGGCGACTGGTGACGAGTCGCAGGATCCGCTTCTGCCGCTCGTTCGCGAAGTCCGTGACGAGAGGAACGTGCGGCAGTTCCGGCGCCTTCACGTCGGACATGTGGACGAGATAGTTCAGCTTCTTCTCCTTGATCCAGGTCGGACGCGTCGACTTGATGCTCGACCAAGACCAGCCGCAGCGGCCGTCAACCTCGCCCCGCTCGATCGCAAGAATGATGTCGGAGGTGCCGTGGTAGCCGGTGACGAGCTTCAGCTTGACGCCAAACACGTTGCGCACGAAAGCTGCATAGGTGTCGGGGTCGGAGCCGGCCCCTTCGCCGCCGACCGCGAAGGTCGTCTTGAGCGCGTCCTGCCAGGTTTTCACCGGCGACGTGTGCCAGGTTGCGCACAGCGAAATCTCGTTGGTGCCGCTGCCGAGCCAGGTGAATTTGGTGGCGTCGTATTGCGCGCGGGCGGTGCCGATCAGCGGCTCCATCGCGAGGCCGCGGCCAAAGGTGCCGAACACGGTGCCATCCTTGGCCGCCACGTTGTAGATGTTGTTGGCCGCGTTCAGGCTGCCGGCGCCGGTCAGGTTTTGAACGATGAAGTTCGGGTTACCCGGAAGGTGTTTGCCCATGTGGCGGGAGAGCGCGCGGGCGTAAAGGTCATAGCCCCCGCCGGCGCTGTAGCCCACGATCACCGTGACATTCTTGCCCTTGTAGAAATCCGCCACCGACTGCGCCTGCGCGCCCGCCGGCGCCGCCAGCGCCACAATGCACAATCCCCATTGGCCCAATCGGCGCATTTCTTGATCTCCCAAACCGCTGCAATCGGCCTTGCTTATGGCCGCGCGCTAGTGTGGCGGTTCAGAAGTTTGCCATATCTTGTGGCCAGGTTGGGAGCGAACTTCTGAACCAAAGCCGCACTAGCAACGTATTAAGTGCTGGTGTCCCTTTGAATCCGAAGTTCGCCCACGAATATGCAGCACAGTCAAGCGAACTTCGGATTCGGGACGCCAGCCCGGCAACGCAACGTGCCACCAAGGAATCTAGAGTGCATCCCGATTCCACTTCATCGGAAATGCGCTCTAGACGCTCGCATTTGCCGATGGCATGAGGCAATCTGACGCTCAGACGCGTCTAAGCCACAAGCGAGGTATGCAGTGGGTCAATGGGGAATAGGACAACCGGTCCCGCGGTTCGAAGACCCGCGGCTGATCCGGGGCGAGGGTAACTATGTCGGCGACATGATGTTTCCGGGCACCGTGCCCGGCTACGTGCTGCGGTCGCCGCATGCGCATGCTCGTATCAAGAGCATCGATACGTCCAAGGCCAAGGCCGCGCCCGGCGTCCTGGCGGTTCTCACCGGCGAGGACTGGGACAACTCCGGCTTCGGCGATCTGCCGGTGCCGTCGGGTCCAAAGCGCCGCGACGGTTCGCCGCTCTATAAGCCGCGCTATCGGGCGCTCGCCCGCGACCGCGTCCGCTGGGTTGGCGACTACGTCGCCTTCGTGGTGGCTGAGACACTCAACCAGGCGATGGACGCCGCCGAGCTGATCGAGATCGACTACGAGCCGCTGCCCTCGGTCGTGTCGGCCGAGGAAGCAATCAAGCCGGGCGCACCGCTGGTGTGGGATGATTGCCCGAACAACATCTGCTTCGTGCATCTCGAAGGCGACAAGGCCAAGACCGACGCGGCGTTCGCCAAAGCCGACAAGGTCGTCAAACATCACTTCGTGATCAATCGCGTGACCGCCGCCAGCATGGAGCCGCGCGGCTCGATCGGCGTCTACCGTCCCTATGACGATCACTACACCATCTACACCACGCTCCAGCGCAACTTCACGTTCCGCGAGGAGCTGTGCAAGTTCGTGCTCAAGGTGCCGGAACACAAGGTGCGCGTCGTGTCCGGAGACATCGGCGGCTCCTTCGGCATGAAGAGCGCGGTCTATAACGAGGCGGCGCTGGTGTTGTGGGCGGCCAAGGTCACTGGCCGTCCGGTGAAATGGATCAGCACCCGCTCGGAGTCTTTCCTGAGCGACGGCCAGGCGCGCGACAACGTCACCGAAGCGGAGCTTGCGCTCGACAACGATGGCAATTTTCTTGGATTGCGTGTCAATATCATCGCCAATGTCGGCGCCTTCCTGCAAACCGGCGGGCAATCCTTCGTCGGCAATCTCGGCACGCTTGCCGGCGTCTACAAGACGCCCACCGTGTACGCTGACGTGACGGCGGCGCTCACCAACACCAATCCGGTGCGGCCCTATCGCGGCAACGGCCGCCCCGAGGCGGCCTATATTATCGAGCGCATGGTAGACCTCGCCGCCGACGAGCTCGGCATCGATCCGGCGGCTCTGCGCCGCAAGAATTCGATCCCGCCGGATGCGATGCCCTACAAGACCGGTCTCACCTTCACCTACGACTCCGGCGAGTTCGCGAAGAACATGGATGAGGCCTTGCACATGGCCGACATCAAGGGTTTCGAGAAGCGACGCGCGGAGTCGCGCAAGCGCGGCAAGCTGCGCGGCATCGGCATGTCCAACACGATCGAGCGTGCCGCCGCGCCGAGCGCCGAGGGTGCGGAAATCCGTTTCGATCGCTCCGGCACGATCACGCTGTTCTCGGGATCGAACAATCAAGGGCAGGGGCACGAGACCGCGTTCAAGCAGATCGTTTGCGACCGGCTTGGCGTCGATCCGAACGACATCACCTATATTTCGGGCGACACCGACACGGTGTTCTACGGCGAGGGCACTGGCGGTTCGCGCTCCGCCACCCTCGGCGGTTCCGCGGTCGCCGGCGCCGCCGAAAAGGTGATCGAGAAGGCGAAGAAGATCGCCGCGCATGTGCTCAAGGTCGACGTCGAGGATCTCAAATTCGAGGACGGACTGTTCTCCTCGCCGAAGACTAACCAGACCATCACTATCCGCGATGTTGCGCGCACCGCCGCCAACCCGGCCAAGCTGCCGAGAGGCATGGAGGGCGGCCTGATCGCCACCTCGATCTTCTACGTGGACAAAGAGAACTTCCCCAACGGCGCGCATGTCTGCGAAGTCGAGATCGACGAGGAGACCGGCAAGGTCGACGTCGTGCGCTACAGCGTGGTGGATGACGTCGGCACGGTGCTCAATCCGCTCCTGGTCTACGGCCAGATCACCGGCGGCGTGGCGCAGGGCATCGGCCAGATCCTGATGGAGGACATCCATTTCGATCGCGAGTCCGGACAGCTCACCACCGGTTCGTTCATGGATTATGCGATGCCGCGCGCCGACGACATCAGCGCGCTCAACATCCACTCGAATCCAGTGCCGACGCCGACCAATCCGCTCGGCGTGAAGGGCTGCGGCGAGGCCGGCTGCGTCGGCGCGATGCCGGCGACCGCGAACGCCATCGTCGATGCGCTGTCGGTCTATGGCGTCCGCCATATCGAGATGCCGGCGACGCCGGAGCGCATCTGGCGCACAATCCGGAACGCGGGCCCGCAGGCCGCGGCGGAGTAAGGCGGCGCGTCCACGCTCCGAGCTCGTCTTCTACCGCCAACGCTTCCGCAATTTTTACTGTGTTGATGAATCGAGATCATGCCGCGAGTTACCCTCCCCCTTGTGGGAGGGTGAACTCGCGGCACGATCTCGCGGCAATCAAACTGCTCCATCGTTGCGGCACTCTCGGGAACCTTGGTTCCGCATCGCGCGTTGAAATCCCGGCTGAAGACACGCACATCGCATGACCACACCACAGATTCTTGCCTTCGCTATCGTCGGCGCGATGATGGCACTGTTTGTGTGGGGACGGCTCCGTTACGACCTGGTCGCGCTGCTCGCGCTGTTCACCGCGGTCGTGGCCGGCATCGTGCCGTACGATAAGGCATTCTCCGGCTTCTCGGACGACATCGTCATCATCGTTGCCTCCGCGCTCCTGGTCAGCGCGGCGGTGCAGCGCTCCGGCATTGTGGAGATATTGCTAAGGCCGATCGCGCCGCGCCTGACAAGCACGACCGCTCAGGTCACCGTGCTCGCCGGCTTGGTCGCGCTGCTCTCCGGCTTCGTGAAGAACATCGGCGCGCTCGCGATGCTGATGCCGGTCGCATTCCAACTGGCGCGCAAGAACAACACATCCGTGTTCTATCTTCTGATGCCGATGGCATTCGCGGCCTTGCTCGGCGGCATCGTCACGCTGGTTGGCACGTCACCCAACGTCATCGTCGCGCGCATGCGCGGGGAGCTTCTCGGTGAGCCGTTTGAGATGTTCGACTTCACACCGGTCGGCGCCTGTCTCGCGCTCGGCGGCGTGATCTTCCTGGCGTTCGGCTGGCGTCTCTTGCCGGGCCATCGCAAAGGCGCGGCGTCGATGGATGAGGCCTTCAATCTCGAAGACTACACCACCGAAGTCACCATTCCCGACGAGTCGCCGCTTGTCGGGAAAAGCGTCGGCGAGATCGAAAGGCTGTCGGAAGGCGAGGTCGAGGTGCTCACGCTGCTGCGTCTGCGCGTCCGCATCAACCAGCCGCCGGCAAAGACCAAACTGCGCGCCGGCAACATGCTCATTCTCGTCGGTCAGCCGGATGCGCTCAAACGAGTGACAGACGAGACCAAGCTCAAGCTTGTGCGCGGTGAAAACACCGGCGAGATCGATGCCCCAGAGGACGACATCGGCGTCATGGAGGCGATTGTCACCGAGCAGTCGCCGTTGGTCGACCGCTCCGCCACACAGTACCGTCTCTACGAGCATCATCAGGTCAATCTGCTGGCGGTCAGCCGCAGCGGCCGCCGCATCCCGCACCGCATCGGTTCGACCCGCCTCAGGGCTGGCGATGTCATCGTGCTGCAGGGCAACCTCAACACGATGCCCGAAGCTCTTGGTGAATTGCGTTGCCTGCCGCTGGCGCAGCGCAACGTACAGCTCGGCCGCGGCCGCCGTGGCCTGTTGCCGGTGGCGGTGCTGGCATTCGCGATGCTGCTGATGGCGGTCGGCGCCGTGCCGGTGGCGATCGCCTTCTTCGGCGCGGCGGTGGTGATTCTTTTGATCCGCGCGCTAACGCTGCGTGAAGCCTATGAGGTCGTGGAGTGGCCGCTGCTCGTGATGCTGGGTGCGATTATTCCGGTCAGCGACGCCTTGCGCACGACCGGCGGGACCGATCTGATCGCCGGCTGGCTCTCGGCGTTGTCGCAAGGTCTGCCGCCGACCGGCGCGTTGGCGTTGATGATGGCGGCGGCGATGGCGGTGACGCCTTTCCTCAACAATGCCGCCGCCGTGCTGGTGATGGCGCCGATCGCCGCGGGCTTTGCGAAGAATCTCGGCTACAATCCCGATCCGTTCCTGATGGCTGTCGCGATCGGCGCGGCCTGCGATTTCCTGACCCCGATCGGGCATCAGTGCAACACACTGGTCATGAGTGCCGGCGGCTATCGCTTCGGCGACTACGCCCGATTGGGCGCGCCGCTGTCAATCTTCGTGCTGGTCGTGGGCGTGCCGCTGATCGCGTTGTTCTGGCCGTTTGCGCGCTAGTGTCCTGATTCCGAAGTTCGTACCATTTCGCGGCGGCCTCTTATACGAACTTCGGAATCGAAGGACACTAGTCTAGTGTGGCTTTGGTTCAGAAGTCCGCATGTCGGACTCGCCGCAAGAATGATGCGGACTTCTGAACCGCCACACTAGACTAGTCAGCTCCGCGCTCGCGCCAAATCCGCGCCAGAACTCCGTAGCTGAACAACAGTTCATCCCCGATTCGATGGCCGTCAAAATCTGCTGGCGCACCAAATGCGATTCATGCAGATAGGCCCTTGGGTGGGTGATAAAAACAATGGAGACAATCAATGCGGAAGCTTGTTCCAGGTCTGGTGGTGGCTGCCGTTGTGGCATTGAGCGCGCCCGCCGGAGCCGTCTCAGTCATAAGCCCGACCGGCTTTGCCCCCGCCGTCAGTGAGACCGGCGAGGGATTGATCCAGCAGGTCGCCGATGGCTGCGGCCGCGGCTGGCACCGCGGACCGCGTGGCCGCTGCCGCCCCAACCGCCGCGGCGTCGTGGTTGCGCCGGGTGGGCTCGTGGTGGTGCCGCCTGTCCGTGTTATCCCCAGGGCGCGCTGGTGTCATCGGCCGTATTCGAGCCGCAACTTCCGCTGCTGATAGTCATCCGCGCTGTATCGACAGCCGGCTATCGCGACGCGTCCATCGCCCGCGCAAGCGGGCGTTGGCATTTTTGTGGGCGTTATGGGAGGCCATTTCGGGATTGCGTGTTCTATGGAATAGTCTTGCGACAACAGGACGGCGCAGACCGTCGACATCGGGGAGGTATTGGTGGCAGACCGCAGGAACGATCCGGCGTTTCTTTATTTTCCCGGTAATTACCGTTGGTCGATGGGATTGCTGATCTGTCTCAGCGGCGCCCCCTGGGGCGGCGCCGAGATCGACGAGGTCAACCGCGTCGGTCGCGCGCTCCGCGACAAGGTCGGGGATGACGATGCCTGGTTTGTGGAATGGACCCGCATGGGCGACACGATCGACGCCCGTGGCCGCGCCGCCCAGCGGGACGGACACAAGCTCACCGCAGCATCCTGCTTTCTCAGGGCGACGCGCTACTACCAGACCGGCGAGCGCTTTTTGCAGCCGAAATCGCAGCGCGGCATGGAGGTTTATGCCAAGTCCGTGCAGACGTTCCGCGATGCGGCCGCGATCATCCGCCGCCCGCGCATCGAGCACGTCGAAATTCCCTACGAGGGTGCGAGCCTGCCGGCATTGCTCGTGCACCCCGATCGCGACGCCGCCGGCTCCCGTCCCGCGCCGGCCATGGTCTATTTCGACGGCTTCGATGTTACTAAGGAACTCTGCTACGGCTATGCGGTGCCCGATCTTGCTGCGCGCGGCGTCGGCTGCCTGATCGTCGATGGGCCGGGCAATGGCGAGAGCGTGCGCTTCCGCAATCTGCCGCTGATCGCGGAAACCGAGCGCTACGCGACGCCGGCCTACGAATACCTCGCTGGGCGCCCCGAATTCGATCCCAAGCGCATCGGTGTGATGGCGCTCAGCCTGGGCGGCTACTATGCGCCGCGCGCTGCCTCGCTCGAGCAACGTTATGCCTGTTGCATCGCCTGGGGCGCGCAGTGGGACTATCACGCGATCTGGAAGAAACGGCTCGAAGAGCTCGCCAGCGGCAAGGTGCTGTCGCTGTCGGTGCCGCCCGAGCATCTGCAATGGGTGCTCGGCGTTGACAGCCAGGAAGCGGCGCTCAAGGTGCTCGAAGGCTTCCGCCTGGACGGCATCGTTCAGAAAATGAAGTGCCCGTTCCTGCTTCTGCACGGCGAAGGCGACGAGCAGATTTCGCTGTCGCTTGCGCACACGCTGTTCGACGCCGTCGGCTCCAGAGAGAAGACGCTGAGGGTGTTCACCCGCGAGGAGGGCGGCTTCCACCACTGCCAGGTCGACAACATCACGATTGGCGTTCACACCATGTGGGACTGGGTGTGCGACGTGCTGAAGCCCGGCGGTTGATCACATGAAAACCGAACAGCGCGACGGGATGCAGATCGAATGGGATACGCCGATCCCGATGGATGACGGCGCCGTGCTGCGTGCCGACGTGTTCCGCCCCATCGGCGCCGGCAAGCATCCGGTGATCCTGAGCTACGGGCCCTATGCGAAAGGCCTCGCGTTTCAGGAGGGCTACAAGGGCAACTGGGAGCGCCTCATCAAGGCAGCGCCCGAGGTGCTCAAGGGCTCGAGCAATAAGTACCAGGTCTGGGAGCTGGTCGATCCCGAGAAATGGGTGCCGGACGGATATGCCTGCGTGCGCGTGGATTCGCGTGGTGCAGGACGTTCGCCGGGGTTCATCGACATCTGGTCGCCACGCGAGGCGCTCGACATCTACCAGTGCATCGAATGGGCCGGAACGCAGCCCTGGAGCACGGGCAAGGTCGGCATGAACGGCATCTCATATTTCGCCACCAATCAGTGGCAGGCCGGAGCGCTTCGGCCGCCGCACCTTGCGGCGCTGTGTATCTGGGAAGGCTTCGCCGACTATTATCGCGAGCTCGCTCGCCACGGCGGTATCCTCTCAGGCTTCACCAATAGCTGGTACAAGCGCCAGGTGCTGCGCGTTCAGCACGGCGTCGGCGAGAGGGGTCTGCGCAGCCGGGTCACTGGCGAGCCGGTGGCGGGGCCGGACACGTTGCCACCAGAGGAGCTCGCCAAGAATTGCGCCGATGCCGGCGGCGAGATTGCACGGCGCCGCCTCATCGACGACTACTACCGCGCGCGCATGGTCGCGTTTGCGCAGATTGACGTGCCGCTGCTCTCGGCCGGAAATTGGGGTGGCGTTGGCCTGCACCCGCGCGGCAATTTCGAAGGCTATTTGCGCGCCGGCTCCGCCCAGAAGTGGCTCGAGGTGCACGGCGATACGCACTTCACCCATTTCTACAGCGACTACGGGATGGGGCTGCAGAAGCGCTTCTTCGGTCATTTCCTGAAGGGCGAGGATACCGGCTGGGACCAGCAGCCACGCGTCTCGCTCAACATCCGCCGTCCCGGCGAAACATTCACGTTGCGCGGGGAAAAGGAATGGCCGCTCGCCCGTACCCGGTGGACGAAGTACTATCTGTGGCCGAGTGGCAGGCTCGACACCGACGTGCCGACGCACGAGCGTGCGATCAGCTACGAGACGAGGGGAGACGGCCTCACCTTCCATACGCCTCCGATGGCTGACGAGCTGGAGATCACCGGACCGGTCGCGGCGAAGCTCTGGCTGTCCTCCGACACGACCGATGCCGACGTGTTCCTGGTGCTGCGCGTGTTCGATCCCGACGGCAAAGAAGTGACGTTCATCGGCTCGAACGACCCGCACACGCCGGTCGGACTTGGCTGGCTGCGTGCCTCACATCGCAAACTCGATCCGGTCGAGACGTTGCCGTACCGGCCCTGGCACACCCACGACGAAGAATGGCCGCTCGAGCCAGGCAAACCCGTGGAACTCGACATCGAGGTATGGCCGACCTCGATTGTCGTACCGCCGGGCTGCAGGCTCGGTCTCACGGTGCGCGGCAAGGACTACGAATATGCCGGCGGCGATGCCGCGCTCCCCAATGCGATGTATCCCATGAAGGGCGTCGGCCCGTTCACGCACACCGATCCAGCCGACCGGCCGCCCGCGATCTTCGGCGGCACCAACGTGCTACACTTCGCCGCCGACAAGATGCCGTATCTGCTGCTGCCGATTATTCCGCAAACATAAGCGGGGAACGGCAGACGTAATAGGGAGGAGCTGCATGAAGATGCCAGTGCGTCTAATCCTCGCTGTCCTGTTGGTCGCGCTCGGCTCCGCAGCCGCTGCACAGGACTACCCAAGCCGCACGGTCACGATCATCGTGCCGTATCCGGCCGGCGGACCGACCGATCAGCTCGCGCGCGTGCTGGCGACAAAATTCTCCGAGAAACTCGGGCAGAATTTCATCGTCGAGAACATCAGCGGCGGCGGCACCACGATCGCCACCGGACGGGTCGCGCGCGGGGCGAAGGACGGGCACACCCTGCTGCTGCACAACCTCCAGATCTCGGCGAATGTCGCGCTCTATCCGAAGCTCACCTTCGACACCGAGAAGGACCTCACGCCGGTCGCCTTCATCAACCGGAACCCGCTGGTCCTGGTCGGGCGCAAGTCGCTGGCCGCGAACACGCTCGGCGAACTCCTTGCCACGATGAAGAAGACCCAGGTGCGAATGGCGCATCCCGGCACCGGCAGCACCGGCCATCTCGCCACCTCGCTGCTCGCCAATGAGGCGAAAGTCGAGGTCGTGCATGTGCCCTATCGCGGCGCGGCGCCGGCGCTCCAGGATATCGCCGGCGGGCATGTCGACTTGTTCTTCGCCACGCCGCAATCGGTGGTACAGACCGTCGCCAACGGACAGATGAAGGCTTACGGAATTACATCGAAGGCGACATCGCCGCTGTTCCCGAATGTTGCGAGCTTTGTCGACGTGCTCGGGCCCAAGCTCGAGATATTCTACTGGCATGCCTTGTTCGTGCCGGCCGGAACGCCGAGGCCCGTGATCGACCGGCTCAACGCCGTGGTGGTTGGGGTGATGGACGACCCGGCCATCGTGCGGGCCTGGGCGGACACCGGCGTCACGCCGTTTCCCAAGGATCAGCGTTCGCCGCAGGCCGCGCAGGTATCGTTGCGAAATGAGATCGCGCGCTGGGGTCAGGTCGTGCGCGAGAATAAGATCCAACCGTCCGATTGAGCGGGCATAGGCGCGAGGGGAGACGAGCGATGAATGGGCATCGGGCCGCAAGCACCGCTGCATTGCTTGCGGCAATGCTCGCCGTCTCCAGCACGTCGGCGCAGCCGGCCGCCACCTATCCGGAAAAGACCGTCCGCATCATCGTGCCGTTCCCGGCCGGCGGCGCGACGGACATCCTGGCGCGGCTCGTCGCCGAACGCCTGAGCCGCGCCTTTGGGCGCGCCGTGGTGGTTGAGAATGTGTCGGGCGCCGCGGGCGCGATCGGGACGGCGGCTGCCACCAAGGCGACACCCGATGGGCACACGTTGCTGATGGGCACCGGCACCACCACGACGCTCTTGCCGCATCTGCGCAGCGATCTGCCCTATGATCCGCAACGCGACCTCGCGGCGGTTACGCTGATCGCGAGCTTCCCCAATCTCCTGGTCGTGCGCTCCGGCGTTCCGGCGAAGGACGTCGCGACATTGATCGCGTTGGTACGCGCGGCGCCCGGCAAATTCAGCTACGCGAGCACGGGCTTCGGTGCGTCGCCGCACCTCTCGGCCGAATGGTTCAAGCGGCTGACCAAGACCGACATCCTGCATGTTCCCTACACCGGCAGCGGACCGGCGCTGCCGTCACTGCTCGGCGGCCATGTCGACATGATGTTCGACACGCTGCCGTCGGTGCTGCCGCTGGTGCAGCAGGGCAAGCTGCGCGCGCTCGGCGTCACGACGGCCGAACGGGTACCGTTCCTGCGGGACCTGCCCGCGATCGCCGAGACGCTGCCGGGATTCGACGTCACCTCATGGCTCGGCATCATGGTGCCGGCCGGGACGCCAGCCGACATCCGCACCAGGATCGCCGCGCCGCTCGCGACATTCGTGCAGGAGCCGGCGATCGTCCAGCGCCTGCAAGAGCTCGGCGCCGTGGCGGCGAAGGTCAACACGCCGCAGGAATTCGACGCCCGGATCCGTCACGACTACGACAAGTGGCGGCGCGTCGTCCGGGAGACGGGGATCAAGATCTAGAATTGAATCTGAGTTCGGTCACGCGTGGGCTTGACCGGCGCGTTCCATCATTTGCGAGAAAGATGAATTGCCGGGGCAAGCCAGCAATGACGGCGGAGGGGCTTGGGCTGCAACATCCGCCATCCCAGGAAGACGCATGCACCGGCTTTGCCAAGGCAAGCGCAATTTGGCGATGTTTGTTGTGCAATCCGTTCAGGATTTGCCGGTTATCGTCCCTTCTCCGAGGTCAGTCCGAGGTCAGGGCGATGCGATCGAATTTTCAGAAGACCGCAGCGGTCGCTGCCGTCCTTGTCGCGGCGGGCGCGGGACTCGCGACGGGCTACGCGATCTGGGGATGGCCCACGAACTGGTATGCCGGCCACGACATCTCGGCGCTGCCGCCGGGACCGGAAACCGACCTCATCCGTTACGGGGGGCAGCTTGTCTCCGACACCGCGCGCCATATCGGCAAGAGCGCCACCGATCCCGCCAAGCGATATGCCGGCAACGATCTTTCGTGTTCGCATTGTCACATCAACAGCGGCCTCAAGCCGTTCGGCCTTCCGTTGGTGTCGACGTTCGCGAGCTATCCCATGATGATCGACGAGCATATCATGTCTGTCGCGCAGCGGATCAATCGCTGCATGACACGGAGCATGAACGGATCAATGTTGCCCGAGAACGGCCGTGAGATGGAGGCATTTGTCGCCTATCTCCGGTTCATCAGCAGGAAGACGCCGCAGGGCGTGCGCGTCGCGGGCATGGGACTGCCGCCGCTGAGCGCGCCGGCGCGCGCACCTGACCGTGTTGAAGGCGCCAAGGTGTACGCCAGCCATTGCATGAAGTGCCACAAGGATGACGGCCAGGGCGAACCGGCGATGGCTCCAGCGTTCGGCTACGAGATTCCGCCGCTCTGGGGTGACAACTCATTCAATTCTGGAGCCGGCATGAGCCACATCGGCGGGGCGGCAGCCTTCATTCATGCCAACATGCCGGTCGGATCCGATTATCGCGAACCGATCCTGACCGTGCAGGAGGCTTGGGACGTGGCGGCGTTCGTGACGTCAATGCCGCGTCCCGCCCTGCGCGCGGTGCCTGCAAACAAGCCGTAGGACAGAGGCTGCGCGTCCATGTTGACTGATGAGGGCGCTCAGGCGGCGACCAGACGCCGGAGCGCTTCAAACGTCGCGCTTTCGCTGCTCGATTAGGAATCGAACCTGCCGCTTGCCGCCGCGTTGACGCAAAGACATTGATGGCGAGGGCACATGCAACCTGATTTCGATCGCTTCTTTCACGACTATGCCGAAGCCTATAACCGCTCGCTCGGTGATCGCGTGGACTACGATGCGATCGCTTCAAGCTTCGCCGACTGCTTCGTCGCTGCCGGGCCCGACGGCGTCGCCTGCGGCAAGAACGACGACAGCTTCCGGGCAGCGCTCGACAACGGCTATGCCTTCTACAAGTCGATCGGCACGCGGAAGATGTCGGTGCGGCGCGTCGAGGTGACGCCGATCGACGACCGGCATCACATGGCGAAGGTCCACTATCGCGCCGATTATCAAAAGAAGAGCGGCGAAACGGTGAGCATTGATTTCGACCTCACCTACATGCTGCAGACGCGCGACGGGCGCTCGCGGATTTTTGCGTTCGTCGCCGGCGACGAGATGGGCGTCTATCGCCGGCATGGGCTGGTGGACTGACGACGCCGCGATGATCAAGATCGGTGGTCGCGCCAGGATGTCGGGTCGTGTACCCTTGCGGCTACGTGCTAAGACTGCCTGGGACTCAAGAAAACGGGAGGGGATCCATGCTGAGGATAGCTGTGGCCGCCGCTGCGACGGCGCTTATTGCGACAACTGCGCTCGCCCAGCAGCCGATTGCGTTGCGCGACATGGGCTCGTTCCATGTCGGCGGCAGGCACATCGAGATCACGGGACAGCCGATCAAGGAGATCGTGTTCACGCCGGGGGGCGTGCCGGCCAAGGTGGACCCGAATGGGACGTATCAGGTCGAGCAGATGTACTCTCAGTACTTCCTCGTGCAGAACCGCAAGGGCAAGTTGCCGCTCTTGATGTGGCACGGCGGCGGCCTGTCGGGCGTCACCTATGAGACCAAGCCTGACGGGAAGCCGGGATGGATGAACTACTTCCTGCGTCAGGGTTGGGACGTCTACGTCTCCGATGCGATGGAGCGCGGCCGCTCGGGCTGGACCAATCAGTTCAAAGGTGAGCCCGTCTTCCTGCCGCTCGGCGATCCCTGGGAACGGTTCAGGATCGGCCCGGCCGGTTCGTGGTCACCGGACAAGGCCAAGCGCAAGACCTATCCGGGAACGCAGTTTCCGATCGAGGCCTACGAGCAGTTCATGAAGCAGGGCGTGCCGCGCTGGGTGACGACCGACAAGCAGATCGTGGCCGCCTATATCGCGCTGGTCGACAAGGTGTGCCCGTGCGTGGTCATGGTGCATAGCCAGTCGGGCACGTTTGGCTACCAAGTGCTGGAAGCGCGGCCAGACAAGGTCAAGGCGCTGGTGGCGGTCGAGCCGACACGGGGCGGCGACCGCAGCAAGGTCGCCTCGATCAAGTCGACGCCCATCGCGATGATCTATGGCGACTTCGCCAAGGATCATCCGCGCTGGTCCAAAATTCGCCAGGGCGGCGTCGACTATGCCGGTGTGCTCAAGGCCGCGGGCGGCAGCATCGATGTTATCGATCTGCCTGACGCCGGCCTCAGGGGCAACAGCCATATGGTCATGATGGACCGCAACAGCGACGAGGTGGCCGCGCTGATTCAGAAGTGGCTCGCGGGCAAGGGCTTCGTCGACTGATCGCGAATACAGGCGGAAGCTCGGCTCAAGTCAATGCAGAGTTTCCGCCGGTAGTGTCCTAATTTGAATTTCAGCGACGTCCACCGGCTGGGTCCAACCTCATCAGTTTGTAGACCCATAGAAGTCCAAAACCAACGGCGAGCGGCCACCAAGCATCAAGGTAAAAGGAACCGGCTGCGGCCGAAAGGGACGTTGCCGACGCCAGATAATTTCTGAGGCGTGGATCGTCGCTCCTAGCATACGCAAACGTGCCAACAGCCGCGACACAGAATAGAATTTGAAAGATTAGGAGTGCCCAGCCTAAGAAGGTGCTCATCGGGCCGCCCTTTGCTCTGCCACTATTGCCGCCCTGACGGCCTCCGCCGGTGACGTAACCGGCGGCTGATGCAGCACGGCAAAAAACCGCCGCTTATCGCTTCCCTCTATTGGGGATGACCAAGCATAGGCCTTGTTCGCTTTGGGGTGGCCGTGGATTGAGAAGACATGCACCACGCCTTCCCACACAGTCTTGCCTTCAAACGTTTCTTTGACCGGCACAGATTGGGCGAGCGTGGCCGTGCAACCGTGTTGGGTCTCTACGGCACGCTTTAGCTGATCGCTGGTTACTCCAACGCCGGTCATCATGACTACCCTAGCACAACCCTCGATTGACGGTATAATAGCCGTGCGGGTCACGAAGGCGTTGCATGGCGGACCTTTTCTTAGATGACGATGAGGGGCATCTTTTTGCCTCACAGAAACCCACTCGGACTCCATCGGAGATCGACTCAGCGGAAGCAGAGATAGTCAAAAACATCCGTGATGTAAGGTACATTGTTCGCGAGTACCCCGCCGAAGTTGTGGTGCAAAAATATTTGATCGGCAGGGAAGAAGAAAAGAACGAAATTATGTACCGGATTATCAACGCGAACTCGTCTGGTACGAGAAGAACCAGTCAAGGTTCATCGAGTCGATGCTCATCGGCTTGCCGATACCGTTCCTATTTGTGGCGGATGTAAGCGACAGCGAAGACCCCGCCAACGCCCGGCGGTTGGAAATTGTGGATGGAGTGCAACGAATACGAACTCTAGGGCGGTTCCTTACTAGAGGAATTGGTGGAGCAAACTTCGCAGTAGGGAGGTAGAAAGTGGACGATCCTGCGTTTTGGACTGTCGGGCGCATGGCAATCTTTGGCGCAATAATCGCCTTCGCTTGGTACGTCTTTGAATCCGGGGGAAACTTTTCGTCAGGCGGCCTTGGGCGCGCAACAGTCAATATGTTTATCGGGGCAATCTTGGGAGCAATAATGGGCCGCGCATTGCAGTCTATTCGCTCAAATTAGGACACTACCTTTCCGCCATGTGTCTGAGCTTGTCTGGATTTCGCACCACGTAACGCCGACAATGCGACCATGCCCAATCTCCAGAGCGGTGGTCTGGAGGACGTCGCCCCGCTCAATGGTGATAAACCCGGGCAGGCCGTTGGCAAAGCCATAGCGCACGAGGCGAGGCCGGCTTCGGCAAAGGCAGACGCGAACATCGCGAACAGCCGCATGACGTTGTCGAGTCCGGCGACCGGCGCCACGTAGCAGCGCACGCAGGCGCTCCATCTCGCCGTCGCGGGACGCGGCGAAAGCTACCGCGATCTCCAAACCTCGTTCCTTCGGCACTGGATAGCGTGGTCGGTTCGCACGAACATGGGCACGAGCGCGACTTGCGATCTGGCGACACGCGGCTGGATCTCGACAGCCGCGTCCCGGCTCGATGCCGGTGCCATTACGCCGCCTTCGTCTTGAGCTTCAACGGCGCCTGCCTTTCGGCAAGGTTGGTGCTGGAGCTTGCGAGCAGCGCTTCAGCCGTGCCATCGGCCGGCGGATAAATGACTTGCGTATTGATCCGCCGTTTCACCGCCTTGCCCTCGCTGCCAGTTTTCTCGACCCGCCGCTCCCAGCCTTCGGTGATGACGGCACCGGAGCGGCCGAGGTCCAGGCAGGTAAGGTAACGCAGTTGCGTGTAGGGCATAAGCGGCAGGCCAAGCAGGTCGCGCGCCGCGTTCTCGCCGGCAACGCGGCCGAGCTGGCCGGCGTGCTGGCACGACTGCAGCGTCCGGTGCCCATCGCCGGTGTCAGCCGCCCCGGCGTCGCCGGCAACGAAGACCTCGGGCGCGGCGGGCGCTCTCAGGGCAGTATCGACGACGACCCGGCCGAGCTCATCCCGCCTGCCGGGGACTTGGGCCGCGAAAGGCGAGGCGGCCATGCCGGTCGCCAGCACCACGGCGTCGGCAGCGAGAACACTGTCGTCAGTGAAGCTGACGCGGTCTGCCGCCAAGGCTCGCACTGCGGCGCCGAGGCGCAGTTCAACACCGGCGGCCGCCAGCGCCGCCTCGATCTCCGGACGCGGCCCAGGCCCGAGCTCCGGCCCGATGGTCTCGGCACGGTCGATCAGTACGATGCGCAGTCGCTCGGCCGCATCATTGGCGCCGTGCGCCAACAGCCGGTCGCGCAGCTCGAGCGCGAGCTCGACGCCGGTGAAGCCAGCGCCGACGACGGCGATGGTTGGCTCCGCGACGTCACGGACGATCTCGCCCAGACGTCGGTCGAAGGCGATCGCCTCCACTTGGGTGTCAACCGAAAACGCCGCCTCGGCGCCTGGCACCGGGGGCCGACGCATGCGGCTGCCTGTCGCGACGACCAAGCGGTCATAGGCGAGGCGGTCGCCCGCGGCGAGCGTCGCGGCTTTGGCGGCGGTGTCGAGCCGGACTGCCTCGCCGCGCACGAAGCCGACGTCGACCTTGCGCAGGAGCGGTAGTAGAGGGACACCGAGCGTCTCCGGCCTCGCCTCGTAGAGTCGTGGCCGGATTTGGAGGACCGGCTCGGGGGACACCAGGGTCACTTCTGCCTGGGGACCGGCGACTCGCCGGGCCGCGAGCGCAGCCCAGAAGCCGGCAAAGCCGCCGCCGACAATCAGGATCTTGCCAGGCACTGCGGGACTGGCCGTGAAGGGGTTCCGTCTAGGTGTCATCGTTATCTCCTTTTTGGGGGCTTTCGGAGACATGACGACTGTGACGAGCAGAATGTGACATGCGGAATGAGAATTTCTGTCGGGGCGGGCGCCGAAGTTCATGGTCGAGCGCGCGCGTGAGGCGTTCTTCGATCTCGAAGGTGAGGAATTGGCGCGTGAGCGAAAGCTGTATGAAGGTCGACGCCATGAGTGAGCGACCAGTGTGGCTTTGGTCCAGACGTTCGCTCGCAACCCAACTGCACGGCAGGGCGAACGTCTGAACCGCAACACTAGTCAGTCACGAGCAACGCAGGATCGACCTGCATTGGAGCACTCAAGTCCTTGTCGGGCGGCAGCACGCAGGCGCGCCGGCTCGGCATCTTGCTTGATGCAGGCGCCTTCCGTGCCAGCAGTGATGGCGGCGTCGAGACGACGGCGTCGATGAGTGTGAAGGCGCCGATCACGACGGCGATCGCCAGCATCGATGCGACCGTGATACTAGCGAGCGCGCGCCAGGATTCGGCAGCCGTGTCGACGCCCGCGCGCTGTTGCGTACGCTCGAAGTCTTCAGTCCTGAAATATCTGTTGTCGTTGCGGGCCATGGTGCCCTCCTGCCTGTTCGGCGGAGGGATGCGGCCCGCCGCCGGCTAATCCGGTTGTTTCGGTCCGGATCGCATCTGCAAGGAGCAACCCGGCTTGAACGCGCGCATGACGCGGCCACCGCGCAGTCGACTGATCGACCGGACGTCGGCGCTAAGCGCGTTGATGGTGCCAAGGTGGCGCATCGGGTTCCTCATCATGCCAACACACACATCACTATATGGCTCACTATAAATGGCTCACTATGTGGCGGTGCCAGCGGCTATTCGCGAGACGCAACGCGTCCAGCGGGCGGTGCTTGTGTCAGATGTGTCGGACAAATTCAAGGCAGGGTTCGACACCGAGCGCAAAAAGCAAGAAAAGAATCGCCGGCTGGCGCCCGTGCGCAATGCCGTGTCGCTTATGGACGCAACGCCGCGTAAACATCGGCTCCCGCTCCCGTCGCGCCCAGCGGTCCCGCCGCCGACCACGCACGGCAGGCCGAGTGCGACGGCACCGGCAACGGCGGCGCCGATGCAGCCGAGCGCCAGCGCGCCGGTGCCGATCTGGCCCACTTCGACACTTCGTGCGAGGACTTGCGCCGAAAGGGACCCGCCTATCGACGGGATGCGCCGAATAGGCGATCGCACGCACGACCACCCCGTGGTTCTCCTCCGGCACCGGAAGCATCTTGCCGATCAGTTCTCCGGCGCGCTCGTGTTCGGTGCCGATCACGCCGGCAATGAAGCCGAGATAGGGCACGGCCTGACCCGAAGCGGTCTTTGACTTACGTAAAGATCAGCGGCCGTGCGAGGAGCGCGACGCCACAGACGACGAGCACAAGGCCGGCAAGCCGGGCGAGAATAACTCCGCCTGGCAGCACCTTTTGCACAAGCACGACGGCTGCGAGGATCGCCACCCAGATGAGGTTCATGACGCCGCCGACGAAAAGCAGGAGCATCAGCGCCCAGCAACAGCCGACGCAGTAGGCGCCGTGCATGACGCCCATGCGGAACGCCCCCAGTCGGCCCGGGCGCATGTGACGCGGGATCCACTCGAGCGGCGACCGGCAATGGACGAGACAGCGGTCCTTCAGCGGCGTGAACTCGAAGAGCCCCGCCGCGATGAACACGGCGCCGCTCAACGCGGCGCTCGTCGTCGCCATCTGCATGGACATGAGGTCCGTGTGCGCCAGCGCTGTCTGCGCCGCCGCCGCGGCGATCGAGAATGCGCTCCAGATGGCGAAATAGCCGGCGACGAACGAGGCGGTCCGTCCGCCGATCCGGTCCGTCGCCGCGCGCTTCCGCTCCAACGCCGAGAAGAGCAGGATCGTCGGCGCCGCGCTCGGGACCATCATGCCGACCATCATCACCGCCCACATCAGTGCGACCAGGGCGAAGTTGACGGTCGCGTCCGCAAACGCCGCTGCTCCCGGACTCAGGACGGTGCCGAGCAGCGTCGATACGGCATCCCCGACCGGCATGCTCATCATCCGCGCCGCCATGCCCTCCATCGTCTCCATCTGCAGCGCCAGATGGATCAAGAAGAGCCAGGACAGCAGGCAGAGACCGGCGAGGCTCATCGCGACGACGAGCCTGTCGCGCCTCAGGACGGATTCAAGCGCGCGGGCTGTCAAAGCCGGAACTCAGTGTATCAGTCCGTTTGGCCCCATGTGCAGCATGCAAAAATGCGCGTGGCGGCCAGTCCAGTCATTCTCGATCGTGCCCATGGTCTTCGCCGTGCTGCTCGCAAATTCTGCTTCGATGTATTCGAAGCCATGCGGCAGCACGAGCTTGGCGCGATGCTCTTCGCCGGTGATAGGATTACGAATCGGCTCGCCTTTGACGTCAATGATTCCAGCGACCGAGAAACGGCCTGTCCGCTTCTCTTGGTCGACCTCGAACTCGATCGGCTTGAACAGCGGGTCGTGGAAGGTCTCCGTCATCGCCGCGGCAACGTTGAAGATCGTCGCGAACGGCTCTGTCTCCTGCCCGGTCAGGATCTTCAGGAGGGCTTCACGCTGTTGCTCGTCGGCCCGCTCGTCGATGATGGCCAAGGCTTCGCCGTGACCCTCATGGATAGCCCCCGGCCAGGCAAGGATCGCGGCGGCCTTCAGTCCGTCCAGCCGGACGTTGCCGAAATAGCCCTCGTCGACGCGCAGCGCCACGACCGCGCGGCAGTTGCCTCGTGTGGGCAGCGCATTGAACTGGCAGGGGCATCCCCAGTCGCAGTTGCAGGTGCCTAGTTCCGGTCCCTTGATCATCCAGTCGACGTAGGCCATGGCATTCCTCCCTTGGATCAGCCCAACGTTTGACGGAGAGTAGAACCTGCCACGCGCGGTCGACGTGGTCCAGTCGTGCGCGTCAGCCTATTGGTTGCGAGCGACAAAGGGTCGCCTTTTGCCTCCGAATAGCCCGCAAGGCGCTGGGCGGTGCGACTATGGTGACGGCTGCGACTTGCTTGGCGTGATGAAATGGAACCTCATTGAAACCGCACCGCATCGGTCAAGTACGACGGTCTCCAGTTTCCGGAAGAAGTCTTCGTCATAGAACCGGTGAATGCGTGGATCTCGAATCGCGGGACCGACGCTCGTTGCTCCAACCTTGGACCTTGAAGTCGCGACGATTTCCGCAATCCAGGCGGCGTCCACGTGATCATCTCCAGATACAAAGCGCACCGCCCTTGCTAACGACGAAAAAGTATCCTCGGTCAACGACTCGTACGAGATTACAAGGCGATTGGGAGCAGGGGTCTTGATCCATTTTTCATAGAACCGAACGAAGTAGTCCGTCCGTCCGACACAGAACTGCTCGAACATATCTCGTCTGTTGGGCACCCCTTCCCTGACCACCATTTCAAAATCCGATTGCAAGCGAGGTATCAAGGATCTGAACTGGATGAGGTACAATCCATTGAGGCCGGGATCATCCTTCAACGGAAAATCGTGACTTTTCTGCATGAAATAACGGTTGCCCCGGTTGGGGTCATAGCGGCGCACGCACGGAATACAGTGGCAGCAGCCCCGCGGCTGATAAAACTCACAGTACTGATACTCACGACCGAAATAACGATCGAGCATGGTCTCCAAGAAATGGTGACCGCTGCGCGGCATGGATTTTCCGAAGACCGTCCGAAAGTTCGGTGGCAGTCTTGGGCCCATCAAGCGATAATGCGCAGTTAGCGCCTGTCCTCTGATTTTCGACGTGAGTTCGGGGGCCGTCCACCTGAGGAATTTGCTTAGTCGGCTCATGTTGAGGACCCCACGAGGCTCTCGGAATACGTCAACGATGCATACAGTGAAACACCCTTCGCCACGGCGTAGGTTAGTACCAATGCGTGGCGGGCCGATCTCAGCGTTGCATCGGTTCAATGCCGGCCGGCTCATCGCGGAGTGTCGATGCGAGACTCCGGCATCGGAGCGGCAAGGTAGGCGTGGAGACCATGTACAAGCTTGCTCGGATGAGGATCGAAACCGCGCGAGATCCGAAACAAATTCCAAACGTCCGATGGGATCGCCGATTGTCGCTCGCACGCAACGGCCTTCGCCGGCACAGCTTGGCATGCAACATCGCCTCACTGCTCCTGCCGGCACCGTGTCGGCCAGTCAATCCGCGCTACTGTTGCATCTCGTAGTACCTGAGCCCGGCTGACGACAGCGCGCCGCCGACCACGCAAGGCAGGCCAAGCGCGACCGCGCCCACGGCGGCGGCGCCGACGCAGCCGAGCGATAGCGCGCCGATGCCGACTTGGCCCCACTTCGACACTTCTCGCCGGGACGCCGGGCCCTTGCGCCGCAGCTCCTCGATCGAGGCCATCGCTTCCTTGCGCAGCCGCGAGGTCTCGACGGTCTCGGCGGCGGTGATGACTTCCTTGAGCGGGGTCGCGATCGGCTTCGGCGGGTTCGCTTGATTCGCTTGCCGGAGCATGTCCAGAAGCTTGATATCGCGCACCGCGTTGCTCGCCAGTGTGAACTTCGCCATGTTGCCAAGCGTGAGCAGATCGACGTTGTTGGCATCGTTCGAATACGGCAGCATCGCGACGATGCGCGAGACCGGCCGGTAGCGTCCGCTCGCGAAGTAGTAGCCCCAGAACGTGTCGAGCAGCTCCGGCGAGGGCTCAAGCTCCTCGCGCGGGCCCTTCTTCTTCCCATCGCCGAAATAAGTGTCGTAAGAGAAGTAGGAGCGGAACCGCTGTGCCGCCGTCTGGGTTCGGCGCGGCGCGACCTGGAACAGCGTCGGCGACCGGTTGGTGAGGTAGTTGCGGATCATCACCTGGCGCGACGGCATGCGCGGAGCAAATACCCGCAGCAGATGCTTCCAGTCGGGATGCGCCGAATAGGCGATCGCACGCACGATCACCCAGTGGTTCTCCTCCGGCACCGAAAGCATCTTGCCGATCAGCTCTCCGGCGCGCTCGTGTTCGGTGCCGATCACGCCGGCAATGAAGCCGAGATAGGGCCCGGCCTGCTCCGGGTCCTTGAACCCGCCCATGCGGCTTAAGGCCTTGACCACGTCCGGGACACCGGCCGGGTTGGGGTTTTGCCGGTAGCCGTTGATCCAGCGCAGCACCGAATCCGGCGTCAGCAATTCAAGCATCCGCAGCTCACGCTGCGGAGCCGCCGATGCCACGGGCCAAAGGCTGCCGAGTACAAATCCGATGTTGATAATGAGGACGATCAGCGTCCGCCGCATCCACCCGTCACGCGTCCCCGCGCGTGCTCCCTGATCCCCGGAGATGCCCCGTCGGTTGAGAGGTCAGCACCGGGTTCCGACATTTTCACGGTCGGGTCAGGGCGGCGATACGCCAAAGTCGTGGCATCGCGGAGGTTCCTCGGCGACCGTCAAGCGCGGTGTCGCCTGGCCAGTGGGGACCGCTGGTTATGGCCCCTAACTCGGGCTCGGCGGCGAGCAGGCAAAAGGCTAGCTCACGGCTTGGACAAGCCGATCTGCTTTCGAAGTCCCAGATCTCTGGAAACCGATCAGTTGCTGAACGAGGTATCAGTTGATCTTGATGCCGAGTTGCCGGACGATCGCGCCGTATTTCTCGTAGTCCTCGTGGATCAGCTTGGAAAAATCCGCCGGCGAGAGCACCAGCGGCTCGAGGCTGCCGGAGACGTTTAGCTTTTTCGCGAACTTGGCGTCGGACAGGAACTTGTGCACTTCCGTGCGTAGCCGCGTCACGATCGGCTCCGGCGTTCCGGCCGGTGCAAACAGTCCGAGCCAGATATCGACCGCGTAACCCGGATAGAACTCGCCGATGGTCGGGAGGTCGGGGAAGCGGGCGGCGCGCTTCTTGCCGCTGGTCGCGACCGCGCGCAACTGACCGGACTGGATCAGCGACGCGCTGGCCGAGCCTGAGAACAAGACCTTGGTGTCACCCGCAACCGTCGCGGTGGTCGCCGGTGCGGCGCCGCGGAACGGCACGTGCAGGAGATCGATCTTTGCGCGCTGCTTGAGCATCTCCATCATCAATTGATGCTGGCTGCCGTTGCCGCCCGACGCATAGGGTAGTGGGGGTGTGGTCTTGCGCGCATAGTCGATAAACTCCTGGAACGTCTTCGCCGGCACCTGCGGATTGAGCGACAGCATGAACTGGTTGGTCGCTACGCTCGCGACCGGCACGAGATCCTTGAGCGGATCGTAGGGAAGCTTGCCGTAGACGTGCGGATTGATGGTGATGCCGCTGTCGGCATGCAGCAGCAGCGTGTAGCCGTCGGGATCGGCCTTCGCGACCGCCTCCGCGGCAATGTTGCCGTTGGCGCCGGGACGGTTCTCGATCACGACCGACCAGCCGAGCGTCTCGTTCAGGCTCTGCGCCAGCAGGCGCGCGGAGATGTCGGGTGCGCCGCCCGGCGGGATCGTCACCAGGATGCGGATCGGGCGATTCGGGAAGGTCTGTGCCTGCGCCAAATTAGCGAACACGCCGCCGAAAAGGACCGCGCCGGCCAGCATGGCGCAAATCGTCCGTACGATCCTCATCGTCATTTCCTCTCCTGCCTGCGGCTCTCCTAACCGGCCGCTTGTCAGGACATATTATTCCTTGGAAGCAGAAGCTTTGCCAGTGCGATCGGCCGCGATAATCGCGCGGCCTATTCCTGCTTCGCTGGCGCCGCCGGCGGCGGTTCTTGGGGCACCGTGGGTGCGGACGGCACGACCGGGGGCGGCTTGATGACCGCAGGCGCAACGCCCGGCTGCCGCGGCGCGACGCCCATCGCGACATAGATGCTCATCAACCCCTCGATCCCGATGTCGGCGGGCTTCACCCATTTGGCCGGGACATAGATCAGGGCACCGCCGACCGGCACCGGCGCCGATGGGATGAGGACGACGTGATAGCGCTCGCCATTGAGCGTGACCGCCTCGGGAGACGGCAGCAATGCCAGCACCGCCGCGCCGCCTTCGCCGCCGAAGAAGCACCAGACCGGACGCATGCCGCTGAAGGTGCCGTCATCCTTGCGCTCGACGATGGCGATCAGGCGCCTCGCCAAGTCGTAGATGTAGCCGATCAACGGGATGCGCTGCATCACATTGCCGATGATGTTATGGACGCTGTGCTCCAACCGCGACTCGATAATCAGGCCGAGCACATAGATGCACAACGCCACGATCAGCACGCCGGAGAGATAGGCGACCCAGGTCGACGCCGAGAATCCAAACCCAAGCGTAATCAGCATCGTGCCAAACACGCTGTGGGGGCCGACGAAGGTGAAGATGATATTTCCCACCCAGACCACCAGAACGATGGTCAGGACGATAGGCAGGATGACGAGAAGACCGGCAATGAACGTGCGTGCCAAGCGGCTCATGAATTGCTACCTGCTGCGATCCCGCCGCGACTGTCCTGCGATCATTGTGCGATCACCGTTGCGATCACCTTGCGATCGTGGAGACAGCCACGTGCCGGTTGTTGCGGCGCCCCATGGGATGATACACCACGGCCGCCGCCCCAACAGCACCTGACTGTAGGCAATGAACATCCTTCTTATCGGCTCCGGCGGCCGCGAACATGCGCTGGCCTGGAAAATCGCGGCGAGCCCCCTGGTAGAGCGGCTCTATTGCACCCCGGGTAATGCCGGGATCGCCCGCGAGTGCGAGCTGGTAGCCCTCGATCCGGGCGATCACGCGGCGGTCATTGCATTCTGTCATACGCACAGGGTCGATCTTGTCGTGGTCGGGCCGGAGGCGCCGATGGCGGCCGGAATCGTCGACGATCTGGCGGCGGCCGGGATCAAGGCATTTGGCGCACGGCGGGCGGCCGCGCAGCTCGAGACTTCCAAAGGCTTCACCAAGGACCTCTGCCGCAAGTACGGGATTCCGACCGCCGGCTATGAGCGGTTCGCGGCGGCCGCGCCGGCGAAGGCCTACGTCCGCAGCAAGGGCGCACCGATCGTTGTGAAAGCCGACGGCCTTGCCGCCGGCAAGGGTGTTGTGGTGGCGCAAAATGTCGCTGAGGCGGAAGCGGCGATCGACATGATGTTCGGCGGCGGTCTCGGCGAGGCCGGCGCCGAGGTGGTGATCGAGGAATTTCTTGAAGGCGAGGAGGCGTCGTTCTTTGCGCTCTGCGATGGCGAGACCGCGATTCCGCTGGTCTCGGCGCAGGACCACAAACGCGTATCAGACGGCGACAAGGGTCCGAACACCGGGGGCATGGGCGCCTATTCGCCGGTGGCGGTCATGACCGCGGCCATGGAACGCCGCGCCATGGACGAGTTCGTGCTGCCCACCGTCGCTGCGATGAAGGAGATGGGCATGCCGTTCACCGGCGTGCTCTATCTCGGACTGATGATCACCAAGTCCGGGCCGAAGCTGATCGAGTACAATGTCCGCTTTGGCGACCCGGAGTGCCAGGTGCTGATGCTGCGGCTGATGTCGGACATCGTTCCCGCGTTGCTGGCGTCGGCGGAAGGACAGTTGCGCCATCTTGATCTGCGCTGGTTTCCCGACACGGCGCTCACCGTGGTGATGGCGGCGAAGGGCTATCCAGGTCGCTACGGGAAGGGCTCGGTGATCGAGGGTCTCGACGCGGCGGCCGAGGTCGAGGGTGTCGAGATCTTCCACGCCGGCACGGCAGAGCAGGGCGGGCACATCGTCGCGAATGGCGGCCGCGTGCTCAATGTCTGCGCGATCGGCAAGAACGCCGAGCAGGCGCAGACGCGCGCCTACGCGGCCGTCGACCGCATCCGCTGGCCTGACGGGTTCTGCCGCCGCGACATCGGCTGGCGCGCGGTCGAGCGGGAGCAGGCACAGACGCCATGACGAAATCACTCGCGATTGCGCTCGGCGGCGGCGGTGCCCGCGGCATTGCGCATATCACGGTGCTCGAAGTGCTCGACGATTTGGGCGTGCGGCCGACCGCCATCGCGGGTACGTCGGTTGGCGCCATGATCGGCGCCGCCTATGCCGCCGGCATGTCTGGCCGCGAGATCAGGCGGCACGTCATCACGCTTGCGCATGACCGCAGCGAGGTGCTCCGCCGGCTGATGGCGGCGCGCGCCGGCAGCTTTGCGAGCCTGTTCTCGGGCGGGTTCGGCAGCGCCACGCAAGTCGACGGCGAGAAATTCTGCGAGCACTTCCTTCCAGCGATGATCCCGAAGGATTTCGGCGACCTCAAAATTCCACTCAAGGTGATCGCTTCGGACCTCTACCGGCGGGAGCAGGTGGTGCTGTCGTCGGGCTCGCTGCGCTGCGCGGTGGCGGCCTCGATGGCGTTGCCGACCCTGGTGCGGCCGATCGCCATCGGCGATCGAATGCTGGTCGATGGCGGTGCGACCAATCCTCTGCCGTTCGATCAGTTGCGCGGGTGCGCCGACGTCATTGTCGCGGTCGATATTTCCGGCGAGCCGAATGACGGCCGCGGCGATTTCCCATCGCCCTGGGAGGCGATCCTCGCCACTATCCTGGTGATGGGGCAGGCGATCATCACCGAGAAGCTCAAGCACGGCGCCCCCGACCTGATCATCCGGCCGAAAGTGGGACTGTTCCGCACTCTCGATTTTTTCCAGGCGAGCGCGATCCTGCGTGTATGCGAGCCGTCCAAGACCGAGATCAGGCAGCGGCTGACCGCGCTGCTGGAGAGCTGATGGCGCTTTGTACTCTGCGGGATCCGTCAGCGAACCTCGCAGCGCCTTGCGTCCTCAAGCGCGTTGGTGCTCAGATTGATCCAGGTTGTTGCGGCAAAATAGCACACGGCAACCGACTTTTCGCGCTGCAAGGTCACCACGAATGTCTCCCGGTCGCCGGTCGTTTCGCCCTTCGCAAAGGTGACGCTCTTGATCTCGAATCCGCGACCGACGAGGCTCTTGAACGTTTGCTGCACCTGCGCACCTGCGCGGTCAGGCAGCGTGGCTGTCCATGCAACGATCAAGGCAGCCAGACCGGCAGCGGATGTCTTCAGCATGCAGCTCTCCTCGATTTCGGTAGGCAGGGGCGAAGGGTTAAGGATACTAATCGGTGAACCGTCCGTTGACGAATGCCGCCGGCGGGCCGTTGACAAGCCTGCGGTCCATGGCGGAGCGCAGCGCCACTGAAGACCGTTCAAGGAGTCGCGGATTTCATGCGGACGTACGCCGGGGTCTTGCTGATTGCGATGCTCGTGCTTGCTACCGGCGATCCGGTCGTTGCCCAGGACCGGGCGATGAACTGTCGGCCGTCGGCCGAACGCGGACGGGTCTGGGTCGATTGCTGCAACCAGTCGTTCAGGCGTAATCCGACACGCGCGCTGTCGTGGCGTGTGCGCCTGCGCGGCATTGAACGCTGCGTACGCAACCGGCTGCGGCACGGTTGATTCGCTTTCTCAGAGCGTGAGCATGATCCCTGGGGTCGAGCCCGAGAGCAGGCTCGTCCGAAGACTGGTTCACCGGATCAGGTCCCGGGCAGGCTTTTCGGGATCATGCTCTACCGCCGCGCGCGGAAGAAATCCTTGAGCAGCGCCGCCGCCTCGGCCTCGGCGATCCCGCCATAAACGTCGGGACGATGGTGGCAGGTCGGCGACGTGAAGAAACGCACGCCGTTCTCGACGGCGCCGCCTTTGACGTCGGCAGCGCCGTAGTAAAGCCGCCGGATACGCGCAAACGAAATCGCCGCCGCGCACATCGCGCAGGGCTCAAGCGTGACGTAGAGATCGCAATCGGTCAGCCGCTCCGAGGCGAGCGCCTCCGCGGCCTGGCGGATCGCCAGCATCTCGCAATGCGCGGTCGGATCGCGATCGGAGAGGGTGCGGTTGTGCGCCTGCGCAATCACCTCGCCGTCGCGCACGATTACGCAGCCAACCGGAACCTCGCCCGCGGCGGCGGCGGCGCGCGCTTCGTCGAGGGCGAGGTCCATGAACGTGGGCATTGCGGCCTCTGTATCCCGGTCGCAACGCAGCACGAAGTGGTGCGTTGCAGACCCGGGACCCCGGTTTTGTAGTCGGAAAGCAACCGGGGTCTCGGATCAGCGGTGCATCACTACGTGCTGCACCGCGTCCGGGACACGCGGTAACAACTCTGCTATCAGGCCGCTGTCATGGCAGGCAAGAGCGGCAACGACCAGCAACACGGCGAACGCATCGCCAAGGCGATCGCACGGGCCGGGCTTGCCTCGCGCCGCGAGGCGGAGGCCTGGATCGCGGCCGGCCGCGTGATGGTCAATGGCGAGAAGATCACGTCGCCGGCACGGAACATTACGTCGGCCGACCGGATCGTCGTCGACGGCAAGTCGCTGCCGGTGCGCGAGCGCACGCGGCTGTTCCTGTTCCACAAGCGGCGCGGCCTCGTCACCACGCATTCCGATCCGCAGGGGCGCCCGACGGTGTTCGACGCGCTGCCCAAGCATTTGCCGCGGCTGATCAGCATCGGGCGGCTCGATGCCAACACCGAGGGGCTGCTGCTGCTCACCAATGACGGCGGGCTTGCGCGCACCCTGGAACTGCCGGCGACCGGCTGGACGCGGCGCTATCGCGTGCGCGCCAACGGCAAGATCACGCAGGTCAGGCTCGACCGCCTGCGCCACGGCATCGAGATCGACGGCGTGACCTATGGGCCGATCGAGGCGCGGCTCGACCGTGAGCAGGGCGCCAATGTGTGGCTCACCTTTGCGATGCGCGAGGGCAAGAACCGCGAGGTCAAGAATGTCCTCGGCCACCTCGGGCTGGCGGTGAATCGCCTGATCCGGGTGTCGTTCGGTCCGTTCCAGCTCGGCGATCTGCCCGAAGGAGAGATCGACGAGGTCCGCACGCGGCATCTGCGCGAGCAGGTCGGCGAGCGTGTCGCGAATGCGGCGGGCTTGGATTTCGCGGGGCCGATTGAAGACCAAAGCCGCATGGCTTCGGGACGCCGATCTGAATCGAGAGCCGAGGCGCGAGTTTCCCTCCCCCCACGTAGTGGAGGGGAGGGTCGGCGAAGCGAAGCGAGCCGGGGTGGGGGGCCTGGAGGATCGAAGAAATTTCCCCCCACCCCCGACCCCTCCCCGCCACGCGCTGCGCGCGCGGGGGGAGGGGAGACCGCACCACCTCGTGTGCGTCTCGATTCAAGACGGAAGCGCCGCCATGGCCCCGATCGTCTCGGCGAGCCGGAAAAGGCCCGGCGGGAGCGCAAGCACGGCAAGCGGCCGTTCCGCGGCAAGCCGCGCTGATGCGCATCGTCGGCGGACGGCATCGCGGGCGTACGCTGGCGGCACCGCGCACGCGCGACATCCGGCCGACCTCCGACCGGCTGCGCGAAAGCCTGTTCAACGTGCTCGTCCATGCCTATGGCGACCCCCTGGCGGGCGCGCGCGTCCTTGACATGTTCGCCGGCACCGGCGCGCTCGGCCTCGAGGCGATGTCGCGCGGCGCTGCCTTCGCGCTGTTCGTCGATGACGGTGCTGAAGCGCGGGCGCTGCTGCGCGAGAACGTGACCACGCTCGGGCTCGGTGGCGCCACCAAGATCTTCCGCCGCGATGCGACCAAGCTCGGTCCAGCGCATCCGATCGAGCCGTTCTCGCTGGTGTTTCTCGATCCGCCCTATGGTCGTGGCCTTGCACAGCAGGCGCTGCTTTCGGCGCGGACCGGCGGCTGGCTCACCGCCGGCGCGTTGATCGTGATCGAGGAGGCGGCCGATGCCGCCTTCGCCGCACCCGAAGGCTTCACCGAGATCGAGCGGCGGCGCTATGACGATAGCGAGCTCATCTTCCTAAATACTGCCAGTTCCTAAACACCGCCAGTTCCTAAACACTGCCAGGTGATGGTGCATCACGGACGTGGTGCGACATCGCACCGCCGCGACATCACGCGACCATTTGTCCCGTGAACGCGTGTTCATGCGTGTGCGTTGTTACGGTGTACAGGGGCGCGCAACATACGGGGGAACTTGTGTCATGACGCTGCTCATTGCTTTCGCCGCTACCGTATTGGTCGGCGACCTCATCGCGGTCGGAATCTGCGCAGTCGTAGAGCAATTTTCCAAGCAGATAAGTTTGCTCCTGTTTCTGTTGTTGTTTGTTGGAGTCATCCCGCTGGCGTGGAAGCTTGCCGTGCGTATCACCGAGCCCACGGGCGCGGCAGGATCATCGAAATAACGACAAGACTTCGCGAGTCGGCGATGCGGGCGGTGGTTCACTCCGCGCTCGCGCCGCTGGCGCGCACCGGCGGGCCCCATTTGTCGAGCTCGCTCGCCACCAGCTTGCCGAGATAGTCCGGATTGCGCCGCTGCGGCGCCGCCACGTTGAGCCCGGCTTTCTCGAGCCGCGCCCGGATGTCAGGCGCGTCGAGGATCGACGAGGTCGCGTCTGCGAGCTTGCGCACGATTGCATTGGGCGTGCCGCGCGGAAGGAAGAACGCGTTCCAGCCATCGGCGTCGAAGTTCGCCAGCCCCTGCTCATGCGCGGTCGGAACGCCCGGCAGCGCCTTGTTGCGCGCCGGCGACAGGATCGCGAGCGCCTTGATCGCATCGGCGGCCACGTGCGGCGCGCCCGTCGAGGTCACCTCGCACATGTAGTCGATGCGTCCGGCGATCATGTCTTGCAACGCCGGCCCGGTGCCGCGATAGGGCACGTGCGTGATGTCGACGCCGGCCGCGTGGTTCAACAGCACGCAGGTGGCGTGGGTGGCTGAACCTATGCCGGCCGAACCGTATTGCATGGTCTTCTGGTTCGCTCTGGCGTAGGCGATGAACTCGGGCAGCGTCTTGGCGGGGAAGTCCTTGCGCGTGGCCAGGAACTTCACATTCTCGACCACGACGGCCACCGGCGCGAAGTCGGCGACCGCGTTGTAGAGCGGCTTCTTGTAAAGTATCTGGCTGAATGTATGCGTGCCCTGGTTGCCGAACAGGAACGTCGAGCCGTCTGGAGGCGATTTGGCGACGCGCGCCGCGCCGTTCATGCCGCCGGCGCCGCCGACATTCTCGACGATGACCTGCTGGCCGAGCTTCTCGGACAACCGTTGCGCCATCAGCCGCCCAATGAAATCGATCGGACCGCCGGCCGGGAACGGCACGACCATGGTGATCGGCCGCGTCGGCCAATCCTGGGCGGCAGCGCCGCTCGGCCAAGCCGCGGCAAGCGTCCAAAGCAGCGCGATGAGAATCCTTGTCATGGCGTTCTCCCTTTTGCACGCACCGCTGTCATTGATCGCAGCGGCGTCGTGATCAGATCGGGCTCCTCAAGGAGGAGGCGCGTTTGGCATCAGTCGATCACCGCACCGCTGTTCTTGATCGGCGCTGCCCAGCGCTCCGTTTCGGTCACGACGAACTTGCGAAGGTATGCCGGGGTACGGCGCTCCTTGGGCGGGACCACGACGCCGATCTGCTTGAAGCGGTCGCGCACCATCGGCGACTCGACGGCCTCGTTGGAGGCGTCGGCGAGCCGCTGCACGACGGCTTCGGGTGTGCCTTTCGGGAATGAGAACGATCCCCAGGAGCCGCAATCGAGCCCCTTCAACCCGACTTCTTCCGCGGTCGCGAGGTCTTCGAGGCCGGGCGCGCGGTCGAGCCCAAGCGTCGCGATCACCTTCACTTTGCCAGCCCGAATCTGCGGCAGCGCGGTCGAGATTTGTTCGGCGATGAAATCGATGCGGCCGGCGATCAGGTCCTGCATGGCCGGGCCGGCGCCGCGATAGGGCACATGGGTGATCTTGGTCCCCATGGCGACATTGAGCAGCACCGCGCAGACATGTGTGCCGGAGCCGGCGCCCGCCGAACCATATTGCATCTTGCCCTGATTGGCCTTGGCATACGCGATAAACTCTGGGAGCGTCTTCGCCGGGAAGTCCGGCCGCGCGATCAAGACGCGTGCTGAATCCGAATGCAGTACCACGTGCTCGAAATCAGTGAGGCTATTGTAGAGCGGCCGCCGGTAAAGCGTCTGGTTGATGGCGAGGACCGCGCTGCCTGACAGCAGCAGCGAGTAGCCGTCGGGCGTCGCCTTGGCGACCCGCTGCGAGCCGTTCATGCCACCGGCGCCGCCGACATTCTCGATGATGATCTGCTGGCCGAGCGTCTCGCTCATGCGCGCGCCAAGAATGCGCGCGATGGTGTCGACCGGTCCACCCGCCGCATACGGCACGACCAAGTTGATCGGTCGTGTCGGCCAGCTTTGCGCGTACGCCGGGGTACCAGCAGCGGCGAAAGCGACCGCTGCGGCGATGATTGTTCGCATCATGACGTTTCTCCCCGAATGTCCGGGCGCTTGCCGCGCCGCTTGTCACTCCACCTGAATGCCGGCCCCGATGATGACCTTCTTCCAGCGCGCGACTTCCTGTGGCAGGTATTTCGCAAGGTATTCGGGCGTGCGCTGCTCCGGCGGCAGGATTTCAAGCCCAAGGTCCTGAAGCCGTTTGCGGATCGCCGGTTCCTCGATCATGGCATTCATGACCTTGTTCATCCGGCGGATGATCGGATCCGGCGTGCCCTTCGGGAAGAAGAAGCCGTTCCAGACAGTTGCCTCAACTCCCTGAAGTCCCTGCTCGCCCGTGGTCGCGAGCTCTGGAATGATCGGCACGCGCTTGGGTGACATGACGGCGAGGCCCTTCACCGTGCCGGCCTTGGCCTGAGTTGCACCCGTCTGGATGGTGTCGCAGAAGTAGTCGATGCGACCTGCCATCAGCTCCTGCATGACCGGACCGGCGCCTTTGAAGGGCACATGCGTGACCTTGACGCCAAGCACCGAGTTCAAGAGTTCGCAAGGCAAATGCGTGCCGGATCCAACGCCGGCCGAGCCGAACTGCATCTTCGCCTGGTTCGCCTTCACGTATTTGACGAACTCCTGCAGGTTGTTCACCGGCAAATCCTTGCGCGCCAGCAAGATGCGCGGCGATTCCGTCACCAGCCCGACCGGTGCGAAGTCGGTGACGGAGTTGTAAGACGGAATCTTGCGCATGCCCTGGCTGTAGGCGTGCGTGCCGGTATTTCCCATCACGAAGCTGTAGCCATCCGGTGTGCTCTTGGCGACGCGCGCTGACCCGACCGTTCCGGCCGCCCCGCCGACATTCTCGACCACGATCGTCTGGCCGAGCATTTCACCCATACGCTGCGCCTGGATGCGTCCGCTGCCGTCAATGCCGCCACCGGCCGCGAACGGGATGACCATGGTGACGGGCCGCGTTGGCCAATCCTGGGCGGAAATGGCGCCCGTCAGTGTGATGAGGGTGGCCGTGGCGGCCATGGTCGTCTTGCTCATTCTCGTCTCCCTAATTCCGGGGGACCCTCGCCTGCGTGCGCCTTTTGATCAAGAGCAATAGGGCCGCAGTGCATGCTCCGCCGGACGTCACTTGTTCGGAGACTTAAGTCCTAGCAGAGGGATCGAACGGCCGGGGGCTCGCTCACGCACGAAGAAACCGGTGTCCCGGATCATCCCCGCATCATTGCGCTATAGCGCGGTCAAAGATGCGCTTACGGCTCGTGCTGCGCTGCGCCTGGGACACGCATCATAGTTGGAATTCACCGCCGCCCGAACAGGGTCTCGATATCGCTGAGCTTCAGCTCCACATAGGTCGGACGGCCGTGGTTGCACTGGCCGGAATTGGGCGTCGCTTCCATCTCGCGCAGCAGCGCGTTCATTTCCTCCGGCTTGAGGCGGCGGCCCGCGCGCACCGAGCCGTAGCAGGCCATGGTGGCGGCAACGTGCATCAGCCGGCGCTCCAGCGGCAGCGCCTCGTCCCATTCGGCGATGTGCTCGGCGAGATCGCGCACCAGTGCGCGCGCGTCGATTTCGCCGAGCAGCGACGGCGTTTCGCGCACCGCCACCGCGCCGGGGCCAAACGGCTCGATCGCGAGCCCATAGCGCGCGAGCTCGCCTGCGCGTGCGAGCACGCGTTCGACGTCGGCTTCGTCGAGCTCGACGATTTCCGGGATCAGCAGGAGCTGGCTCGCCACGCCGGACTTCTCCAGCGCCGCCTTCATGCGCTCATAGACGATGCGCTCATGCGCGGCGTGCTGGTCGACGATGACGATGCCGTCGCGTGTCTGTGCGACAATGTAGGTCTCGTGCACCTGCGCGCGGGCGGCGCCGAGCGGCCGGTCAATGAGGTCGGGCGCGCTGTCGACGACCGCAACCCGTGCATCGGCGGAGGGATCGCCGACCGCGAAGGCGGCCTGCGCCGCTTCCGCGAAGCCGATGGCAGCATTGCCGTGTGCAGGTAACGGAAAGCCGCGCGAGTCAGGCCGCGCGGGCGAACGGCGCCAGTCCCAGCCGCGACCCCCGCTTGCGGGAATTGAGGAAGGGCGGAACGCTGCAATGGTCGCGCTGCCGCCTGATGTGGCGGCGCGCTGGCTTTCGCGCGCCAGCGCCTGCCGCAGCGAGGTGATCAGCAGCGCGCGCACCAGGCCCGGGTCGCGGAAGCGCACCTCGGCCTTGGCGGGATGCACATTGACGTCGACTTCCCGCGGATCGAGCGTGACGAACAGCGCGACGATCGGATGGCGGTCGCGCGGCAGGTAGTCGGCGTAGGCGCCGCGCACCACGCCGATCAGGAGCTTGTCGCGCACCGGCCGGCCGTTGACGAAAAGATATTGCCCGAGCGCATTGGCGCGGGTGTGCGTCGGCAGCGCCGCGAAGCCCGCGACGATCACACCATTGCGCTCGCCATGCACCGCGACCGCATTGGCGTGGAATTCATGACCCAGGATATCGGCAAGCCGCGCAAGCTGGCCGGACGCGCCGGGCAGCGCGGCGGCCCAGGTGACGGGCGCGCGCTCTTCGCCGGCCAGCGTGAAGGCGACGTCCGGCCGGCTCATGGCGAGGCGGCGCACCACCTCGCGGATGGCTTCGCCCTCGGTCCGGTCGCTCTTGAGGAACTTCAGCCGCGCCGGCGTTGCGTAGAAGAGGTCGCGCACCTCGATGCGTGTGCCGTCGCCGAGCGCCGCAGGCTTGACCGCGGACTTGTCGCCGCCGTCGACGGCGATGGCCCACGCATGCGGCTCGTTCTTGTGGCGCGTGGTGATCGAAAGCCGCGCAACCGCGCCGATCGACGGCAGCGCCTCGCCGCGGAATCCGAGCGTGCGGATGTCGAGCAGGTCGTCATCGGCGAGCTTCGAGGTGGCGTGGCGGTCGACCGCAAGCGCGAGATCGGCGTGCGACATGCCATCGCCATCGTCGGTGACGCGGATCAGACGGCGACCGCCGCCGTCGGTGACGATCTCGATTCTGGTCGCGCCGGCGTCGAGCGCGTTCTCCACCAGTTCCTTGACCACGCTCGCCGGCCGTTCGACCACCTCGCCGGCGGCGATGCGGTTGACGGTGGCTTCGCTGAGCTGGCGGACTGGCATGGGCATCCTTCGCACGGCCGACGCCGAGATGCCCAGCGTGCCGATTCGCGATGCCCGACTTTATCGGCCCTGGCTCCGTTTCGCGAGCCAGCGACCCCTCGTCTCCGGTTCCGGCAACTGCCCGGCTGCTTTGCTGAAGCCGACATCGTCATCAATGACGGTGGTGGGGCCGATCGGGAGCCGTTCCGGATTGGCGATGTTGAACTTCTCGAACTCGATCTTCTTCTCCCACACTTTGCGCAGGAAGTCCTCAAACACCTGGATCGTGAGCTGCTCGCCGGGGCACCGCCGGTAGCCGAAGCCGAACGGCGCGAAGCCGGCGGTGTCGCAGACCGGCAGCGGCCTGTCGTCGACGATGCCGTAGACCGTGCCGAAGGCGCTGTTGTGCAGCACCGCCTTGCGGCCGTCCTTCACATCAAAGGAGGTGCGCTCGAACGGACATTGCGCGAACCCGATCTGCTCGCATCTGCTCTCGTCGATCTGATGGCTGGTCGGCGCCGCCTTGTAGCGATCGGGGTCGAACGTTTGCGGGTCCTTCCAGTGAAGCGGGTCGACGCTGCTCGCGAGATGCGGGCTGACGACATAGCCGTGCCGTTCGAACGGAGGCTGCCTGACCTCTGTGACGGCCGAGATGCTGCCGCCATTCGGAGAAATCACCCGGAACAGCTCCATCACCAAGCGATCAAGCGGAGTGAAGGCGGAATCGCCGGCGCTGTCGAAATTGCCTTCCATCGTTTTCTTGAACCAGGTTCGGGCATCTGGGTCGCCGGTATTGCGTCCGAGCTTGAGCATGATGTTGTAGATCGTGTTGCCCCACTGGCTGAAGGCCACGAAGTTGTGGAAGCATTCGAACACGACGTCCTTGTGAGCGAAGTGCTCGCCACTGCCCGCGTTCTTGATCCAGTAGTATGCGAACGTCTTCTCGGGATCAGGTGTCTTTCCCGAGGTGAGGTCGCCGATCCGCTGCTCGATCCACGTCTTCAGGAAATCGAGGTTCGCGCGCACGCTCATGTAGTTTTCGTAGACGATCTTTTGCGTCGGATCGCGATAGGCGAGCACGGTGTTGAAATTGTCGCCGATCTGGCGCACGCGTGCGGGGATCGCGTCGCCTGTGACGCCGAGATGCAGGTCCCAATAGAGGTCGAAATATCGCTCGAGATAGGGCCGCATCAAGGGTCGCCCAGCGTTATTGTTGTCCAGGAGCTCGTCGAAGAAGTCTCGAACCTTCTCGCGGTACATCGGCCCGTACAGATCCGGCGTGACGGCGGACATGTAGATGCGCTTGCGTCGATTATCCGGTCCGCGTTTCTCGAGACCCTGCAGGAAGACGGTGACGCCGCCCTCGGGATTGGGCTGCCAGGTTTCGCTCAGCATGCCCCAGAGGTCGTTGGGAAGCGCGTTCTCCTTGGTGAACTTCACGTCGATCATGGGGAGCGCGGGCCGCTCGCCTTCGTAGGTCGAGACCAGAAAGTGCGGCAGGATCACGTGCTCGACATAGGCCGGATCAAACTCCTTGGCGAAGCGGCTGCGCAGGCGGGCGACGGCTGCATCGAGGTCTCCGGCGCCCAGCGGCACCCCGACGCCGGTCGTGTAGGGCTGGGAGGGCGGCGCATATTGTGCGTCGGCCGAGCGGGTGCTCAGTCCGGCGACGACGGCCGCGCCGCTGGTCAGGAACGTTCGCCGTTTCATGGCAGCATCCTTCCTTGTGGGTTGCGATGCGCCGGGTCGAGAAGGCGGCCGGCTCCAAGTTGACTGTGCAGGTGGGGAAATGGCTTGGTTGATGCAATCTGCGACGCGGGCCTTTGATGCCGGCTTAAGAAGGGCGGCCGCCTCTTCGTCAGAATTGGCGAAATTGTTGCTAAAAGAAGCTGAAGGTTTTTGACGCGTCGCGCCGGCGGCACTGATCGCGCGATTTAGTCGAACGACACCCGTCCGCGCATATTTTTGATCTTGGCGCGCTGCTTCTTGCCTTCCAGGCGCTTCGCCTTGGCCGCCTTCGACGGCTTGGTCGGCCGGCGCTTGGCGGGGACCACCGCGGCCTGTCGGATCATCTCGACCAGCCGGTCGCGCGCGTCCTGCCGGTTGCGCTCTTGGGTACGGTGGCGCTGCGCTGTGATGACGAGCACGCCCTCCTTGGTGAGCCGGCTGCCGGCGAGCCGCATCAGCCGCAGCGCGACATCGTTCGGCAGCGACGGCGAGTGCCGCACGTCGAAGCGCAGCTGCACGGCAGTCGAGAGCTTGTTGACGTTCTGACCGCCCGGTCCGGACGAGCGAACGAAGTCTTCATCCAGCTCGCTCTCGTCGATGGCAATGGAATCGGTGATCCGGATCATCCGCTGGTAATAGCAGATCAGCCCTTCAAGTACTGCTTCGCCAGGATCTTGCCTTCCTCGACCGCCGGCTGATCGAACGGATCGACGCCGAGGAGATGCGCGGCGATGATCGTCTCCAGCATGAAATGCATCAGCAGCGCGCCGAGGCTTGTCTCGTCGAGTTGCTCAATATGAATGGTGCGGACCGGGCAGCCGTTCTTCGCCAGCGTCTCGGCGGTGGCGCGGCCCTGCGCCGCCACGAGGTCGCCCATGGTCTTGCCGGCGAAGTCGGGCTCGCCCGCAAGCCTTGCGAGGTCGGGCTCGATGCGCGGGCCGCGGCCGGCGGTGCCTGTCGTGATGATTGTGAAGAGTTTATCGCGTGGTCCGGCAATAAAGAGCTGGAGCTGACTGTGCTGATCAACAGGCCCGCGCGCGGCGATCGGCGTCGTGCCCTTGCCGTTCTTGCCGAGGCTCTCGGCCCAGAGCTGCACGTACCAGCGGGTGAAGCGCTCAAGCCGGTCGGCGTAGGCCATCATGACTGCGATTGGCTTTCCAACCGCGACCGACAGCGCGGCGCCGACCGCGGCAGGGACCTCGGCCGGTGTCCGCTTTTCGAGCACCGGCTTGAGCGCCTCGGCAGCGCCGCCACGGATCGCATCGATGTCGAGCCCGGCGGCCGCCGCCGGAAGGAGGCCGACATTGGTCAACACCGAGAATCTCCCACCAACACCGGGGTCGTGCTCCAGCATCGCGATGTCGTACTCGTCGCACAGCACGCGCAGTCCACTGCGCTTGTCGCCCTTCGCCGGCTCGGTGAGCCCCAGAAAGAGATCGGGAATCTTCACCGCGAGACCGGCCGCCTTTACCGTCGCCATCGCTGCGGTGATCTGCATCAGAGTTTCGCCGGTGCCGCCGGATTTCGAGATCGCCACAAAGCGCGTGGTCATAAGCGGTAGCTGAGCGAGCAGCGTCACGTAAGTTTCGGGGTCCAGGTTGTCCATGAAATGCAGACGCGGGCCGTGTCGGAACGCACCGACGCCCTCGACCGCATAATCTGCAAGCTGGGCCAACGTCTGCCCGCCGAGGCTCGATCCGCCAACGCCGAGGATGACGATGTCGGTGGCGTCGCTCGCGAGACGTGCCGCCGTCGTGCGGATGTCATGAATGTCGTCATGTTTCGCAGGCAGCCGCAGCAGCGGCAACGCGCCGTCCGCGTGCCGCGCCCTGATCCAGTCGAGTGCCCCCGCGCTGCGCGTCAGCGCATCGTTCAATGCGACGGCCTCGACGCCGTGGGCTCCGATGCTCTCTTTGCGCGCGCTGTCGATCGATTGGCGGAATGGCATGAGCGTTTCACCTCGTTCGCATCCAACAATCTATTGAGGTGCAGCGTTCCGCGAAAGCGGACAATTTAGACGGTAACCGTGAGCCCGGCAATTTAGGTGCAGCCCGGCGATTGAGCGTGGTCCGTGCCGCGAGTTGTACCTCCCCCTGAAAGGCAGGGGAATCGCATATGGATTTGAGCAGGGTATTGCGCTCGTGCGTGAGATGGATTCTGAGGACGACTCTCGATTTGGAGGGGTGCCTCATGGGGAAATTCAAGAACGCTTTTCGAGGCTTGCAAGACCCGCGCGCGGCCAATGCGCGGCACGATTTGTTGGAGGTATTGGTCGTCGCCTTGGCGGCGCTTCTGTGTGGGGCGGAGAGTTGCGCCGACATGGAGGATTTTGGCCACGCCAAGGAAGGGCTGTTGCGGCGGTTCCTGCGGCTGGAGCACGGCATTCCGAGGCACGATACCTTCAGCCGGGTATTCCGGCTGCTCGATCCGCAGGGCTTCGAAGCCGCGTTCCGTCGGTTCATGGGCGACTTTGCCGAGCAATTGCGCGGCGTCATTGCGGTGGATGGCAAGGCGCTGCGTGGCGCATTCGAAAGCGGCCGGCGCAGCACGCCCCTGCAGTTGGTCAATGTCTGGGCGGCCGAGGCCCGGCTTGCCATTGCGCAACGTTTGGCGCCCAACCGCAACGAAGTTGCCGCCGCCTTGGAAGTGCTCGAACTGCTCTCGCTCGAAGGCTGCATCATTACCGCCGATGCGCTGCATTGCCACGCCAAGATGGCGCAATGCATTCTCGATCGCGGCGCGGCGTATGTCCTTGCTCTCAAGGAGAACCAGTCGGCCCTGTTTGCCGATGCGCAAGCTCTCTTGGAGCCTGCGGCCAAGAGCAAGCAAGCCGAGCAGGCGCTCACTGCCGTCCATGGTCGCGACGAGTACCGCCATGCCGTGGTGGTGCGGGCCGCCGCGCTTGCTCGCAAGCACGACTTCCCCGGTATTGCTGCCGTCGGCCGCCTGGAATTGCAGCGCCGCGTCGCGGGCAGCGACCAGAAGCCTATCGTTCGGTACTTCCTGCTCTCCAAGGCCTGGTCGCCCGCGCGCCTTATCACGATCACACGCACCCACTGGAGCATCGAGAACCAATTGCATTGGGTGCTCGATGTCGTCTTCAACGAGGATCGTGCGCGCAATCGCAAAGACCACGGGCCGGAAAATCTCGCCATCCTGCGCAAGCTTGCCCTCAATATGCTTCGCACGCATCCCGACAAGGCTTCCATCCGTCGCAAAATCAAGCGCGCTGGCTGGCACGACGCTTTCCTGCTCAGTATGCTGGCCCAAATGCGATAGCCCTGCCCTGAAAGGGGGGAGGTCGATTGCAGTCGCTGCGCGACTGCGATCGGGTGGGGATCATCTGCACGACGAATAGACCCCCACGCCAACCCTCCTCCTTGCAGGGGGAGGGAGCGCACCGAGCTCGTGGAAACCTTGTGTGGCAAATCACCGGAGACTTAGGTTAGCCGCCGGGCGGCCGCGCCGTCACGCCCTTGGGCCGCCCCACGATGGTGACGAGCAGGCCACCGTCCAGCAGCCGCTTCGCGACCCGATGGGTGTCCGCCAGCGTCACGGCATCGATCATCGCAGAGCGTCGCTCGATATAGTCGATGCCGAGATTGTCGATCTGCATCTGCACGAGCTGCGAGGCGATCTTGGTGGAGGTATCGAGATTGAGCGCGAACGAGCCCTTGAGATAGGTCTTCGCCTTGGCGAGTTCCTCCTCGGTCGGGCCGTCGGCCGCCATCCGGCGGAACTCGGTTTCCACCACGTCGATCGTCTCCGCCGTCCCATCCGCCCGCGTGGCGGTACCGCCAATCAGCACCGCGGCCTTCTCGAACCACATCAGACTGGTGTGGACACCGTAGGCGAGGCCGCGCACCTCGCGCACCTCGCGATAGAGGCGCGACGAGAACGATCCGCCGCCGAGGATGTGATTGATGATATAGGCCGTCATGAAGTCGGGGTCGTTGCGGGCGATGCCGCGGCCGCCGAAATTCACCACCGCCTGCGGGACGTTCAGGTCAACGACGGTGCGGCCGCCGAGCCCCTGCATCTTGGCTTCGGGAACCGGCTTGAGCTGCGCCTTGGCCGGCAATTTGCCGAACGTCCGGTCGATGAGCTTGCCGGCGGTCTCGGCGTCGACGTCGCCGACCACGCCGATCTTGAGATTGTCGCGGGCGAGGACGCGGCGCGCATAGTCGCGCATGTCGTCCGGCGTGATGCGTGCGACCGATTCCAGGATGCCGCTCACCGGACGCCCATACGGATGGTTGGGGAACGCGCTCGCCCACCAGTTGCGGTTGGCAATCGAGTTGGGATCGGTGCTCTTCCGCTGCAACGACGCCACGGTTTGCGCGCGGATGCGCTCGACCGCGGGGGTATCGAAGCGCGGCTCGTTCAACGCCAGGCGGAGCAGGTCGAAAGCTTCGTCCTGGTTCTCCTTCAGCGTCCGCAGCGTACCGCGCACGTGCTCGCGGTCGGCGCGAACCCGCAATTCGATCGCCTTGCTTTCCATCCGCCCATGGAAGGCGGTGCTGTCGAGATCCCCGGCGCCCTCGTCGAGGGTCGACACCGTCATCTCCGCGAGGCCCATCTTGTCGCCGGGGTCCTGCACGGCGCCGCCGCGAAAATCGAATTCGATCGCGACCAGCGGCACGGTGGCGTCGCGCACGAACCAGAACTCGATGCCGGTCGGGCTGACGACGCGCTCGATCTTGGCGGCGCGGGCGGGAATGCTGAACGCGACCAGCGCCGCGACGATCAGCGACATCATGCCCAGCTGTGCGACGACCGGATGGGCGAGGCGGCGGATGGATTGCTGATTGATCACGAGCGGTCGTCCCTCGATCCGGACTGCTTGACAAGATATCCCGTCACCGAACGCCGCTTGTCGAGCACCTCGCGCGCGGCCTTCTTCACGTCATCGACCGTGACCGCGCGCAGGCGATCGGGCCAGGTCTTGATCTGTTCGACGGTCAGCCCGGTCGACAGCGACGCGCCGTACCAGCGCGCCAGCGAGCTCTGGCTGTCCTGGGCGTAGACCGCGTCGGCGATCAGCCGGTTGCGGGAGCGATCGAGCTCTTCCTGCGTCACGCCTTTTTCGATGATTTCGGCAAGCACCGCATCCATTGCGGCTTCAACGTCCGTCAGGCTGGTGCCGGGCTTCGGCGTCGCATAGAGGCCGAGACGCGTCATATCGAGCGCGGTGCCGTAGTAGCTCGCGCCAGCGCTGGTCGCGATGCGCTGGTCTACGACCAGCTTCTGATAGAGGCGGCTGTTGGGGCCGCGTCCCATGATGTGCGTGAGCACGTCGATCGCCTCGGCTTCGCCGGGGCGGCCGGAGGTGTAGGACGCCGCGAGATAATAACGGCTCAGGCTCGGCTGCATGACGCGCGGATCGGACAGCGTGACGGTGCGCGGGGCTTCCGGCTTCGGCTCCTGCGGGCGGTGGCGCGGCTTGATCTCGGCGACGCGCGGGACCTTGCCGTAGGTTTCCTCGGCGAGCTGCTTCACCTCCTCCGGCGTCACATCGCCGGCGACGATGAGGATCGCATTGTTGGGCGTGTAGAAGCGGCGATAGAACGCGAGCGCATCGTCGCGCGTGAGCTTTTCGATCTCGTGGCGCCAGCCGATCACTGGACGGCCATAAGGGTGGTTCAGGTAGAGCGCGGCCTCCATCTGCTCCATCAGCCGCGCATTGGGGTTGTTCTCGACCCGCGAATTGCGCTCTTCGAGCACGACCTGCAGCTCCGGCTTCACCACCTCGTCGGTGAGCACAAGATTGGTCATGCGGTCGGACTCGAACTCCATCATCAGCTTGAGCCGGTCACGGGTCGTGCGCTGGAAATAGCCGGTATAGTCGGAGGAGGTGAAGGCGTTCTCCGAGCCGCCGATGGTGGCCACCGTCTGCGAGAACAGCCCCTGCGGATTCTTCTTCGTGCCCTTGAACAGCAGGTGTTCGAGGAAATGCGCCAGGCCGGATTTTCCGGGCGTCTCGTCCGCGGCGCCGACCTTGTACCAGACCATATGGGTGATCACGGGAGTCCGGCGGTCGGGGATTACGACCACGTCGAGCCCATTGCCAAGCGTGAAATGGGAAACGTCAGGTCCCCAGCCGCTGGTGCTGTGGGCGCTCGCTCCAGCGAGCATGCAGAATGATAGGGTGGTGAGCGCAACAACGGCGCGCTTCATCGCGTGGCGCAAGGCAGGCCTCTTGGATTGGTCGCTCACCCGGAAAGGACATGGCGATCCGGGGTTTGCGGTGCAAGAGCCTGCCGAATACGGCCCAATTGGGGCTCCTAGTGCCGCCGATTTGAAGTTCCTAAAGCAGTTGCAGCAAACTCGCGTAGGAACTTCAAATCGAAAAGCGGCACTAGTCCAGCAATTCCAAAATTCGAATCCTATGGGCGTCATTCCGGGGCGAGGCCGAAGGCCGAGAGCCCGGAATGCATAACCTCAGTCCGTGGTTATGGATTCCGGGCTCCCTCGCTACGCTCCGGCCCCGGAATGACGGCCGTTGGATATGAGCGGTTTCATGGAATCGACCGTCCAGAATCATGGAGTTGCTAGTGCGGCTTTGGTTCAGAAGTCCGCATATCGGACTCGCCGCGAGAATGATGCGGACTTCTGAATCGCCACACTAGCGGCCGTACCCGCGGCCGGCCGGGTCGAACGGTTCGGCTTTCGACCGCTCGATGCGCTTGGTCACGCCATAGGGCTGGGACGGCGACGGCGTCTGGTAGCCGGGCGGCGGCTCTGTGAGCTGGCTCCGCGGTGGCTCGTTGGTAAACGTCCCGGTTTCTTCCTGATAGGCACCGAAGCCCCAGGCGCGCCCGGAGAACAAGCCGCCGAAATAGCCAAGCTCCGACGGCGCAACGGGTCGCCCCTCCGCACCGGACGTCGGCGCATTGGAGCGGTCGGATGAGGTTGATGCAGTCGTCTGGCCGCGTGCCGTGCCGGCCGGCTCAAGCTCGCTCGGCGTCAGCGCCCGCCCGCTGCCTTCGATCGCGGTCTGGGCATTGCTTGCAGTCTTGCGTTTGACCGCATTCGCCTTGGCGGCCCTGGCGACGTCGGGATCGTTCGGCCAGTCCGGATCGCGCGGCCTCGGCCGTGCCTGCGGCGGCGGCAGATCGCGATTCGGAGGAACCACAAGCGGAGACCGCTCGCGGTATTCGATCTGCGGGGCATTCGGATCTTTCAGCCCAAGTCCGCGGACGATACCGCCCCAGACCCGCTGTTCGAGATTCCAGATCGAATTGCCCTCGACGGCATCGTCTTGAGCTTGCGCCGGCGCGCCGATCACCAGCGCGGCCAGCGTGTATGCACCGGCAAAGCCAATTTGCCTAACCCAGCGAACGTGCATGATGTCGATCCCCTCGACTCGGCATTTTGCGAATGTGGGGGTGCCCGTTGAGGCGGTTCCCCGTCCGGCGCCCCCTGCCTGACCCAGAGTAATCCCGCGGATCAGGGCTGTTTTGCGGCGCGGCGCCCAGCAAATGAATCATACAAGAGTCCGGCCACTCCGGCAACGATGGCGGCATCCGCTAGGTTAAAGACATACCATTTGAAGCTGAAGCTTGTGGTCGTCAGGTGCAGCAGCACAAAATCGGCCACGGCGCCGTAGGCCAGGCGGTCGATCGCGTTGCCGGCCGCCCCGCCGATAATAAGGCCGAGCGACACCACCAACAGCCGTGATTCGGCCCGGGTCAGCCACACCAGGAGCAGCGCCACCGCGATGGTGGTCAGCGCGAGCAGCGCCCACTGCCCGAACGGGCCGTTCTGCTGGAACATGCCGTAGCTGATTCCCTTGTTCCAAATCAGAACGAGATCGAGGAACGGCGTCAGGCGCACGACACCGCGCGACGCGAGATCGAAGACGAACAGGAGCCAGAGCTTGAGCGCCTGGTCGAGCAGGACGGTGGTCGCCGCGGTCGCCAGTCCGAGGCGGGCTAGTGTCCCGATTCCGAAGTTCGCGTTCATCTTGCAGCACCCCTGTTTGCGAACTTCGGAATCGAAGGACGCTAGTGGTCCTTTGATTCTAACATTCGCAAAGTCGCCGGCTGAGAAGGGATGCGAATGTTAGAATCGGACCACTAGCGGGCCCTCGGAACACAGCCGTCACTCCGCCGCCCGGCTGCGCATGGTGTGCCATTCACGCAGCGCCTGTGCATCGCGCGGCGTCACGTCGGGATACTCCGGATCGCTGCCGACCGCAGGCGAGACCTTCCACGAGCGCGCGCACTTCGTGCCTTCGGCAAGCTTCGCGACGATGGCGACGCCGGCCACGTCGGGCAAGCGGAACGCGTCGGCCGGTCCTTCGTCCGACACGAGCGTGGCGGCGGAAGTGATGCAGATCTCCGCCATGTCGACATCGACCAGCGCCGCGAACAGGTCAGGATCTGACACGTGCACGATCGGGTCGGCTTCGAGTGAGGAGCCGATACGCTTGCCGGCGCGCGCGATCTCGAGCGCTCCGGTGACGACGCGGCGCACGGTGCGGATCTGGCGCCACTTCTCGGCCAGCACGTCGTCGCGCCATTCCGACGGAATCTCCGGAAACAAATGCAGATGCACCGAGCCGTCCTCCGACGGGTAACGCGAGAGCCAGGCTTCCTCTGCGGTGAACGGCAGCATCGGCGCGAGCCACGTCACCGTGGCGCGGAACAGATGATCAAGCACGGTGAGGCAGGCGCGCCGCTTCTGCGACGAGATCGGATCGCAGTAGAGCGTGTCCTTGCGGACATCGAAATAGAACGCCGAGAGATCGACGGTCATCAGCACGCTGAGCGCCGCGAAGATGCGCTTGTAGTCGAAATCGGCATAGGCCTGCCGGATCAGGCGATCGAGTTCGGTGAGCCGGTGCAGCATCAGCCGCTCGAGCTCCGGCATCTTCGCCGGCGCGACCCGCTCGTCCTCATGGAAATGCGCCAGCGAGCCGAGCATCCAGCGCAGCGTGTTGCGCAGCTTGCGGTAGGTCTCGACCGTGGTCTTGAGGATCTCCGGGCCGATGCGCAGATCATCGGCATAGTCCGACGCGCACACCCACATGCGCAGGATGTCGGCGCCGGACTGTTTGATGACGTCCTGCGGCGCGGTGACGTTGCCGAGCGACTTCGACATCTTGCGCCCGCCCTCGTCGAGCACGAAGCCGTGGGTCAGCACGGCGTCGAACGGCGCCACGCCGCGGGTGCCGCAGCTTTCGAGCAGCGACGACTGGAACCAGCCGCGGTGCTGGTCGGAGCCTTCGAGATACATCACGGTGTCGCGGCCGCCGTCCTTCCGGCGTGTGATGCCGGCGAGGCCAGGGAAATGATTGGGGTCCTCGAGCACGAAGGCATGGGTCGACCCGGAGTCGAACCAGACGTCGAGGATGTCGTCGACCTTCTGCCAGTCCTCGTTCGCAAGCTCGCCGAGGAAGCGCTCGCGCGCACCCGGCGCGTACCAGGCATCGGCGCCTTCACGCTCGAAGGCGTCGACGATGCGCGCATTGACGCGCGCGTCGTTGAGGATGCCGACCGAGCCGGCGCCTTGCTCGCGCACGAACACGGTGATCGGCACGCCCCAGGCGCGCTGCCGCGAGATCACCCAGTCGGGCTTGCTCAGGATCATGCCGTTGATGCGGTTCTCGCCTTGCGGCGGCACCCAGCGCGTCAGCTTGATGGCGTCGAGCGCGCGATTGCGTAGCGTATCGCCGGGTTCCACATTGCCGCCGGCATCCGCGATCGGCTTGTCCATCGCGATGAACCATTGCGGCGTGTTGCGGAAGATCACCGGCTTCTTGGAGCGCCAGGAGTGCGGATACTGATGCTTGAGCCGCGAGCGCGCGATCAGCATGCCGGCTTCCGACAAGGCCTTGATCACGGCCTCGTTGGCGTCGCCCCTCTCGCCCTTGTCGTTGAGCACGCGCTTGCCGGTGAAGCCCGGCGCCTGATCGGTGAAGGCGCCGTTCTCATCGACGGTGTAGGGGATGACAGTGCTGATGCTGCGCGCCGCGAGCTTCGCCGCATTGGCGGTCCAGACCTCGAAGTCGTCGCGGCCATGGCCAGGCGCCGTGTGCACGAAGCCGGTGCCGGTGTCGTCGGTGACGTGATCGCCAGCGAGCAATGGCACATCGAAACCGTACCCGTGCTTCGCGAGCGGATGCGCGCAGGCGAGCGTTGCCAAAACGTCCGCTGATAGCTCTTGCACCTTTTCATATCCGCTCACGCGCGCCTGCTTGAACACCTCCGCCGCGAGCTTGTTGGCTAAGATCAATCGATCGCCGACCTTCGTCCAGTTGTCGGCGGGTGCGTCGGTGACCCGGTAAACCGCATAGTCGATCTTCGGCGAAAAGCTGATCGCGCGGTTGCCCGGAAGCGTCCACGGTGTCGTGGTCCAGATGACGACGGACGCTCGTTGAGATGCTAGTGCGGCGCCCAATTCTGCTGCCGTTGCTTCGGCGCCGTCCACGGATTGGACATCCGGAAAGACGCCATGAACCGGAAACTTCACCCACACCTGATCGCTTGTGTAGTCCTCGTACTCGACCTCCGCCTCGGCGAGCGCGGTCTTCTCCACCACCGACCACATGACAGGCTTGGAGCCGCGATACAACGTCTCGTTCCTCGCGAATTTCATGATCTCGCGTGCGATCTGCGCCTCGGCGGCGAAATCCATGGTCGAGTAGGGATGCGCCCAGTCGCCCTCGACGCCGAGCCGCTTGAATTCCTCGCGCTGCACCTTGAGCCAGTGCTCGGCATAGGCGCGGCACTCCTTGCGGAACGCGATCATCGCCGCCGGATCGGAGAGGTTCGGCTTCGGCTTGTTCTTGGAGCGGTAGTTCTCCTCCTCGATCTTCCATTCGATCGGGAGGCCGTGGCAGTCCCAGCCCGGCACGTAGTTGGAATCGTGGCCGAGCATCTGCTGGCTGCGCGTCACCACGTCCTTAAGAATTTTGTTGAGCGCGTGCCCGATATGGATGTTGCCGTTGGCGTAGGGCGGGCCGTCGTGCAGCACGAACTTGGTGCGGCTGCGCGCCTCCTCGCGCAGGCGGTGATAGAGGCCGAGCTTCGCCCAGCGCGCAAGGAGCTCTGGCTCCTTCTGCGGCAGGCCGGCGCGCATCGGGAAGTCGGTCTTGGGAAGAAACAGAGTCTCGCTGTAGTCGCGGGCGGCGTCGGTCATGACCTTACCAGGCTGAAGATGGCGGTGAGGGCTCGGCGATCCCGGTCCTCCGCTGACGCGCGGTCAGGCGGAAGCCGGGCCAAGAATAGACCAAGCTATGGACCGAGCGGCCGACCCGACTATGAAATCATGTGAATCGCGAGCCATCATCGCGGCTTCGTATCAGATCGATCATGCGCAGGCTAGGCCGGCCGCGACAGCGGATCCCGCATTAGCAGGGGCACGGTTTACAGGGCTGCGCGTCACGGACCGGCGCGCGTGATGCGGGAACCCGGAACCGCGATGCGGCGTTGGGTAGGGGACCGCGGGCCCCGGCCCCCCCACACAAACGAAATGCCCGTGCGGCGACTGCCAGCCCGGAGGGACTCGTGGACTATCTGCGTGCCCGGAGGGAAAGGCGGCATCCCGTGATCATCAACGATCCGCAACCGGTCGCGAGCACGGACGATGTTTGGGGATCGGCGTCACAGCTCGCGCTGATCGGCATCTTCGTCCTGCTCTTGGGTGCGGTGTTCTATGTGGCGCGGCCGATCCTGTTGCCGGTTGTTGCCGCGCTGATTATCGCAATGACCTTCGCGCCGATCGTCAAGCGCGCCGACCAGCTCAACGTTTCGCCATGGCTGACGGCGACGTTGATCGTGGTGGTGTTGGGCGCCGCGGTGGCGACGGTCATCACGCTGCTGGCGGGACCGCTTGTCGCCTGGATCGATCGCGCGCCCGAGATCGCCGCCAGGATCAAGGAGAAGCTCTACGTCCTCGACATACCGCTGGCCGCCTTGCGCGATCTGCAGCACACGCTGATGCCGCCCGCCCCAAACAGTGTGAATGTCCAGCCGTCGCAAATCACATTGGTCGCACCCGTCATCGCCGCGGTCACGCCGGCGGTGATGCAGATCGTGATTTTTGCCGCGACCCTGTTTTTTGGACTCGTCGGCCAGATGGAGGTGCGAAAGCATCTGACCTTGTTGTTCGGCAGCCGCGACGCCAAGCTGCGCTTCCTGCGGATCGCAAACGATATCGAAGACAATCTCGCGTCCTATGTTGCAGTGGTGACCACCATCAACATTGCGCTGGGAGCGGTGGTGGCCGCGGGCGCATGGGCGTTCGGCTTCGAGAATCCGTTGATGCTCGGGCTCCTCACCACGATCCTCAACTACATCCCCTATATCGGGCCGGCCTGCGTGGTCGCGATTCTGTTCGGCGTCGGCCTGGTGACGTTTCCGACCTTGGGTTATGCGCTGCTTCCGCCCGCGGCATTCGTCGCGCTGACCACAATCGAGGGCAATATCCTCACACCGGCGATCCTTGGCCATCGGCTTACGCTCAATCCGCTGGTCGTGTTCATCGCGATCGTATTCTGGGCGTGGCTGTGGGGGCCGATCGGTGCATTCCTGGCGGTGCCGCTCTCGCTCATCGGTCTCGTCATCGCCAATCACGTGCTTCCCTCAGACGACGCGAAGCTTCCGGGGTGAGGTGGAACCTTTTCGCGCGCGGTCCGTTGGCAGCTCGAACACGTTTCCATTGTCATGCGGAGTAAGCGAACATGTCGAACATGTCCAACACGGCACGCGATACGGCAAAGGATGCCCGCGACGCCGCCAAGGAGGCCGGCAACGTTGCGTCCGCCGGTGCCGGAGATATTCAGGAAGACTTGCAGGCCCTGCGCGAAGACGTCACGCGCTTGACGCAGCAGCTCGGAGGCATTCTTGCTGCCAAGGGCAACAAGGTCTGGGCCCGCGCGCGCTCGAATGTCGGAGGGGCGGTCTCCGACGCGCAGGACAAGGGCATGGAGGCCGTCGGCGCGGTGCGCGACGTCGGCGACAATGTGGTCGACGCAATCGATGAATCGCTCAGGACGCGACCCTACACCACGCTCGCGCTGGTGGCCGCTATCGGATTCCTGTTCGGCGCAACGTGGCGCAGGTAGAGTTGGCGCAAGGAGGAGCGGCACCGGATCGCGACGTTGCTTGAGCCTCGAGCATGTTCAAAGGCTTGGTGAACCACGTTCGGCTGACGGCAAGGGCGAAAACCGGCCTCAGCACCGCGGTCGTTGTGTGCGCGCTGCTGGCGGCGATCGCGGCGGCGGTGGCGTTGGTCTTATTCGTATTCGCCGCCTTCATCTGGCTTGCCGAACGCTACAGCCCGCTCACTGCCGCGCTTGTGCTGGCGCTCGGCTTCCTGTTGTTCGCAATCCTTTGCGCGCTCATTGCCATCATCGTGCAGCGCCGGACCAGCGAGCAAGCCAAGCGCGCGCTTGCGGTGCGCAGCCAATCGCCGCTGCTCGACCCCGGCATGATCGGTGTCCTGCTGCAGATCGGCCGCACTATTGGGCTGCGCCGCATCGCGCCGCTGGTGGCGGCAGGCTTCCTCGCCGCCGCCCTTGCCAAGGAATGGTTCCGCGATCGGCCGGACGACGTCGCCGACACCGAAGAGGATGAGGAAGCTTAATCAGGCGTCACCGGCGGAAATGCATTCGGGACTTTCGCGAGCGCCGCGCGCGCGATCCGGCTGTCCTCGTCGATGCGCCGCACCAGACCGTCGACAGTCTCGAATGTCATTTCAGGCCTGATCCAGTCGATGAAGGCGACATCGATCCTTTGCCCATAGAGATCGCCGGAGAAATCGAACAGGAAGACTTCGAGCAGCACCGTGCCGACATCGAACATCGGGCGGCGGCCGAAATTCGCCACGCCGTCATACCGGCGTCCGCCGACATCGACTCGCACGGCATAGATGCCGTGGCGGAGCGCACAGGTCGGATCGAGCCGCAGATTGGCGGTGGGATATCCAAGCTCGCGCCCGCGCTTGTCGCCGTGCACGACTTCGCCGGACACGAACCACGGAAAGCCGAGCATCTCGGCGGCGTCCACGACCTGCCCGTTGGTCAGCGCGGCGCGGATCGGGCCGGAGGAGATGCGGTGTCCGTTATCCTCGAAGCGCGGAACGATGTCGACGGCGAAGCCGTGGCGCGCGCCGGCGGCCGCGAGAAAATCGGGCGAGCCGGTCCGGTTGGCGCCGAAGTGGAAATCGAAACCGATCGTGGCCCCTGAGACTCCGAGCCGGCCGACCAGGATGCGTTCGACGAACTCGTCGGCGCTCAGCGCGGCCAAGGCCGCGTCGAAGCGCAACACGATCGCGCCGTCGAGTCCGGTCGACGCCAGCAGCCGCAACTTATTACGGGCATCGGTGAGACGGAACAGCGGCTCCTGCGGCCGAAAGAAGCTGCGCGGATGCGGCTCGAAGGTCAGCGCCGCCGCTGGCCGCGACAGCGTGGCCGCGCGCTCGCGTGCGGTTGCGATGACGGCTTGGTGGCCGCGATGCACGCCGTCGAAATTGCCGATGGCAACGACCGCGCCCCGCAGCGCGTGGCCGGGAGGCGCTTCGCCGTGCGCCACGGCAAATGCATGGGTTGGTTTCGCGTTCTCTGCCATGGCGTCTTAACGTTCGGGCGACCACCGCCGCTAGTGTTCCGAAGCTCGTACGAACTTGCGGCGGGCCCTTATACGCACTTCGGAATCGAAGGACACTAGCAACTCTTTGAATCTCGTGTGGCTTTGGCCGGCAAAGATGGCGAGATCGGTAGTCCTCCAGATCAGCATGATTCTGTTGAAGAATCTTTCCTTAACAGCGGCGCGGAGCGCGCGGGGGTTGGCGATTAACCGGATATTCAACGGCTCTTGCTAATAACGTCCTTTGGGGAATGTCCGGAAGCGCCTCGGGCAGGGGGTTGTTTGTCGTCGCCGCGATGGCAACGAATGGACGGCTGCGTGATGAAGGTCCGAAGGAGAGGGGACTATGGCAACTGACGCCTCGATGTCGATCCTCGTTGTCGACGACTACAACACGATGATCCGCATCATCCGAAACCTGCTCAAGCAGCTCGGATTCGAGAACGTCGACGATGCCAATGACGGGACATCCGCGCTCGCCAAGATGCGGACGAAGCAATACAACCTCGTCATCTCCGACTGGAACATGGCGCCGATGACCGGCTACGACCTCCTGTGCGAGATCCGTGCCGATCCCGCGTTGACCGCCACGCGTTTCATCATGGTCACGGCCGAGTCGAAGACCGACAATGTGATCGCCGCCAAGCGGGCGGGCGTCGACAATTACATCGTCAAGCCGTTCAACGCGCAGACGCTGCAGCATAAGATCCAGGCGGTGTTTCCCGACAGCCCGGTGCCGCCGCTGGCGGCATAATCCTGATCACCATACGAGCTGGCGCATCACCAGCTTCGGCGCGACCTGCGCGTCCTTGAACATGGCCGAGAGTGCGCCCGCATCAGTCGGATTATGGCGCCCGCCGAGCTCCTCGGCATGGATGCCGGCGGTCACGAACAGGCAGTCGATGCCGAAAGCAGCAGCGCCCTTGAGGTCAGTCCGCACGGAATCGCCGATCGCGAGGATGCGCCCGTGCGCAGTGTCCTGCCCGCGCGCCTTGCGTGCCGCCGCCATCGCCTGGTCGTAGATCGGACGGTACGGCTTGCCGGCATAGATCACGTCGCCGCCCTTCGTCGCATAGCGATCGGCGATGGCGCCGGCGCAAAAGACCAGATGATCGCCGCGCTCGACCACGATATCGGGGTTGGCGCAGATCATCGGCAGCTTGCGCGCAAGCATCGTCGCGATGATGTCGTCATAATCGTCCGGCCCTTCGGTCGTGTCGTCATAAAGGCCGGAGCAGACGACATAGTCGGCGTTCTCGACTGGAACCACAGACGCGCCGATACCCTCGAAGATCGGCAGGTCGCGTGCCGGCCCGATATGGGCGACCCGCTCGCCTGGGCGTTCAAGAATGAGCGCGCGCGTGACGTCGCCGGAGCTGACGATCGCATCGTAGCTGTCGCGTGGCACCTTGAGGTTATCGATGAATTTTTGCACGAACTCGCCCGGCCGCGGCGCATTGGTGATCAGGACGACAGTGCCGCCCCTTGCACGGAAGTGGCGAAGCGAGTCGCAGGCGTTCACGGTTGCCGCGACGCCGTTGTGCACGACGCCCCAGACGTCGGAGAGAAGCACGTCATAGTTCGGCGCAACGGTCGAAAAGTGACTGCTGAAGGCGGGTGCGGTGGTGGACATTCTGGCCAGGATAGCTGAGGCGGGCGCGGGACGCGTTCGGTGCGCGAGGCTGCTCTTAGACGATCCGCGCCCCGGCATCAAATACGGCCGGTGACGCCGCGAGTCGTGCCGCCCGAAGTTCGTGTCAGGGTGTGCAGCGGCTTATCACGAACTTCGGAAACGGGGCACGAGCTGCGCAAGGCCGGTGGTGCGCGCGCCGCCGGCGCCATTGCCGGCCGGTTCGTTCGTCGAACTCCGCGACGTGGACGCCGGCGGTGGCGCTTCATCCGGGACGCCGATCTCGCGCGCGATCACGTCGCCGCGGTCGGCAACGCCTTGCAGCGCTTCGGCGCGGACCGGACGCGGCGGCGAGAACAGGAAGCCTTGTCCGAAGCGCACGTCATAATCGAGCAGATCGACCACCATCGCTTCGCTTTCGATCTTGTCGGCGATCAGATCGATTCCGAAACGACCGAGCAGATCGGACAGATCAGCAGGATGGATGTCGGTCGTCGTGTCCTTCGGGTTAAGCAGAAGCTGTCCCGGAATCTTGACGTAGCGGAATCCGCGCGTGGCAAGGTCGCGCGGCTCGATCCGCACATCCTGCAGGTTGTCGAGCGAAAAGCGGAAGCCGCGATCGGCGAGCGCCGAGAGCGATTCATTCTCGATCGGGCCGGCGGCGCGCAACGCACTCTGCGTGAATTCGAGCACGATCGACGGCGCAATCGCGCGGTTGGCGTCCAGGAAATCGAGCAGTTGCTGGAACACGACGCCATCGGTCAGCGTCGAGTCCGAAATATTGCAGAACAGACCGATATCGCGATTCTTCATCAGCAGACGCCGCGCGACTTGCACGGAACGGAAGACCACGAGATGGTCGATCTTCGCCATCAGGCCGGCGCGTCGTGCCTGCGGGATGAAATCGGCGGCCATGAGCATGTCGCCGCTGTCGGTGCGCAGCCGCGACATGGCTTCGTAGTAACGCACCTTGCGCTGTGGCAGCGTCACGATCGGCTGCAGGTAGAGGTCGATCCGGTTGGCGTCGACGGCGCTGCGGATTGCCGCGAGCTGTCGCTCGTCTGTGGCAGTGATCTCTGACTTGGCCTCGAGCTTCCGCGCGGGAGTGGGTTGGGGTTCCAGGGCCGGCGCAGGCGGTGCAGCCGACGCCATGGGCGCCGCCGCAGCCGTTGCCGCCGGCGTCGGTGCGGGTGTCGCGATGGGCTTCGCAACCTCGCCAAACCGCGCTTCGTAGGTCGCCACCGTTTCCGCGAGTTGTCTGACGAGCGAGCCGAGTTCGCTGATCTCGACGGCGAGCGGATCGACGGCCGCGCGCGCATGCTGCCGTACCGCATCGACGCGGGTTTCGACCGCGGCGAGCCGCCGGCCAAGTTCGGTGACCTGGCGCGATAGCTCGAAATTGCTGCGCGAGAGCTCGCTGAGCTGGTTGCCGGCCACGGCGCGGACGCCTGGCTGGGTCGCAACGGCGTTGTAGAGGCCAAGCGCCGTCAGGACCGCGAGCGCGACCGTGATTGCCTCGGTCCCGGAGAAGCCGAAGCCCAGGAAGACCACGGCTCCGGCCGACGCCGCGATCACCACCATGCAAATTGCGATGAAGACGGCTGCGAGACGCATGATCGCTCCAAGCCGAAATGAGGCCCTTGGCGGCGGGTGATTCGCCCGATTCGG